>NZ_VJWX01000800.1 GCF_007713715.1 Amycolatopsis rhizosphaerae
GTGCAGGCCACGTTCTCCAGTGCGGCGGCCAGGTGCCGGGCGAGGTCGTTGACGATGCCGGTCACCAGGGGCAGCGGCAGTGCGGCGACCAGCGAGCGCAGGAGCTGCAGGTTGCCCACCAGCCACTGGTAGACGGGCAGTAGTGCGGGCGGGACCACGGGCGAGGGCAGCTGCTGGAGCAGGGCGATCACCTGCGCGAGCGTGGCGTCGATCACCGCGGGGTCGGCGGTGCCAGCCAGGGTGTTCAGCAGTCCTTCCAGCTGGTCCACTGTGGAGCACAGCACGGGCACGGCCGGCGCCTGCACTCTCTCGGCCCGCGCGGGTGTCTGGGCTTCCGCGACACCCGCGGTGCCGCTGAGCAAGCCGGCGGTGACCAGAGTTCCGGCCACGGCCGCGCGAACGGAGTTGTTCAACACGGATCACCTCTTTCGAGAAACGGCATGATGCGCTGCCCGTGACTGGCGGAACCCGGCGCTCCCGCGACCCCGCTTACTGGGAGCCGGGGGCGAAACGCCGCCGGGCCTGTCGTCCGGATGAGCAGGGGCAGCTTCCATCAGTTCCGTTTGGACTGTCAAAACGGAACGCCGCGACACGCGGTGAAAGCGCGAAACGAGGCACTATCGCGTGAACGAAACGGCCGCGGATGGACCGTGTGTCGTGGACTGTCCTATCGCGACAGTCATGCGGCGGGTGGCAGCCAGCTCTTGGTCGACTCCGGACGGCCGAAGTAGTAGCCCTGTGCCTGGTCGCAGCCGAGGCGGCGCAGAATCTTGGCCTGACGCGCGGTTTCCACACCTTCGGCGATCACGATGAGGCCCACCGAGTGCGCCATCGCGACGATGCCGCCCACGATGCCTTCGGCTTCCCGTGAGTGGCCGAGCTCCCGCACGAAGGACTGATCGATTTTGAGCACGTCCAGTGGCAGCCGCAGCAACTGCGCGAGCGAGGCGTAGCCGGTTCCGAAATCGTCGATGGCGAGGCTGACGCCGAGCCGCCGCAACGCCTGCAGTTTCATCGCCGCCCCGGCCGGGTCGCGCATCAGCGTCGTTTCGGTGATCTCCAGGCACAGCGCTTCGGGTGGCAGCATCGCCCGGTGCAGCGCGCGTTCCACCGTGACGAGGAGATCGGGATCGTCGAGCTGGCGCGCGGAAAGGTTCACCGCGACCTGGAGGTCGAGCCCCAGTTCCCGGCGCCGCTTGGCCATGTCGCGCGTGGTCGTCTGCAGCGTCTGGATGCCGATCTTGTTGATGAGATCGCTTTCTTCGGCCAGCGGGATGAATTCGACCGGGGAGATCACGCCCAGGACCGGCTGGTTCCACCGCAGCAGCGCCTCGACCCCGACGGTGCGCCCGGTGGCCAGTTCCACCACCGGCTGGTAGGCGACCCACAGTTCCTCGTTCAGCACCGCGCGGCGCAGGTCCTGTTCCAGGCGGAGCCTGCGCTGCAGCCGTTCCCGCAGTGCCACGTCGAAGAACTCGTAGCGGCCCGGCCCGGTGGTTTTCGCTTGGTACATCGCGACATCCGCGTCGCGGATCAGGTCTTCGGCACGGCGGGTGTCCGACGGATCCGCGACCACGATCCCGATGCTCGCGTCGATGTGCAGCTCACGCCCGCTGACCGTGATCGGGGCGGCCAGGCTCGCGCGCAGGTGCTTCGCCAGTGCCCGGACGTCTTCCGGGCTGCGGACGTGGAAGTTGACCACGGCGAACTCGTCCC
>NZ_VJWX01000801.1 GCF_007713715.1 Amycolatopsis rhizosphaerae
GAACAGGCCGAGCGTCTGGCCCGCGCCGTGCGGGAAGCGGGCAACGCCGCCCGGCTCCGTGACCACCCGGGCATCGTGGCCGTCCACGACGTAGTGGTCGAGGACGGGATTCCCTGGATGGTCATGCAACTGGTGCGGGGGCAGTCGCTGGCGGAACACGTCGAGGCGCACGGGCCCTTGCCCGCCGACCAGGCGGCCGTGCTGGCCCGGAGCCTGCTGCAGGCGCTGGCCGCCGTCCACGAGGCCGGGATGGTGCACCGGGACATCAAGCCGGCCAACGTGCTGCTGACCGAAGACGGGCGTTTCCTGCTCACCGACTTCGGGATCGCCAAGCACCACGCCGACACCGCACTGACCGCCACCGACAGCGTGATCGGCTCCGTCGAGTACCTCGCCCCCGAACGGGCCCAGGGACAGGACGGCCTGCCCGCGAGCGACCTCTTCTCGCTGGGCGTCACGCTGTACCAGGCCGTGGAGGGGGTGTCGCCGTTCCGGCGCGACACCAGCGCGGAATCGCTGAGTGCGGTGCTGTTCGGCGAAGTCGCACCCCCGCAGCGCGCGGGCCGGCTCGCGCCACTGATCATGGGGCTGCTCGCGAAGGATCCCGAGAAGCGCATGACGACCGGCCAGGCGCTGACCCTGCTCGACCTGCCGGAGCCGGCCACCGGACAGACCGTCGCGATGACCGCGGTCCAGCACAACCCCGTCCCGCAGGGTTTCGTGCCGGGCATGGGGGTGGGGCCGTTCGCTCCTCGTCCCTGGCAGCCGAGCAGCGGCACGGCGATGGCCGCGGGTGTCCTCGGCCTGTCCTGTGCTTGTCTGGCGCTGTTTGGTGTTTACCCGGATTTCGCCGTCCTGCTCACCGGGCGCGCCAGCTACCCGCTGTTGCTGGTTCTGCACCTCATGCCCTCGCTGGCGGAGGCGGTGCTGCTCGGAATCGGTGCTTCATTGCTGCTGGCGGGCAGGTCGGCGGGGCGAGTGCTCCTGTCGGTCGGCGGTGGGCTGGTGATCGCGCAGGTGCTCATCACCGTCGTCACCGTCCTCCAGCTGTACAAAGGCCACCATATTTGGCGCATGGAAGGCGCTTTCGTCTACCTCGCGGTCGGGCCCCTCGCGGCGATCCTGGCGATCGCCGTCCTCATTCTGGCGCTGGTGCCGGCCACCGCTCAATGGTGCGCCCGGCAGAGCCAGTTGAAGGGCCTTCTGCTCTCCTGATCCCGGTCGGCCGTGCCGGCCTGGCCCGCACCCACGGGCCGGGCCGGCACGACGAACTGCCTTCGATCTTCGAGTCGTTCACGGAACGGATCGCTGCCTGACCTGATCGAACCCGGTGAACAGATCATGAGCGCGCCGTCACTCATCTCCGACGGCGTCTGGATTTGGCGGGTCGATTCGCTGTACTACCTGAGCAGGTACCGCCTGGAAATCCCCGATGACTTTCTGCTGCGGGAACTACCGGCCGCCGAAGCGGATCGAGTTCACTCCGGATTTCTCAGTGTCGATGCTCGCCTACTTCTGATCCTTCGGCGGCCCAACCGTGGTCCAGGATGTTCGCGAGTCGTTCCCCTGGTGCAGACCTCACTGGTACAGACCTCGCTGGGTTCGGGGTTTCAGTGCTCGGGCTTCGGCCGGGGGCCGGGCCGGTCGTGGCGGTTCGCGGCGTAACGCTCGGCGGCGGCCCGCACCCAATAGCCGGGTACCGAACCG
>NZ_VJWX01000802.1 GCF_007713715.1 Amycolatopsis rhizosphaerae
CCGCTCTCGCTGACCGCGCGGACCCCGCCCGCCCGGAGTTCGTCGATCAGGCTCGGCAGCGGTGAGGTGTTCCCGGGGGCAAGCCGGTCGCGGCGGACGGCGGACGGGCGCAGGGCGAGCATCACCGAGGTCTCGGTGTGCCCGGCGTGGGAGTCGTCGCCGGAACCTCGCGGGAACCAGGCGGCCACGTTCCGGCCCTCGTACCGCAGTTTCGCCACCGCGCGCCGCACCGGAACCGCGTTGCCGCCGTGCGCGCACACCAGCACCACGCCCGCGAACGCGTCGGCCGAGCGCACCAGTTCCACCAGCACCGTTTCGGTGGCTTCCTGCCCGATGGACAGCGTCCCGGCGAAACCGGCGTGTTCTCCACTGGAACCGTAGGGCAGGGCGGGAGCGACCACGACCCGCGCGCGGCGGAGGGCGAGCCGCTCGCACAGGGCCACCGCGATCTCGGTGTCCACGGTGAACGGCAGATGGGGCCCGTGCTGCTCGACGGCGCCGAGCGGCACCGCGAGCAGCCGGGGGCCGGTCAGTTCGGGCCAGCTCAGCCCGGACAGTCCGGTCATGGTTTGCCCGGCCAGGACGACAGATCGGGGATCAGCGGCGCGACCGTGCGCTCACGGGCACAGCCGCGCCACACCCCCGCCCCGTACGCGAGGTCGTCGGCGACACGGGCGAGGAGCCAGCGCACCGGATCGAGGCCGGGCCTGCGCACCGCCCACTCCCGCAGGTGGCGTGCCAGCGCCAGGGCGAGCACGACCCGCCCCTTCCGCCGGGCCGCGAGCACCGGTATCGCGAGCGGTCCCCAGGTGCGGGTGAGCGCCTCGGCGAGGTAGTGCCCGGCGCCGAGGTGTCCCCGCAGCGCGATCGGCAGCGACCGGCGTGCGGGCAGGCCGACCGGCCGCAGTTTGCGGGGCAGCAGGGCGGCGGTGCCCAGCGCGAGGGCCGCCGCGGGCAGGGGCCGTCCCGCCGCCGCCAGCCCCCACACCAGCGCCGTCCAGCCGGAGACGCGCACGGGCGCCACCGTCCGGCGCCCGTGCCGCCGGGCCAGCGGCGCCGCCGAAGTGCCGTAACGGAACCGCTGTTCCAGCCAGGCCCGCCAGGTCGGTCTCGGCGCGTGCAGCACCTCCGCGGCGGGCTCGTACCGCACCCGGTGACCGTGCGCGACGAGCCGCCAGATCAGGTCCACGTCCTCGCCGTAGCGCAGGCCCTCGTCGAACCCCCCGGCCTCGCGCAGCGCGGACGTGCGCACCACCAGCGCGGCGGTGGGCAGGTAGGTGACGCGACCGCCGGGCCGCACCGGGGCCGGGTCCGGGCCGAGGTCCAGCGCCGAGCGGACCCGCTCGTACCGGGCGAGCGCGGAGGGCCCCGGCACGCTGCGCACGCGCGGCGCGACCGCGGCCACGGCGGGATCTTCGAAATGCGGCAGGAGGGTTTCCAGCCAGCCGGGCACCGGTTCGGTGTCGGCGTCGAGGAAGGCGACCAGTTCCGTGGTCACGGTGCGCCAGCCGGTGTTGCGGGCGGCGGCGGGGCCGCGCGCCGTCTCGTGGCGGTGGGCGGCGCCCTCGATGGGGATCCGTGAGCCGTCGTCGACCACCACGGTGCGCCCGGCGGGCAGCGGGCCGTCGAAGTCCCGTACCGGCATCACCACGGTGACGTCGGCGGTGGGCATGGTCGACCGGCGGTC
>NZ_VJWX01000803.1 GCF_007713715.1 Amycolatopsis rhizosphaerae
GACTACACCGCCACCCTGCTGGCCGCCTGCCCGCCACACGTCCGCCGCGACGTCTACCGCGTCACGGCCGAGCCCGGTCCCCGCCGGGAATCCGCACCCCACCTGCCCGGTGTGGTCGAACACCTCGTGCTCGCCGCGGGGCGGGCGATGGCCGGCGTCGCCGGGGAACCGGTCGAACTCTTCCCCGGCGACTACCTCGCCTACCCGGGCGACGTGCCCCACGTGTTCCAGGCACTGGAGCCCGGCACCCACGCCGTGCTGATCTCCGAGCACCCCTGAAGCCGGGATCTCCGGGGAATCCCCGATGCGGGCCCGCCCCCGGCTCCGGCACAGTGGACCCATGACCACACCGACGAAGCGGCTGACCAGGTCCCGGGAGAACCGCGTGCTCGCGGGCGTGTGCGGCGGGATCGCCGAACGGCTGGGCTGGCGGCCCGGCACGGTCCGGCTGCTGGCCGTGCTGTCCTGCCTGCTGCCCGGGCCGCAGTTCCTGATCTACCTCCTGCTGTGGATCACCCTCCCCGACGGTCCACAGTAGACTCTCAGCCCGCCGCGGGCGGGAACGGGACCGCATCCAGCACCGGGATCAGTTCCTCCTCTTCGTAGTCCAGGTGCGCCTCCAGCTCGCGGGACATGCGGTCCAGTTCCGTCCGGAACCGGTCCGGATCGGCGGAACCCACTCCCGCCAGCAGAGCCTCCAGTTCACCGCGGATCCGCGCCACCACGCGATGCTCGGCGCGCAGGCGCTCGATCACCTCCCGCAGCCGGGGATGCCCCCGCTCCAGGCCGGGCAGCATCACCGCGTCCTCCCCCTCGTGGTGGAAGCGCAGCGACTCGCAGAAGGCCAGGCAGTGCTGGCGGATCCGCAAACCGAGCGCGGCGGGCGAGGCGCCGTTGTCCCGGTCGGCGAAGTAGGTGTCGGCCTCGGCGCGGACCCGGGCGAGCTGACCGCGCAACCAGCCGTGGATCTCGACGAGTTTGGCGCCGAGCGTGCGGGCCTCGCCGGATTCGGTGTGGGCGCGCTCGAGGATCACGACGGGCAGCGTCCGGTCCACTTTGGCCTGGTAGTCGGCGAACCCGGGGGCCCGCTCCACGATCAGGGCGAACAGCCGGTCCCGTTCGGCGCCTTCGGCCGGAACGCCGACCGCGCCGAAGGTTTCGCTCCCCAGCTCCACCCGGGCCATCGGGTGGGCGAGCAGGTTGTGGTACCACGCGGGATGCCGCGGGGCACCTCCCGCGGAGCCGACCACCAGCAGCCGGTCGCCGTCGCGGACATAGGCCAGCGGCGAGGTCTGTTCGAGGCCGGACCGGGCGCCCACCGTGGTGAGCAGCAGCAGGTCGCCCCCGGCGAACGGCCCGCCGACCCGGCCGGAATGGGCGCGAAACTCGTCGACCACGGATTGGTTGAATCCGCTTACTCGCGACGCCGGACGCACATGGGGATTACGGTTTTCGGGCAAGAAGAAACTCCTCACGAATGACGGGAAAACGGCAGCGTGAAGCGGCGGCCGGGCCGCGTCGGCCCGCCGCGAATCACACGGTGAGAAAGGAAAAAAGCCGGTCAGGGCCGGAACGGCCGGAACCGGATGCGGGAAGGCGTCAGAACAGACGCGTGATGTCGATGCTCACGATCACTCCCCGGAATTTTACGGTGCCTCCATGGCCGAGACCGTTCGAC
>NZ_VJWX01000804.1 GCF_007713715.1 Amycolatopsis rhizosphaerae
GTGGTGCTCGGTGACGTGTTGTGCCGCCTTGCGCGCCTCGGCCAGGTGCTTGCGGTACGCACCGTTGGTGTAGGTGGACCACGGCCCGAAGGACTTGCCGTGGTTGGAAATGGCGTAGGCCGCCTTGGCGTTCTCGTCGGCGTCGAACAGTTCGTCGTTCGAATCGAGGTTGAACTGGTGCCTGCGGGCAGGCCCCATCGACCCCAGCATGTTGACCTGCCACAACCCGTAGGAGTTGTCCGGCGGTGTGCCGTTGTGCGCGCGCGTGTTCCCGCCGGACTCGGCGAGCGCCACGGCCACGGCGGTGGTCAGTGCATCACCGCGGAAGCCGGCCTGGTAGGCGTGCTGCGCGATCTGCTCCGCTGTCAGGGTGCTCATACAGCCACCTTCGTAGAGAATCGACCTTCCCTGGAGGGGCGGTGCGGTGGTCTCCGACCCATCGGCTGCCCCGCTGTTTCAAGGCCTGACGATAGCGGTACATCGCGGGCCCCGAGGGCGAAACCGGAAAACTGGCGCGCCCCAATCGATACGTCCTTTTTGGACATTCCGGCCACACGCCTAGCGGACCCGGTCGACTGCCTCGGCCAGCCGGTCGACCAGCCAGTTCGTGTCCGCCGGGGTGACGGTGACCCACTGCGTGCCTGCCCTGGCGTCCACACTGAGCCCGTAGCGGCCCGCTTCGGTGTCGAGCAGGGTCAGGACCGGCGACCGGCCGCGGGGCCCGTTGGCCGCGAGCTGACCGGAACAGGTGCGGGGCGAATCCGCCAATGTCGACAGTGCGCGTGTCGCCCGGCCGCTGACACCGGCCTGCGACAGCGTCCATTCGAACCCCGAATGCCCCCTCTCGGCGAACGCTTTCATCGCGTCCGAGAACACCTGCCGGGGCAGCCGCACCGCCCCGCCGGGGCCTGCCGGAAGATCGCCCACCACCTCGGCCACCGTGCCGATCAACTGGTCCGGCGGGAACGGACGCAGGGCGAGCTCGGCATGATCGAGCACGGCCAGCACCGCTTCCCGCGTGCCCGCGGCGGCCAGCACGCGCAACGGCACCTCGCCGATCAGCAGTGCGTCGACCGAAAGCCTTGGCCGGACAAGCAAACCGAGTCGCTCTTCGAGGCCGGGATCGAGGGCATCGCCGTCGATCAACCCGGCCTGCGTGAGCGTCGCGAACGCCTGCTCGCCGAGCTCGTCGCGCTCGTCCATGGTGAACCCGTGTGAGCGGACTTCCAGCGGGTACGGGTGGTCGCCGAGTTCGAGCTCCTCCCACAGCAGGTCGAATTCCAGATGGGAGAGCACCATCCCGTCGAGCGTGCTCACGCGCCAGGCCACGGTTCCCCCTTCATTCGCCGAACACCGGTGGATACGCCGGCGGTACATCGTCGAGGAAGTCGAGACCGAGCCCCTCGGTGTAGCGGTTGCGGTGCTCGCCGTCGCCCTCGCCCGGCCTGGCGCCACCGGCGCCCATCGGGGACATGCCCATCGGGCCGGCACCCCTCGCACCCGTCAGACCGGCCGCCGCGGCCGCGCCACCGGCTGTCCCACCGGCCACACCGGTCGTGCCGTAACCGCTGGCGGTCAGGTTCCCGGTGCCGGTTCCGGTGCCGCCGAACGGTCCGGACATGCCCGCACCGCCCGCCGTGCCGGACCCGAACCCCGAGGACATCAC
>NZ_VJWX01000805.1 GCF_007713715.1 Amycolatopsis rhizosphaerae
GCCCCATACTGCCCCAACCGCCGCTTCGGATCAGCGACTTCAGCCCGCGGAGACTCCACCGCATCCCGCAACTCCGACACCGTGATCGACGAGCCACCAAGAAGATCAACCAGCCACGCCGTCAAGCACCTGACCGGTTACGCCAGGGGTTGCCGGCGGAGGGTCCGGCGGACCGGTGGTGGCAAAGGCCGGTCGACCACTGACGAAGTCCGGGGGGCGGCGTTCGAGAAAGGCCGCTCGTCCCTCGGCGAACTGTGGCCCGGCCAGTAGCTCCACCTGCGTGTCGGCCTCGGCCGCCAGCATGCCCTCGAGGCTCGTCTGCTCGCGCGCGCTCCTCGGCCGTCCCGCGGCCGAGCCGCCAGTTCGGACTTGCCGATCCGGCGTTGAAAGCGAGACCGCAGCAGGTTGAACACGCGCTCGCCTTCTCGCATGACCTCGTGCCCCAGCGGCGTCACCGACAGTCGCTCGCGACGCGCATCGCCGGGATCGGGCTCGCGACGGAGATAGCCGCGGTCAAGCCGATTGCTTCGTGATGGACATCCGCCCGGTTCGCCGGCACCGCCCCGCATCCGGGTTCACAGTGGGCATGCCGGGTGCCGTCCTCGGTCAACTGGCCGTTTCGAGATCCGAAGCGTGCCACACAGACCGGTCCGGAGCGTGCTTCGGTCAGGGCTTGGCTGGCAGCGCGAGCGCCGCGTCGATGGTGGTGTCCAGGAAGGCGAGGGTGTCGCGGCGGCGGGCCAGCGGGTTGCGATAGCTCCGGCGGCCTTCGGCGCCATCGGTGCGCAGGCTCAGGCTTTCGGCGATGATGCGCTGCCAGCGCGGGTCGAACTCTTTCTGGGCATACCGGCCGGCACCGCATTTGGAGGTCATCGTTCCGGTGGCGAGCAGGTGGTGCAGCCGGCTCACACCGAGAACTGCCCACACCGGGAACCAGGCACTGAGCCCGATGGCGAGGGACAGGGCGCTGCGCTGCCGTTTCTGCTGCCACCACGGCCGCCAGTAGGTGCGCAAATTGTCGACGGTGAACGCGCGCAGGGCATCTTGGTCGGCCCAGAGGTTCACCTCAGCCGGTTGTGGCCCGCGTACCGCGATCCCGTGCCAGGCCAGCTCGCAGAACATCACCGGGTTGACGCCGGACCGTCCGGCCGGTGTGAACCGGCTTTCCTGCGCGCAGGGAACGTCGGGACAGTCATCCGGGCCGGTGGCAAGGTCGCTCCAGGTGAGCACTGCACCATCAAAGTGCGGCCGGGGGAACCGGTTCACGGTGCGGGCGTGCGCCTCGGCCACCGCTGCCGTCTCCCGAGACTCGGGCTCCAGGCGGCGGTCGGTCACCGCGACGAAGTCGATGTCGCTAGCCGTGCTGAGCCGACCGCGACCGGCACCACGGGGATGAAAGTCGCCCAAGGCTACCGATCCGACCAGGTAGAAGCCGGTGACCAAGCCCGGCGACAACTCGTCGGCGGCCGCCAGGAACAGCTCCACACTCCGACTGACCTCGACCGGAAGATCGTCACTGCGCATGCCGGCCAACCTACCGACATGACCCGCTCCCGGGGTGTCGACGCCGAGGCAGGGCAACCCGGCCGCCCCAAAGCGGTCGACGTTCTGCCCCAGCGGGTGTGTCCTTGCGTGGTGTTCCCCCAGTTCCTCGGGGTGGGTG
>NZ_VJWX01000806.1 GCF_007713715.1 Amycolatopsis rhizosphaerae
CCGCGGCTCTTGCCCCTTGATCGTCTTCCCTCAGCAAGAAGACATGATCAACCAAGAGCCGCACCCAAGATCAACCAGGGCCAAGCCCAACCCACCACAACGTTAAAACTCAAGGGTCCCTTCACAGTCGATTTGACTGTGAAGGGACCCTTCACGGCTTGCCCCAGTCCCTCCGGGCGGGACGAGCACCACCTGACCGCCCTCGATGAACACGGTCAGCACCTGCCGTCTGCCGATCACGTCCTGGCAGGTGATGGACCACTCGTCCCGGATCGCCACCCTGAGCCGCCTCTCTCTCGCGTCGAGCGGACGACGATGCGACGGGCGGCGCTTGTTGTCGTGACGCCAGCGGCGGGAATCGCCGCGGGGCGGTACCGTGAGCCAGGTCACTGGCGGAGGGAGACAGGGCATGCCGCAACCCCAGCGGATCGTGATCATCGGCGCCGGTCTCGGCGGTGCCTCGGCAGCGGCGGCGCTACGGGAAGGCGGTTACCCGGGCGAAGTCGTGGTACTCGGCGGCGAGTCGCACCGGCCGTACGAGCTGCCCGCGCTGTCCAAGGGGCTTCTGCTCGGCGAAACCGACGAGCCCGACTGGGTGCGGGACGAGGACTTCTACCGGCAGCACGACATCGACCTGCGCCTCGGCACCGTCGCCACGCGCGTCGAACTGGGCGCCCGCCTGGTCCTCGACGGGCACGGCGGTGAGCATCGTTTCGACAAACTCCTGCTGGCCACCGGTTCCCGGCCCCGTGCGCTCCCGGTGCCGGGGGCCGACCTGACCGGGGTGCACACGCTCCGCACCCTCGACGACGCACTCACCCTGCGGTCCGAGTTCGCGCGCGTGAACCAGGTGGTGATCATCGGTGCGGGCTGGATCGGCACGGAAGTGGCGGCCGCGGCGCGCAAGCACGAGGTGGACGTGACCGTGGTCGACCGCCTGCCCGCGCCCCTGCTGCCGGTGCTCGGCCCGGAGATCGCGTCGGTGTTCCAGGACCTGCACACCCTGCACGGGGTGCGGTGGCGCCTCGACAACGGGATCACCGGGCTGACCGGCGGCCCGGACGGGGTGCACGGGGTGCGGCTGGCGGACGGCACCGAACTGCCCGCCGAACTGGTGCTGGTCGCGGTGGGCGTGAAACCCCGCGCCGACCTGGCGCACGCGGCCGGGCTCGAACTGTCCGACGATGGCGGTGTCGCCGTGGACGCGGCCCTGCGCACTTCCGGGCCGGACATCTACGCCGTCGGCGACATCGCCGCGCAGTTCCATCCGCGCTACGACCGGCGGGTGCGCGTCGAGCACTGGGCCAACGCGAAGAACCAGGGCGCCCACGTCGCGCAGAACCTCGCCGGGGCGCACGAGCCGTACCTCAACTCGCCGTACTTCTTCTCCGACCAGTACGACCTGGGATGCGAGTACCGGGGACTGGCGAACCTCGACACCGACCGGCTCGTGGTGCGCGGCGACCTGGCCGGGCGCCGGTTCATCGCGTTCTGGGTGCGCGACGGGCACGTCCAGGCGGCGATGAACGTCAACGACTGGGACCACGGGGACGCGCTGAAGCGCATCGTGGACGGACAACTCGCGGTGGACGACGACACGCTGACCAAGGGCGACCTGTCCAGCCTCGGTTAGGGGCACTGCCGTGAGG
>NZ_VJWX01000807.1 GCF_007713715.1 Amycolatopsis rhizosphaerae
GGGGTAACCGGGGCGGGAGAGCGCTTCACCGACGGCAACGAGCGCACCCGCAACAGCACCGCGGACCGGTCCAGGGTGAACCGTGCGGGCGAATCCAGTGCCTCACGGTCCGTTCCCTGGTGAAGGGCTTCCCAGGCGTCGATGTCCGGGCCCTCGGCCCGGTTCGGTAATCCACTCATCGGCTATCCGCGCACACCGCCGTGGAGCCGCCTGCGCAGCTCCGGAGTCATCTGCTGTCCGACCCGATCCACGAGCAGGGTCATTTCGTAGGCCACCGTGCCGATGTCGGCGCCGGGCGCCGCCAGCACCGCGAGGGAGGAACCATCGCTGATGGACATCAGGAACAGGTACCCGCGCGCCATCTCCACCACGGTCTGGTTCACCGCGCCCGCCTCGAAACAGCGAGCGGCGCCGACCGTGAGGCTCACCAGCCCGGAGGCCACCGCGGCCAACTGGTCCGCCCGGTCCTTCGGGAGTCCGGCGGAACCGGCGAGCAGCAGGCCGTCGGCCGAGACCACCACGGCGTGCGCCGCGCCGGGCACCCGGCGGACGAAGTCGGTGATGAGCCAGCCGAAGCCGCCCGGCTGGTCAGCCGGTGCCGTCACACCTACCTCCCCTGCCGCTCCCGTGGTGATCCGGATTATTCCATGACAGCGTATTCCTCAGCGGCGCCTTGTCGACCGCCTTTGGTCGGTGATCGTCAACTTCACCCCAACGGCCGCACGTCGCTTCGCGCTCAGCCCGGCTGAAGAGCGATGTCCCGTGAGATGGCGTGCTCGACGACCGCGACCAGCACCTGCTTGGCGGATTCCCGCTCACGCGCGTCACAGGCGATGATCGGCACCGAGGCGTCGATGGTCAGCGCGTGCCGCACGTCTTCGATCTGGTGGTGCAGCAACCGGTCGAAGCAGTTGATCGCGATGATGTAGGGCAGCCCGCGGTTCTCGAAGAAGTCGATCGAGGGGAAGGCGTCGGCAAGACGGCGGGTGTCCACCAGCACCACCGCGCCGATCGCGCCGAGCGCGAGGTCGTCCCACATGAACCAGAACCGGTGCTGGCCCGGCGTGCCGAACACGTACAGCACGAGGTCGGAGTCCAGCGAGATCCGGCCGAAGTCCATGGCCACCGTGGTGGTGACCTTGTCCGGGGTGGCGCTGACGTCGTCGACGGACAGGCTCGCCTCGGTCATCTGCGCTTCCGTGGTCAGCGGGTCGATCTCGGACACCGCGGTGACCAGGGTTGTCTTGCCCACACCGAATCCGCCGGCGACCACGATCTTGGCCGACTGGGTCGGTCCACTGGCCACCGGCAAGTTCGCGTCGGAGTCAAATTCTCCGAAGCCCACTGAGCACCCTCTCCATGAATTCGATACTGGGACGATCGCCGACCGCGGTGGCCGCGCCGTGCACGAGCACGAGCCCGAGACCGGCGATGTCACCGATCAGCACTCGCACCACGCCGAGGGGCAATCTTAGGTAGGCGGCCACCTCCGCCACCGAGCGAGTGTCCAGACACAGGCCGCAGATCGACCGGTGCTCGGGCACGGTGAGGCGATCCAGCTCCCGGCCGCGCTCGCTGGTGGAAATCAGCGCTTCGATGGCGAGGTCGTACTTCGGCTTCGTCCGGCCTCCGGTGCGGAAGTACGGCC
>NZ_VJWX01000808.1 GCF_007713715.1 Amycolatopsis rhizosphaerae
GATCCACTCGGTGCGGCCGGGCAGCGGCTCGGGGATCCATTCGCCCACGTAGCGCTCGCGCCGGGCCCGCGCCGAGCCGAGCAGGTCCAGACAGATGCGACTGGCGACCGTCGTCAGCCAGGCCCCGGGCGACTCGATGGCATCCCGCTGCTGCTGGGACAGTGCGTACCAGCGGGCGTAGGTCTCCTGCACGGTGTCCTCGGCTTCGGCCAGGGAGCCGAGGAGCCGGTAGGCGAGACTGATCAGTTGACGTCGCTCGCCGATGATCGCGTTCAGGCCTGCGTCGGATCGGTCGTGTCCGGGTGCGGAGTGGGGGGTCATGGTTTCGGATGCTCCCTGGGTCGGTTCTGCCCTCGCCGGTCCGACGAGCCGGCGCACGCGATTGTCAGGCCGTCGCGTCCCGCTTCCGCGGCAGCCGTCGCCTGACATCACGGGACGCTGCGTTGTCGTATCAGCGAGAAGCCGGAATTCCATGCCGAAGGAAAGGAACGAGGTAGCCATGCCAGCGCAACACGAGGTGGACGAAGCCACGATCAGGCGGCAGGTCGACAAGATAGTCGAGGGAATCCGGGCCAAGGACCTCGAGGGCCTGAGCCGGCTCTACGCACCGGACGTCGTGTCCTTCGACGTCGAGCCGCCGCTGCAGCACGTCGGGGTGGAGGCGAAACTGAAGAACTGGACGAATGCGTTCACGTTCTTCCGGGAGGTGGATTACGAGGTTCGCGACCTGACGCTCACCGTGGACGAGAAGGTCGCCTTCGGACACTGCTTCGGCCGGCTCAGCGGCACACTGCCGAACGGGACGGCGACGAGCGGCATGTGGGTCCGCGCCACCTTCTGCTTCCGGAAGATCGACGGTGACTGGCTGATCGTGCACGACCAGGCTTCCGTGCCGCTCGACATCGCCAGCGGCAAGGGAGTGACCGACCTCGAGCCCTGACGGGCCGCGGGAGCGGGCTGATCACGTGCGACTTCGACCGGGTCCACTGTAGAGGGTCGCGCCGAGGCCGAGGAGCAGGAACACCGCGGCGAGCCAGGGCAGGAAGGCGGCGGGCAGCACGTGCAGGGCGGCGCCGCCGAGCGCACCGGCCAGCGCCACGGCGACGTACACGGTCGAGGCGTTCAGTGACACCACCAGTGACGCGGCGGCCGGGGCCGCGGCGATGAGGCGGTGCTGCTGGGGAACCATCGTGCTCCAGGAGGCGAGCCCGTAGACGATCGCGGCGGCCAGTGCGGTGGCGAACAGCGAGGAGGCCCACGGCATCAGCGCGAAGTCGGCGATGGCGAGGACGCTCGCGCCGGTGAGCACTCGCCGTGGCCCGAACCGGTCCGTCCACCGCCCGGTGACGAGGTTGGCCAGCGTGCCCGCGCAACCGGAGGCGAACAACAGCACGGTGAGCCTGCCACCGTCGCCGCCGGTCGCGGGCGCCATGATCACGCTGAGGTAGATCGTGACGAGGTAGATCCCGGTGAACAGGGCGAGCGTGGCGGCGAGGATCAGGGCCACCGCGCGGTCCCGCGCCGGGGCCAGCCGCTCCGCCAGCCGGGTCGGCGGCGGGGAGGGGACCGGGGGCAGGCCGAGCGCGATCCCGGTGGCCGCGACCACGCCGAGGGCGGCCACGAGCCACATCGTCTGGCGCCAGCTC
>NZ_VJWX01000809.1 GCF_007713715.1 Amycolatopsis rhizosphaerae
GTCAATGACCTGGGGTTATGTCGCCACGAGCAGGAGGCAGCTTGCGATGCGATCGATGTGGAAGGGATCCGTTTCGTTCGGACTGGTCACCATCCCGATCCACCTGTACGCGGCCACGGAGAACAAGAACGTCTCGCTGCGGCAGGTCCACGAGTCCGACGGCGGCCGGATCCAGTACAAGCGGTTCTGCTCGGTCGAAAACGTGGAGGTGCCCTACAGCGAGATAGCCAAGGGCTACGAGCTGGACGACGGCGAGATGGTGGTGCTGACCGACGCCGACCTCGATAGCCTGCCCCTGTCCAGCTCCAACGTGATCGACGTGCTGGAGTTCGTGCCCCTGGAGGCGGTCGACCCGCTCCACTACGACCGGCACTACTACCTCGAACCCCAGAAACCCGCCGTCAAGCCGTACGTGTTGCTGCGGGACGCGTTGCAGAAGTCCGGTCAGGTCGCGATCGCCAAGGTCGCGCTGCGCCAGCGTGAGACGCTCGCGCTGCTGCGGGTGCACGCCGACGTCCTGGTCATGACGACCATGCTGTGGCCGGACGAGGTGCGCAGGCCCGACTTCGGTTTCCTCGACGACGAGCCGCCACAGGTGCGGCCGCAGGAGCTGAGCATGGCCGGTTCCCTGATCGACTCGCTGTCGGAACCGGTGTTCGACCCGGACAAGTACAGCGACCAGTACCGCGAGGCGCTGGAGGCGGTGATCGAGGCGAAGGTCGAGGGCAAGGCCACCACGAAACCCCGCGCGAAGGCCGCGAAGACCGAGGTGGTGGACCTCATGGCGGCGCTCGAGGCGAGCGTGTCGGAGGCGAAGAAGTCGCGCAAGCCCGCGGCCCGCAAACCGGCGGCCAGGAAGACCGGCACCCGGAGAACCCCCAAAAGCGCCTGAGCACCGGCGACACGCCGGGCACCCCCTCCCCGCGGCGCGGCGGGCCGGATGATACGAAGGACCGTCAACCGATCCGGGTGAAGGGTGTCGCATCATGGAGTGTGCCGGCTGTTCGAGTGACCTCGACCACTGCCACGGCACGGTGATCCTGCACGAGGACGGTTCGGCCGAGTGCACCGAGCCGGACTGCCGTGACCTGGACGAAGCCCGCCACACCCTGCGCATCGGCTGCACCGAGATCGAGGGCGGCTGCGCCTGCGCCGCCGTCGTCGAGGAGTTCGCCCGGGCGTCCTGACAGGGCGGTCAGCGCACGGTCAGGAAACGGTCAGCGCCTTCGCTGACTCTCGGACACACACCGAGAGCGACGAAGGAGAAAGATCGTGCGCAAGCCGAACGTCCTGATTTCCGGTGCCGGGATCGCCGGCCCGATGCTGGCCCTGTGGCTGCACCGCCGGGGTTTCGCCGCCACCGTCGTGGAGCGGGCGCCCGCCCTGCGGGACGGCGGGCAGGCGGTGGACTTCCGGGGCAACCAGATGGACATCCTGCGGCGGTCCGGTCTGCTGGAGGACGTGCGGCGCCACCGGACGCCCACCGGGCCGCAGCGCGTCGTGGACGACGAGGGCGCGACGAAGGCCACCCTGCCTCCCGAGTTCTTCAGCGGCGAGGTGGAGATCCTGCGCGGCGACCTCAGCCGCCTGATGTACGAAAGGACCAAGGACCACACCGGCTACCGGTTCGGTGACTGGATCAC
>NZ_VJWX01000080.1 GCF_007713715.1 Amycolatopsis rhizosphaerae
GGTCCGGGGTGAGCTCCCGGGCGAGCACACCCACCGTGGTCTCGGTCGGCCCGTAGTGGTTGAAGATCCGGCACTGCGGCGCGAGCTCCCGCACGGCGTCCACGAGATCCCAGCCGGGGGCTTCGCCCCCCAGGACGAGCCGGCTCCGGGGCAGGAGACCCGCGGCGTGCGGTGTGCCGAGCAGAGCCCGCAGATGGGTGGGCACGATCTTCAGGCAGTCGAATCCCGGGAGCGGGGCTGGGCCGCTGCCGTAGTCGGCGGGCAGCAGGTGCACGGTCCCGCCCGTGCACAGCGCCGGATAGACGGCCGTGTTCCCGAGGTCGGTGGCGAGCGTGGACGCGGTGGCGTAGCTCGCGCGCGGCGGCAGCGCGAGCACGTCGCCGATACCGCGGGTGTAGGCGGCCAGTGCGGCGTGCGTGACCCCGACCGCCTTGGGACGGCCCGTGGAGCCCGACGTGAAGATCACGTACGCCAGTTGCTCCGGGTGCGGGCCGTCGAGGTTCTCGCCGGGCTCGCCGGCGAGAGCGGGTGAGCCGGGATCCAGGGTCGCGACGTCGGTGGGCAGGTTGTCCGTCCGTCCGGTCAGTACGAGCCGCGTCCGCGTTTCGGCGAGCAGGAACGCCAGGCGCTCGGGTGGTGTCGCGGGATCGAACGGGACGGCGGCACCGCCCGCCTTGAGGATGCCGAGCAGGCTGACGAGCACCTCGGCCGAACGTTCGGCCGGCAGTCCCACCGGAGTTTCGGTGGTGACGCCGAGCCCGCGCAGGTGGTGCGCCAGCCGGTTGGCGCGTTCGTTCAGGACCAGGTAGCTCAGCCGGTGGGCTCCGGCCACCACGGCCGTCCACTCGGGATGGAGCGCGGCCTGCTCCTGGAAGAGGGCCAGGACCTGGCCGGGCTCGGACGTCTCCCGCGCCGGCGCGGCCGCGGCCAGGACACGCCGGGTTTCGGTGGGGCTCGCCACCGGAAGGGCCGCGAGCGGGGTCGCCGGTGCCCGCGTGGCGGCCGCGAGCAGAGTCGCGTACATCCCCGCCAGCCGATGCGCGTCCTCGCCGGGCAGGCGGGACGTGTTGTGGTGCACCCTGAGCGCGACGGCGTCGCCGGTCACCGAACCCGCGAGCCGGACCGTGAACGGCTCGCCATGCGACACCGCCCGCGTGAGGCTCCAGGACCCGTCGGGAGTGAGCGGTCCGGTCTCGTCCCAGGAGAAGGTCACCCGGGCAGAGGGCGCGTCACCCGCGGCGGAGACGTCGAAGAACTCCTGTCGCCGCAGCATCTCCCGCGCTCGCTCGTGCACCCGGGCCACTGCCGCACCGAACGGCAGGTCCTCGTCGAACGGGAAGAGGCACGGGAGCGGCAGGGCGAACGGGCCGACGGCCTCGCGCATCTGCTCGTGCGGCCGGTTTTCGCCGAGCAGCGCCAGGACGGCGGGCTCGCCCGCCAGGCGGGAGAACAGCACGTGCCACGCGGTCAGGAACACCGCCGAGAGCCGGACGCCCGATGCGGCGGCGAGCTTCCGGGCCGCCGCGAGCACGACCGGGTCGGCGGGGACGGCGATCGAGGCGGGCCGGAACACCGGGGTCCCGGGCCCGCCGCGTTCGCAGGGCAGGAGCGCACCGGGCCGCATCGCCGGGGCGTCCTGCCAGAACGCCCGGCCCGCCGCCGTCTCCCGCGCGGTGAGCAGGTCGTTCTGCCATTCCGCGGCGTCGGCGTACTGGAGCACGTCCTCGGCCGGACCGGACGCGTTCCGGTATGCCCGCCAGATCTCGGCGAGGAGGTGGTGCAGGGACGCGGTGTCCGCGTACGCCGCGGGCAGCGTTACCACCAGACGGGAGGAGGTGTCCGACAAGACCACCAGATCGGCGTGCAGCAGCGGTCCGCGCTCCAGGTCGAAGGCGGCCGGGATGCGGTCTTCGACGGGCTTGGCCCCTCCGGTGCGCGCGTCGTGGAAGGTCACCGTGGTCAAGGGTTCCGCGCCGATCACCTGCAGCGGAATGTCCACACCGGACGGACGGTGGAACACCGTGCGCAGGAGCTCGTGCCGGTGGCCGACCCCGTCGAGCGCGGCACGCAGCCGGGACTCCTCCGGCACGCCCGCGATCTCCGCGGTCGCCCGGGCGAAGTAGTGGCCGTGGGGGTCCGCACGCCGGATCAGCCAGGCGCGCTTCTGCTGGGGCGAAAGCCGATATCCCTCCATCGGTCTACGCTTCGGAGCCGTCGAACGGCTCCGCCATGCCCACGACGAGCTTGCGCGGTCCGGTGAACGGCCTGCGGCCGTGGGCGACCAGCATGTTCTCCAGCACCGTGATGTCGCCGTCCTGCCAGGGGAAGACGATGCTCTCCTCGCGGTACACCCGGCGGACGACGTCCAGGGTCTCGCTGTCCATCGGCGAGCCGTCGCCGTAGTAGGTGTTGCGGGGCAGGCCGTCCTCGCCGAAGCTGCGCAGCAGTGTCTCGCGCATGTCCTTGGCCAGGTTCGAGATGTGGAAGAGGTGGGCCTGGTTGAACCACACCGTTTCACCGGTGACCGGATGCCGGGCGACCGCCTGGCAGACCTGGCGGGTGCGCAGCCCGTCGTCCCCCTTCCAGGTGAACTCGATGTCCTGCTCACGGCAGAACCGTTCGACTGCCGCGCGATCGGTGGTCTGGAAGACCTCCTGCCACGGCAGGTCGAGACCCTCGCCGTAGTTGCGCACGTACATGACCTTCTTGCGCTCGAACGGTTCCCGGATCGCCGCCGGAATCCGCTCGTAGACCCGGCGGCTGTCGGCCAGCGGCGTTTCGCCGCCCTCCGTCGCCGCGGTCACCGAATAGAAGCCGAGCTTCATCGGCCACTGGCGGGTGTACGCCATTTCGTTGTGGAGCGGGATCTCCTGGTTGGCCGGGTACTCCGTCGAGGTGTAGATGTTGCCCGCCACGTGACTGCGCGGAGTGGAGGCGTAGGAGTATTCGAGCAGGCCACCGCCGCCGATGACCTCGATGATCCGCTCGAACTCGCCGACGTCGCCGAGGGTGAACCCCCGGAAGAGCAGGGCAGCATGGTGCAGCAGCTTGCGCCTGAGCAGTTCGCGGTGGTCACCGGCCCAGCTGAGCAGGTTGACGCCCTCCACGGCCGGGCGCACCAGCAGCGGGGTGGGTTCACCCTGGCGCAGTGGTTCCAGACGGACCAGTGTCTCCGGTGACAGGCTGACGGCGGCGCGCCGCCTCGGGCCGGGTTTCGCCGGTCCGCTTTCGTGCAAGCTCATGGGAATCCCTTGGTTCCTTACCGTGAGCCCAGACGTCCCATGGGCGCATCCGCCGACAATGAGATGCCATCCCCCAAGATGGACGAAAGACTCCTGCGTTCAGTGTCTTCCGGATCACTGACCAGTAAAACACACCCGGTGGACCGCGGCAAGCATTCCGGAAAGCGCTGGAAAGCGCTGAAAAACGCTGAAAAACGCCGCCAAGATGTGTAAGGGCAGGCCCGGCGACACGGATTTCCGTGCCGGGCCGGTTTTGCTCCGCGGTGCACCGGTCTGGCTCCTGTCGCTTGCCAATCCTCCTTTCGTTCCTTGTGATCAAGGGCCGACGACAGTGCGGCGACGACGTTTGAGAGCGTCGGCACTGTAGGTCCGTGCCGCTTCCGTCGCTCGGGAATGTTGTTCTTCGTCGGCTTCCGCGAGTTTTCCGGCGAGTTCGCCGAGCGGGATCGCGGGATCTTCGACCACCGATTCCAGGACGCGCACCAGGTGCCGGGTGAGCCGTGCGATTCCGGTTTCGGTGAAAAGGTCGGTCTTGTACTCGCAGACGAGACGGAGCGAATCCTCGGCACGCCGGAATTCGAGCCGGAGGTCGTAGCGGGCCATTCGTGGCGGCGTGCCGACCGGGGCCGCGTCCAGACCGGGAAAGGTTCCTTCGAGCGGCGGATCGTCCTGCACGACGAACCAGACCTGGAACAGCGGCAGGTGACTGGCGCTGCGCTCGGGCTGGACCTCCTGCACGACGCGTTCGAAGGGCAGTTCGGCGTGGTCGTACGCGCCCAGGCACACTGTCCGCGCCCGGTCCAGCAGGTCGGCGAACGTGGCGCAGCCGAGGTCGAGGCGCAGTGCCAGGGTGTTGACCAGGCAGCCGATCATGTCCTGCAGTTCCGGCCGGGTGCGGTTGGCGACCGGGGTTCCCAGCACCACGGTTTCCCGTGCGCGGGTTTGGCCCAGCGCGATCGAGGTGGCCGCGAACAGCGCCATGAACGGCGTCGCGTTCGCCCGGGCGGCGAGGCCGTTGAGGCCGGCGACGACGGTGGCGGGCAGGTCGGTCTGGTGGATCGCGCCGGTGTGGGTCTGGACCGGGGGCCTCGGCAGGTCAGTGGGCAGCGGGGCGGCGTCAAGTCCGGCGAGCTGCTCGCGCCAGTAGGCCAGGGCACGTCGTGCCTGCTCGCTTTCCAGCCATTTCCGTTGCCATACCGCGTAATCGCCGTACTGCACCGGCGACGGGCCGGACACCGGGGCATGACCGTACCCGGCCCCCAGCTCGGCGAACAGCAGTTCGAGCGCGTGTCCGTCGGCGACGAGGTGGTGCAGGCTCAGGGCCAGCAGGTGTTCGGCCGGTCCCAGCCGGAGCAGGACGGTGCGCCACAGCGGGCCCGTCGTGAGTGCGAAAGGCTTTTCGGCCACCGCCTGGACGAGTCGCTCGGCCACGGCGGGCCGTTCGGCGGCGTCCAGCGCGCCGAGATCGACGATGGGGAGTTCGACGCCCGAAGGAGGGGAGACGGCCTGGTAGGTCTGTCCTTCACTGGTGGTCAGGTGGGTGCGGAGGCTTTCGTGCCGTTCCGCCAGCGCCTGGCAGCTCCGGCGGAGGGCGGGGACGTCGAGGGCGCCGGTCAGCCGCAGCGCCCCGGCGATGTGATAAAGCGGCGTGCCCGGCTGCCATTGCTCGAGGAACCACAGCCGCTGCTGGGCGAAGGAGAGCGGCAGCGGCCCGGTCCGCGGCTGGGGGATGAGTGGGACGAGTGGGACGAGGGGGACGGCCGTTGCGGCCTCCAGTGTGCGGTTACCGAACTCGGCGGCCAGCGCCGCGAGGTCGGGTGTTTCGAACAGGACACGCAACGGCAGTTCGACATCGAATTCGGCTCGCACCAGGGTTTGCAGCCGGACGGCGAGGAGTGAATGCCCGCCGAGGGTGAAGAAGTTGTCGTGGCGGCCGATGGGTGTGGTGTGGAGGACGTGTTGCCAGACCTCGGCGAGCCGGGTTTCGATCTCACCCTCGGGCGGCGTGTAGGCCACCAATCCCGTTCGTTCACCGGACGGCTCGGGCAGAGCCGCGTAATCAACCTTCCCATTCGTGGTCAAGGGAAAACGGTCGAGGATGATGTAGTTGGCGGGCGCCATGTGTGGGGGCAGTGTTGTCTGGACATGTTGGCGGATGTCGTTGATGTCGGGGTTGGTGGTTGTTTGGAGGTAGGCGGTGAGGCGTTTGTTGCCGGGGGTGGTTTCGTGGACCAGGACGGCGGCGGCGGTGATGTCGGGGTGGGTGCGGAGTGCGGTTTCGATCTCGCCGGGCTCGATCCGGTAACCCCGGATCTTGACCTGCTGATCCGATCGTCCAATGTAGATGAGTTCACCGTGGTGTGTGGCGCGGGCGAGGTCCCCGGTGCGGTAAAGCCGCGCACCCGGGGTGGTGGCGAACGGGTCAGGGATGAACCGTTCAGCAGTGAGGGCGGGGCGGCCGAGGTAGCCGCGGGCCAGGCCTGCCCCGCCGACGTAAAGCTCGCCCACGACACCGGGTGGCACGGGACGCAGGCGCCGATCCAGCAGATACACCCGCAAATCGGGAATGGGCCGACCGATCACACTACCCCCGCCCGGGATGACATCACGCGCGGTCAGGGGGCGGTGGGTGACGTGCACCGTGGTTTCGGTGATGCCATACATGTTCACCAACTGGGGGTGCTGGTCGCCGAAGTGGTTCACCCAGTCCGCGAGTTGTTCGACCGGTAGTGCTTCACCCCCGAAGATCACGGCCCGTAACGCCGGTACAGGCCGGTCCTCGGTGAGGATGGTGTGGGACAGGGGGAAGAACGCCGACGGTGTTTGATTCAACACTGTCACCGCCTGCTCACCCAGCAGTACCGCCATCTCTTCTGGTGAGCGGCGCGTGTCCTCGTCCACCAGCACCAATCGGCCGCCATGGGCCAACGCTCCCCACAACTCCCACACCGAGAAATCAAAAGCGATCGAGTGGAACAACGTCCACACATCATCCGGGCCGAAACCGAACCAGTCCCGGGTCGCGTCGAACAACCGTGCCGCCTGCCGGTGCGCCACCAGCACACCCTTCGGGTTCCCCGTCGACCCCGACGTATAAATCACATACCCCAACTGGTCCGCGGACACCCTCACCTCGGGCAGCACCCCACCATCAGCCGAGGGGGGCACCACCACCACCACACCCGCCACCATCTCCCGGTCAGTGATCAACACCGTGGCGCCACTATCCTCCAGCAGATACCCGACCCGTTCCGGGGGATAACCCGTGTCGATCGGCAGATAGGCACCCCCCGCCAACTGCACCGCCACAACCGCCACAATCTGCTCAACACCACGGTCAAGGAACACACCGACAACACTGTCCGCCCCCACACCGGACGCCACCAGATGCGCCGCCAACCGTGATGCGCGCGTCAACACCGCGCCGTAGGTCGCCTGCGCATCCCCCGACACCACCGCCACCCGGTCCGGCGACGACCGTGCCCACTCGGCAAACCGCTCCACCAACGGAGGACCCACAGCAACATCGACGGCCGGGCTCCACTCCGCCACCCGCGCGAGTTCCGCTTCCGCTGCTTCCCACGGCAGGTCGCCCAGCGGACGGTCCGGCTCGGCCAGCGCGCCTTCCAGCAGCGTCCGGTAATGCGCCATCAACCGTTCGATGGTCTCGGTGTCGAAGAGGTCCGTGTTGTACTCGACACCGGCGAAGAAGCCGTCGCTCGCCTCACCCAGCGACAGCGTGAGGTCGAACTTCGCGGTGGTGGCGGGCGATCCCTCGCCGAAGGGCAGTGGCCGCAGCCCCGGCCACTCGACGGTGCCCGAGGACGCGTTCTGCAGCACCACGACCGCCTGGACCACCGGATGGTGACTCAGCTCGCGGTCGGGCCGGAGCGCGTCGACGAGCCGCTCGAAGGGCAGTTCCTGGTGCGCGTAGGCACCCGAGCTGGTCTCCCTCACCCGGGCCACCAGCTCGCGGAAGCCCGGATCGCCCGTGAGATCGATCCGCAGCGCCAGGGTGTTCACGAAGAACCCGATCAGCCCTTCGAGTTCCGGGCGGGTGCGGCCGGCGATCGGCGTGCCGAGCACGATGTCCTCCTGGCCGCGGTAGCGCGACAGCACGGCGGCGAACCCGGCGAGCAGGGTCATGAAGACGGTGACGCCTTCGGCCTCGCTGAACCGGCGCACCGCGGCGTACAACTCCGGCGGCCAGGCGCACAGCAGGTTCGCGCCGTGGTGGGTCCGTACCGGTGGACGTGGCCGGTCGGTGGGCAGGTCGAGGACCGGCGGCGCGCCGGTGAGCCGGTCGCGCCAGTAGCCGAGTTCCCGCTCCAGCCGTTCCCCGCTCAGCGTTTCCCGTTGCCACACCGCGTAATCCGCGTACTGGACAGGCAATGGGGGAAGGTCGGCCCGTCGCCCCTCGCGAGCCGCGACGTAGCACTCGCCGAGTTCGCGCAGGAGGATCCCGGACGACCAGCCGTCACTCACGATGTGGTGCACGTTCAGCAGCAGCACGTGATCCTCGGGGGCCAGCCGCAGCACGGTGATCCGCAGCAACGGCCCGCGTTCGAGATCGAAGGGCTGCCGGGCCTCCTGTTCGGCCAGTCGGTGCGCCGTGGCCGCTGCGTCCGCCAGTCCGCTCAGGTCGATGACGGGTACGGGCACGTCGGGAGCGGCGGCGATGACCTGCCTCGGCTGCCCGTCCTCCGCGGCGAACGTGGTCCGCAACGACTCGTGCCGCTCGGCCAGCGCCCGCACGCCGCGGCGCAGCGCGTCGATCCACAGTGGACCACCCAACCGCGCGGCGGTGGGCACGTTGTAGGTGGACTGCCCCGGCTCCATCCGGTCCAGGAACCACAGGCGCTGCTGGGCGAACGACAGCGGCGGGTCGTCCGTGGTCCCGCGCGCGGGGATCACGTCGGGGGCGGGCGCGCGGATGCCCTTCTTCGCCAGCAGCCGGGCCAGCAGCCGCTCTTTGGCGTCGGCGGTGGTCCCGGCCGGTTCAGACAGTCCCGGCATCGTCGGCCTCCTCGTCCAGCTGTGCCAGGATCTCCTCCGGCGACAGGGAATCGATCTGGGTGCGCAGTTCCGCGACCGCGGCGACGTGCCCGGGTTCCGGTTCGGCGGCCACGAGCGCCTCGGCGAGGCCGGCGACCGTGGGAGCCGCGAAGACGGCGCCCAGCGCGAGGTCCACCCCGAACGTGGTGCGCAACCGGGTCGCGAGCCGGGCCGCCAGGAGCGAATGCCCGCCGAGCGCGAAGAAGCTGTCGTGCGCTCCCACCTTCGGCACGCCGAGTACGTCCTCCCAGACGCCCGCGATGACGCTCTCGACCGCGTTCCGCGGTGCGACGTATTCCACCTCGGCGCCGGATTCGCCCGCGCCCGGCTCCGGCAACGCACGGCGGTCGACCTTGCCGTTGGGCGTGAGCGGGAGCGCTTCCAGCGTGACGAACCGGGCCGGGATCAGGTAATCGGGCAGTTCCGCCGCACAGTGCGCGCGCAGGGTCACGGCCAGGCCGGGCTCCGCCGACGCGGGGACCACGTATGCCGTCAGGCCACCGTCCTCGGCGGCCACGACGACGATTTCGCGCACGTCGTCCCGCGCGCGCAGCACGGCCTCGACCTCGCCGGGCTCGACGCGGAAGCCGCGCACCTTCACCTGGTCGTCGGCGCGGCCCAGGAATTCCAGCTCGCCGCGCACGGTCCAGCGGACGAGGTCGCCGGTGCGGTACGCCCGTTCCCCCGGCGGACCGAACGGATCGGCCACGAACCGCTCCGCGGTCAGCGCCGGCCGGTCCAGGTATCCGCGAGCGAGCCCGGCACCCGCGAGGTAGAGTTCGCCCCGGACGCCGGGGGGCACCGGCCGCAGGCGCTCGTCCAGCACGTAGGCGCGCAGACCGTCCAGCGGCCGTCCGATGGGGACGGTCCCGACGGGGACACCGTCCGCCCGCATCCGGTGCCGGGTGGCGAACGTGGTCGTCTCCGTCGGGCCGTAGCCGTCGACCACCACCAGGCCCGGGCATTCCGCCAGCACCCGCGCCACCGCCTCGGGCGGCACGACGTCGCCGCCCGCCCACACCTCCCGCACGGCGGCGAAGCAGCCGGGATGCTCGTCCGCCAGTACCCGGAACAGGCCTGCGGTCAGCCACAGGCCGGTGATCCCGTTCCCGGCTATCAGCCGGGCCAGCCCGTCGACGTCCGGATCGCCGTCCGGAGCGACGACCAGCTCGCCGCCCGCCAGCAGCGGAACCCACAGTTCGTAGGTGGACGCGTCGAACGCACCGGGCGAGTGCAGGAGCACGCGCCGGTGGTTCCCGCCGTGCCAGCAGGAGTCGAGCGCGAGCTGGGCAACGTCCCGGTGGGTGACCGCGACGCCCTTCGGGATGCCGGTGGAACCCGAGGTGTACATGACGTAGGCGAGCTGGTCCGGGTGGACGGCCACGGCCGGGTCCGTGTCCGGGAACCCGGCGGTGGCGGACGGCGCGTCGACCACGATCCGGCCTTCGTGGGCGATCCTGCCCGCGGACGCGGTGTCGGTCAGCAGGGCCTTCGCCCCCGTCATCGCCACGATCGCGCGGAGCCTGCTGTCCGGAGCGCGGGCATCCAGGGGCACATAGGCCGCGCCCGCCTTGAGAACGGCCATCAGGGACACCACGAAATCCGCCGAACGGCGCTGCAGCAGCGCGACGCGGTCCTCCGGCCCGACGCCCCCGGCCCGGAGCCGGTGCGCCAGCCGGTTCGCTTTCGCGTCGAGTTCGCGGTAGGTCAGCCGCTCCCCCGCCTCGACGAGCGCCGTCGCTCCGGGTGTGCGCGCCACCTGCTCGGTGAACAGCCGGTGGACGCCCGCCCCGACGGAGGCCGGCGCCGGGGTGCTGTTCCACTCTTCGAGCACCAGCCGGCGTTCCGCCGCGCTCAGCAGTGGCAGGTCACCGACCGGGCGCGCGGGCTCGTCCAGCGCGGCCTCCAACAGCCGCCGCAGATGCCCCGCCATCCGCTCGACGGTCTCGCGCTCGAACAGGTCGCTGTCGTACTCCCAGACACCGTCGATCCCGCCGGGCCCGTCGGCGGCGATCACGCTGAGGTCGAACTTCGCCGGGGTGTCCCCGGTCTCGCGGGCCAGCGGCACCATCTCCAGCCCGGGCCACTCCGTGCCGGAGCCCGGGGTGTTCTGCAGCACGAAGAACGTCTGGACCACCGGGTTGCGAGCAAGCGAGCGCTCCGGTTCGAGCGCCTCCACCAGCCGCTCGAACGGCAGCTCCTGGTGGCTGTAGGCGTCAAGGCACGTTTCCCGGACGCGGCTGAGGACCGACTCGAAGTCCGGGTCGCCGTGCAGCCGGGTGCGCAGGGCGAGCGTGTTGACGAACAGGCCGATGAGACCCTCCAGCTCCGGGCGGGACCGCCCGGCGACCGGGGTGCCGACCACGATGTCGTCCCCACCGCCGTACCGCGCGAGCGTCGCGGTGAACCCCGCGAGCAGCACCATGAACAGCGTCGCGCCCCGCTCCCCGCCGAAGGCCAGCAGCCGGTCCCGAAGCCCGGGCGGCCAGTGGAAGGGCACCTTGGCGCCGCGGGAACCCGTGGCCGTGGCCCGCGGCCGGTCGATCGGCAGATCCGCCACCGGCGGCGCACCTTCGAGCTGCCGCCGCCAGTGGCCGAGCTCCTGTTCGAGCTGCCCGCTTCCCTCCTGTTCCCGTTGCCACACCGCGTAATCCGCGTATTGGACGGGCAGCTCGGGCAGCCGCGCCACCTCGCCGCGCAGCGCCGCCTGGTAGTGCAACCCGAGTTCGCGGGCGAACACGCCGAGCGACCATCCATCGGTGACGATGTGGTGCATGCCGGTCACGAGGACGTGGTCCTCGGCCGCCAGCCGGAACAACCGCACCCGCAGCAGCGGTCCCCGCGCGAGGTCGAACGGCTCGGCCGCCGCCTCCTCGGCGAGCTCGGCCGCGCGGGCGACGGGATCGCCCGCCGTCGAGACGTCGACGGTGGGCACCTCGAGCTCCAGTTCGGGGGCCACGACCTGCCATGGCTCCCCATCGCCCTCCGCATCGGCGAACGTGGTCCGCAGTGTTTCGTGCCGCGCCACCACCGCGTTCACGGCCCGTCGCAGCGCGGGTTCGGACAGCGGGCCGCGCAGGCGCACCACCATGGCGAGGACGTAGGCCCGCCCGCCGGGGTCCAGCTGGTCAAGGAACCACATCCGCCGCTGCGCGTGGGAAACCGGCAGGAGGTAGACGTCGTCGTGCACCGAAGTCACTGCCCGCTCACCTCCGATCGACTTCGCCGGTAGGCCGCCCGGCCGACCGGTGTGATGGCCGGCGCCGCCGGAGCCGCGTCCGCCCGTGCCTCGACCTCCGCGGCCAGCGCCGCGACGGTCCGCAGTTCGAACAGCCTGCGCAGGGACAGATCCGCGCCGAAGGCGGACCGCAGCCGCGCGTGCACCTGGGTCGCCAGCAGGGAATGCCCGCCCAGCGCGAAGAAGTCGTCCTCGACGCCGACGCGGTCCACCCGCAGGACCCGTGCCCACAGGGCCGCGAGCTTCTCCTCGGTCGGTGTCCGCGGTGCCACGTAACCGGCGGCGAGCGTCAGGCTCCCGGCCTCCGGTGCGGGCAGGGCGGCCCGGTCGATCTTGCCGTTCGGGGTGAGCGGCAGGGCGGCAAGAGACACCAGCACCGCGGGGATCATGTGTTCGGGCAGCAGGGCCGCGCAGTGTGCCCGCAGCTCGGCTCCGAGGCCGTCCTCAGTGGACTCCGCGGCGGTGACGACGTAGGCGGTGAGCCGCTCGTCGCGGACCAGCACGACCGCTTCCCGGACCGCCGGGTGCCGTACCAGCGCCGCCTCCACCTCACCGGGTTCGACGCGGAAGCCGCGAATCTTCACCTGGTGGTCGGTGCGGCCCAGGAACTCCAGCACCCCGCCGGGCAGCCAGCGGACGCGGTCACCCGTGCGGTAGAGCCGCGCGCCGGGCGGGCCGAACGGGTCGGCGGTGAACCGCGTGGCGGTGAGCCCCGGCCGGGCGAGGTAGCCCCGGCCGACCTGCACACCGCCGAGGTACAGCTCGCCGGGTACCCCGACGGGCACCGGGCGCAGCCGGTCGTCGAGCACGTAGGCGCGTGTGTTCGCCACCGGCCGTCCGATCGGGACCGTGTCGCGCCCGGAATCCCCGGCGCAGGGCCAGAAAGTGACGTCGACGGCGGCCTCGGTCGGGCCGTAGAGATTGTGCAGCTCGGCGCCGGGAAGCCGTTCGGCAAAGGTGTCGCGCAGCCGTGCGGGCAGTGCCTCGCCGCTGGAGATCACCCGGCGCAGGGTGGCACAGCGTGCGGTGCCGGGATCGGCGAGGAACGCGGCCAGCATCGCCGGGACGAAGTGCGCCGTGGTGATGCCCTCCCGCCCGATCAGGTCGGCGAGGTACCCACTGTCGCGGTGCCCTCCGGGCCGGGCCAGCACCAGACGGGCACCGGTCGTCAGGGGCCAGAAGAACTCCCACACCGACACGTCGAAGCTGACCGGCGTCTTCTGCAGGACGCGGTCGCCGGCGTCCAGCCGGTAGGTGTCCTGCATCCAGCGGAGCCGGTTCACGATCCCGCGGTGGGTGTTCATCGCGCCCTTGGGCCGCCCGGTGGACCCGGAGGTGTAGATCACGTAGACCAGCTGATCCGGTGCGGCGACCGGGAGTGGCCTCTCGTCTGCCGCCGTGTGGTATCCACCGACGTCGATGCGGACGACGTCGGCACCGGCCTCGGGCAACCGCTCGCGGACAGCGGATTCGGTCAACAGCACCGGGACCCGGCTGTCGGCGAGCATGAAGGCCAGCCGGTCACGCGGGTAGTCCGGATCGAGCGGGACGTACGCACCACCTGCCAGCAGCACCGCCAGCAACGCGGTCACCAGGCCGGGACCACGTTCGAGACACACCCCGACGCGGGTCTCCGGCCCGACACCGGCGCCGCGCAGGGTGTGGGCCAGCCGGGTGGCGCGTTCGTGCAGCGCCCGGTAGGTCAGCTGCCGCCCGTCGAAGGCGACGGCCACCGCGTCGGGTGTCTCCGCGGCCTGTGCGGTGAGCAGTTCTCCCAGGCCTCGGCCGTCAGGCACCGGTGTGTCGGTGCGGTTCCACTCCACCAGCGTCCGCTCCCGCTCTCGTGCGGTGAGCAGCGGCAGGTCGCGCACCCGGCGGCAGGGATCGGCGAGCGCGCCTTCCAGCAGGGCGCGGTAGTGGCCCAAGAGCCGTTCGATCGTCTCGCGGTCGAAGAGATCGGTGTTGTACTCGACATTCGCGTGCAGCCCGTCGTCCGCCTCGCGCATCGACAGGGTCAGGTCGAACTTCGCCGTGCTGCCGGGAACCTGGTCCGCGAAGGCACGCAGCCGCAGGCCCGGCCAGGCGCCGCCGCCGCCGAGCGGCGCGTTCTGCAGCACGAACAGGATCTGCACCAGCGGGCTGTGGCTCAGTTCCCGCTCCGGCCGCAGCTCCTCGACGAGCCGCTCGAACGGCAACTCCTGGTGGGCGTAGGCGTCCAGCGTGGTTTCCCGGACCCGGCCGAGCAACTCGCGGAACGTCGGGTCGCCGGTCAGGTCGACGCGCAGTGCCAGCGTGTTGACGAACAAGCCGACGAGGTCCTCCAGCTCCGGGCGGCCACGGCCCGCGGTGGGCGTACCCAGCACCAGGTCGTCCTGCCCGCTGTAGCGGGAAAGGACCGCGGCCCACGCGGCCAGCAACGTCATGAAGGGGGTGACACCCTCTTCGTGGCCGAGCCGCCGGACAGCCTCCAGGACCTCCCGCGGCCAGCTCACGGTGAGGTTGGCCCCACGGTAGGTCTGCACCGCGGGGCGCGGCCGGTCCACCGGGAGATCCACTGTGGACGGTGCGCCGCCGAGCCGGGAACGCCAGTGCTCAAGCTCCCGTTCCAGCCGTTCGCCGCGCATCCGTTCGCGTTGCCATACCGCGTAATCGGGGTACTGGACCGGAAGTTCCGGGAGCGCTGGCGCCCGCCCCGCCACCGCGGCGGCGTAGCATTCGCCGAGGTCACGCAGCAGGATTCCGGTGGACCAGCCGTCGCTGACGATGTGGTGCGCGGTCAGCAGCAGGACGTGGTCGTCCGCCGCCAGCCGCAGCAGGCTCGCCCGCAGCAACGGGCCACGCGCCAGGTCGAACGGCCGCACCGCCTCCTGCCCGGCGAGTTCCCCGGCGCGCTCGTCGCCGGCCTCGGCGAGGTCGATCACCGGCAGCGCGACGGTCACGTCGCCGTCGATCACCTGCCGCGGCTCGCCGTCGTCGTCGGCGAACCGGGTCCGCAGCGCTTCGTGTCGCAGGACGACCGCGCGCAGAGCGCTCGTCAGCGCGTGAACGTCCAGGTCGCCCTCCAGGCGCAGGGCCAGCGGGAGGTTGTAGACCGAGCTGCCCGGGGCCCACCGGTCCAGGAACCACAGCCGCTGCTGGGAGAACGACAGCGGCAGCTCCCCCTCACGCGAAGCGGGGAGCAACTCCGGACCGCTCGGAACACCTTCTCCCCGCGTCCGCTCGACTTCGCGGGCGAACGCGGACAGCGTCGGCGCCTCGAACAGGGCGCGCAGCCGGACCTCCACGCCGAGCAGCGCGGCGAGGCGGGAGATCACGCGCATGGCCAGCAGCGAATGCCCGCCCAGTGCGAAGAAGTCGGCGTGCCGCCCGACCCGTCCGGCACCGAGCACGTCCGCCCAGACACCGGCGAGCAGTTCCTCCAGGCCCGGCAACGGATCCTCGTCGACGGCCGGAGTGACCGGTCCGGCGAGGCCCGCCGGGGGCAGGGCCGCCCGGTCGAGTTTCCCGTTCGGGGTCAGCGGGAGCTCGGGCAGGAGGACGACCATCGAGGGCACCATGTACTCGGGCAGGTACCCGGCGCAGTGCCCGCGGAGTTTCGCGTTCCACTCCCGCGGTTCGGCGTTCCCGGGCCGGAGCACGACGTACGCGACGAGCCGCTGGTCCCCCGGCGTGTCCTCGCGCAGCAGGACCACGCTCGCCTTCACCCCGGGATGCCGGTCGAGCACGGCCTCGATTTCGCCGGGTTCCAGCCGGAATCCGCGGAGTTTCACCTGGTGGTCGAGGCGGCCGAGGAATTCCAGCGTGCCACCGTCCCGCACCCGCACCAGATCGCCCGTGCGGTACAGCCGCCCGCCGGGTTCGCCGCCGAACGGGTCGGCCACGAAGGTCGTCGCCGTCCGGCCGGGCCTGCCGAGATAACCGCGGCCGACGCCGGCGCCGCCGACGTACAGCTCGCCCTGGCCGCCGATCGGCACCGGTCGCAGCGCGGTGTCCAGCACGTAGAGCCGGGTGTTGACGATCGCCTTGCCGATCGGGGTGCGGACCGCCTCCGCGCCCGGCGGGACGGGGAGCGGATGGTGCGTCACGTCGTCGGAGCATTCGGTGGGGCCGTACGCGTTGAGCAGCGGAATCCCCGGGTAGTGCCGCAGCCAGCCCGCGACCAGCTCCGGCGGCAGCGCCTCGCCGGTCAGGAGCAGCCACCGTAGCGCGGGCAACTCCGGCTTGCCCGCGCCGAGCCGCTCGAGTTCGTCCAGGAGCGCACGCAGCAGCGACGGGACGATCTCCAGGACGGTGATCTGCCGGGACTCCGTCGCGGCGAGCAGCCGCGACGGATCGTGGGCGATCTCGTCGGGGAGCACCCGCACCCGGCCGCCGGCCAGCAGCGCGGCGAAGAACTGCCACACCGAGATGTCGAAGCACGGCGAGGCGGTGGCCGCCACGGTGTCGGCGGGGGAAAGCCCCAGGTCACGGACCTTCGCCAGCAGATGGTTGACCATGCCGCGGTGTTCGACCATCGCCCCCTTGGGCACGCCGGTCGAGCCCGAGGTGTAGATGACGTAGGCGAGCTGACGCGGGCCCGGCCGCGGCCGCGGATCGTCGGCGGGCATGGCCGCGATCGCGTCCCGTTCGTCGTCGAGCGAAACCACCTTCGCCTCGACCGAGGGCACGCGGTGGCGCCAGGCGTCGGTGGTGAGCACGAGCGGGACCCGGGCGTCGCGAACCATGAACGCGATGCGCTCACCGGCCAGTGCCATGTCGATGGGGACGTAGGCGCCACCCGCCTTGAACACCGCCAGGATCGCGATGATCAACTCCGTCGAGCGTTCCAGGCACAGCGCCACCCGGACCTCCGGGCCGACACCGAGCCGCACCAGCCGGTGTGCCAGCCGATTCGCCTCCGCGTCGAGTTCGCGATAGGACAGCTCGCGGTCCGCCTCGGACAGTGCGATCGCGCCGGGTGTCCTGGCGACCTGTTCCTCGAACAGCTCCGCAAAACTCTTCTCCAGCGGCAACGGGGCGCTTGTCGCGTTCCAGTCTTCGAGCAGGAGACGCAGCTCCGGTCCGCCGACCAGGGGCAGCTCGGCGACCCGCCGCCGGGGCCCGGCGATCATGCCCGTCATCACCGTCCGCAGCTGCTCCGCGTACCGCCGGACGGTCTCGGGCGAGTAGCGGCCCTTGTCGAACAGCAGCTGCAGCCGCAGCCGGTCACCGGGAGCCGCGACGAGGGTCAGCGGATAGTTGGTCTGTTCGAGCCCTTCGAGCTGTTCGACGGTGAGCTCGTCCTCCCCCGGTGCCGCCCCGTCGTCGTCCAACCGCTCCACGGCGTAGTTCTCGAAGACGACCACACTGTCGAAGAGGGCCCGGTCGCGCGGAACCTCACTCCAGCCCTGGATCCGCACCAGCGGGGTGTACTCGTACTGACGGGTGTCCGCGAGGTGGGCCTGGATCTCGCGCAGCCACTCGACGACGTCCTGCTCGCCCCGGACCCACACCCGGATCGGGAGCGTGTTGATGAACTGCCCGACCATCGCCTGCGAGCCGGGCAGTTCGGGCGGCCTGCCCGCTACCACGGTCCCGAACACGACGTCGGCTTCGCCGCTGTGCCGGTGCAGCAGCAGCGCCCAGGCGGCCTGCACCAGCGTGCCCAGTGTCAGCCGGTGCTGCTGGGCGAACCGCCGCAGGGCCGCGGTGGTGTCCTCGGCCAGTTCGAGGACCTCGGTGCCCGCCCCGGCCGCCGCGGGCGGCGGTCCCGCTTCCACCGGCAGCGGTGTCGCCGCGGCGAAGCCGTCGAACGTCCGGCGCCAGAAGGCCTCCGCCTCGGCGAGATCCTGCCTCCTCAGCCAGGCGATGTACTCGCGGTACGGCGGCGCGGGTGGCAGCACCAGGCGACTGCCCCGCACCCGCGCGTGGTAGAGGGCGAAGAACTCCTGGAAGACGCGCGAAAGCGACGACCCGTCCAGCAGCAGATGGTGGTGGGTCCAGACCAGATGACAAGCCGTGTCCGCCAGCCGGATCAGGGTCAGCCGCATCAGCGGCGCCCGCTCGGGGACGAACCGCTCGGCGCGGTCCTCGCCGAGGAAATCCTCCAGGCGGCGCCGCTGCTCGCCGGCGGGGACGCCCCGCCAGTCCTCCTCCCGCCACGGTATCGCCACTTCGCGGTGCACGGCCTGGAGCGGTTCGTCCTGGCCGCGCCAGTGGAACGACGTGCGCAGCACGGGATGGCGGTCGGCGACGGACTGCCAGGCCGCGCGGAACGCCTCGACGTCGAGCTTCCCCTCAAGCCGGCAGGTCACCTGTTCGACGTTGACGCCGCCGTCCTGCTCGTAATCCAGGTGGAACAGCATGCCCTGCTGCATCGGGGAAAGCGGGTAGACATCCGCGAGGCCGCCGGGCAGCGCCAGCAGGCGGCCGAGCACCTGTTCGTCCACTGTGGCCAGTGGGAAGTCTTCGGGCGTGGTGAGCGCCCCGGCGGACGTCCGTGCCACGGCGACGAGTTCGTCGACGTGCTCGCCGAACCTTCCGGCGAGCCGTTCGATCGTCGCGCGCCGGTGCGCACCGGGACTGTAGGTCCAGCGCAGGTGCAGGGTTCCGTCGCGGACGAGAGCACTCACCTCCAGCAGGTACCGCCGGACGGCCCGCTCGTCCTGGGCGGGCCCGGTCGGTTCCGGCGCCATGCTCCAGCGGCGTTCCGCCTCGGTACCCTGCTCGAACTGGCCGAGATAGTTGAACAGCAACGAGGATTCGGGCAGGGCGCGGACCCGCTCCGCGGCCTCGTCGTCCCGGAGGTAACGCAGGAGCCCGTAGCCCACACCGCCGTTCGGCACGCCCCGGCGGGCCGTCTTCGCCGAACGCAGCGCGGCCCCCGGCTCGTCCGCGGTCACCACCAAGGGGTGGATACTGGTGAACCAGCCGACCGTGCGGGAGAGATCCACGTCGTCGTCCCCCAGCGGCTCACGGCCGTGACCTTCGGTGTCCAGCAGGACCCGGGGCCGCCCCGACCACTCCGCCACCGTGCGCGCCAGCGCCGCGATCAGTACTTCGACGGCCTGTACCGGCGCCGCCTCCGGGACCGCGTGCAGCAGGGCCCGGGTCTGCTCCGCGGTGAGCGAACACGCGACCACCTCGACGTCGCCCACGGCGTGCTCGCCCATTCCGGTACCGTCGACGGGCAATGCCCCGTCCACTGAGGACACACGGTCTGTCCAATAGAGAGCCTCATCGGCCAGTGCGGCCGAGGTGGCGTGTTCGGCGAGCCGGGTGGCCCAGGCCCGGAAGGACTTCGTGGCCACTGGCTCCGGTGCGGTTTCGCCGTGCCGGAGCCTTTCGTACCCGGTCTGCAGGTCTTCGAGCAGGATCCGCCAGGACACCCCGTCCACCGCCAAGTGGTGGGCCACGAGGAGCAGCCGGTCGCCGTCCTCGCCGAGCCGGACGTACAGACCACGCAGGAGGCGTCCGCCGCCCAGGTCGATCGCGGTCTGCTCAGCCGTCGCCGCCGCGGTGAACGCCGTCGCACGTTCCGCCGGGGGCAGTCCGGTCAGATCGGCCACCCGCAGCGGATCGTCGCCGACGGGTGCGGCGACCTCCTGTCGCCAGTCGTCGCCGTCCCGCTCGAACCGCAGGCGGAGCGCGTCGTGCCGCTGGATCACCTCGGTCAGCGCGGCCCGCAGCGGAGCCTCGTCCAGCGGTTCGTCCGGCCGAAGGAGCACCGACTGGTTGAAATGGTGTGGGCGCGTCCGGTGCTGGGCGAAGAACCAGCGCTGGATCGGGGTCAGTGGCACCGGCCCCGTGACGACCTCCGCTTCGGCGGCCTTCGTCACGGCCACTTCCGCCACCGCGGCCAGCTCGGCGACGGTCTGGTGATCGAACAGCCGCCGCGGGGTGATCCGGATTCCGTGCCGCGCGGCCTTCGAACACACCTGGAGGCTGAGGATGGAGTCGCCGCCGAGGGTGAAGAAGTTGTCGTGGCGGCCGATGGGTGTGGTGTGGAGGACGTGTTGCCAGATCTCGGCGAGCCGGGTTTCGATCTCACCCTCGGGTGGTGTGTAGGCCGTCAGTCCCGTTCGTTCACCGGACGGTTCGGGCAGAGCCGCGTAATCAACCTTCCCATTCGTGGTCAAGGGAAAACGGTCGAGGATGATGTAGCTGGCGGGTGCCATGTGCGGGGGCAGTGTTGTCTGGACATGTTGGCGGATGTCGTTGATGTCGGGGTTGGTGGTTGTTTGGAGGTAGGCGGTGAGGCGTTTGTTGCCGGGGCTGGTTTCGTGGACGAGTACGGCGGCGGCGGTGATGTTGGGGTGGGTGCGGAGTGCGGTTTCGATCTCGCCGGGTTCGATCCGGTAACCCCGGATCTTGACCTGCTGGTCCGATCGTCCGATGTAGATG
>NZ_VJWX01000810.1 GCF_007713715.1 Amycolatopsis rhizosphaerae
GTATGACGGGGCTGCACACCGATCTTTACGAGATCCGGATGGCGGCGAGCTATCTGCGGCGCGGGATGACCGGGCCCGCGACGTTCAGCCTGTTCGCCCGTTCGCTCCCGCGCGATCGCGGATTCCTGGTGTGCGCCGGACTCACCGACTGCCTCGACTTCCTGGCGCGGTTCCACTTCGACGACGAGGAACTGGACTACCTGCGCGAGGAACTCCGGCTGCCGGACGGTGACCTCGACGCCTTGGCGAACCTGGTTTTCGACGGTGACGTGTGGGCGGTTCCGGAGGGCAGCGTGGTGTTCCCGGACGAGCCGCTGCTGGAGGTCACCGCGCCGCTGCCGCAGGCCCAGCTGATGGAAACCGCGCTGCTGAACTTCCTGACCTTTTCCACCGCCGTGGCCACCAAGGCGGCCCGGTGCCGCATCGCCGCGGGCGGAGCCGAACTGGTGGACTTCTCGGCCCGCCGCACCCACGGGGTGAACGCCGCCTTCGCCGCCGCCCGGTTGTCGGCGATGGTGGGTTTCGCGGGCACGAGCCACGTGGCGTCCGCGGCCCGGTTCGGGCTGCGGGCGGTCGGCACGATGGCGCATTCCTACGTCCAGGCCTTCGCCAACGAGCGGGAGGCGTTTCGCGCCTTCGCCGAGGACTATCCGGAAGCGGCGGTGTTCCTTGTGGACACCTACGACACCCCCGCCGGTGTGCTGACGGCCGCCGACGTCGCGAAGACGCTGGCTCTGCCGGGCGAACGCGTCGGGGTGCGGCTGGACTCCGGCGATCTCGACGCCCTGTCCCGTGCGGCCAGGAAGATCCTGGACGACGAGGGCCTGCCGGACGCGCGGATCATGGCCAGCGGCGGGCTCGACGAGCATGCCATCGCCCGGCTCACCGCGGCGGGCGCCCCCATCGATTCCTATGGTGTGGGCACGAAAATGGGGGTCTCCGCCGACGCGCCCTCCCTGGACACCGCCTACAAACTCGTCGAATACGCGGGCAGACCGGTCATGAAACGCTCGCCGGGCAAGGCCACCCTTCCCGGTCCGAAACAGGTGTACCGCGGCGAGCCCGGCGAGCCGGACGTGCTCGCCCTGCGCACCGAGCCGCCGCCCGAGGGCAGGCCACTGCTCACCAGGGTCATGTGGGCCGGTGAACGAGTGGGGAACGGGCACGAACTCTTCGATGCCCGCACACGCTTCGAGCACGACCTGGCCTGGCTGCCCGAAGCCGCGCTGCGGCTGCGGGACCCCGAACCCGTCCCTGTCCGGCGATCCGCGCGGCTGGAGGACCTGCTGGCCCGGACACTCCGCACACTCCCGCCGCCGGGTGAGTGAGACCGTGACGGGCTTGCGACCGTCGGCCGGGGCCCGCTGCCTTGCGTGGCTGCCTGCGGCTCGCGAGGGGAGTGCGCATTCCGGTGAGGGGCCCCCTCACAGCCCTGTCGGCCGGGGTCCCGGCAAAGTCGCGTGAGTGTTGGCCGTGAAGGGTCCCTTCACAGTCGATTCGACCGTGAAGGGATCCCTGGGTTTTGGTTGTCAAGCGGCGGTTTGCTGGTGTTGGTGGTGTGTCCAGGCGGTGGTTTCGTTGTAGGGGGTGTGGGTTTTGAGGCATCCGTGGAGGATGCCGACGAGTCGGTTGGCGAGT
>NZ_VJWX01000811.1 GCF_007713715.1 Amycolatopsis rhizosphaerae
CCCACCACCGGTGCGGCACCAGTTCCCGATCCAGCAGATCCGCCTCGGAAACCACCCCGACCACCGTGCGCTCGTCGTCCACCACGGGCACGGCACCGATCCGCCGCTGCGCCAGCATCACCGCGATGTCCTTGAACGGGGTGCCGCGACGCACCGACCGCACATCGGTGGTCATCACGTCCCGCACCAGCAGGCGCCGCATCACGCACTCCCGAAATCCCGCATACCGGCAAGGGCGACACCCAGCCCGGCGAAGGCGAACACCGGCTGGATCCAGCTGTAGCTCTGCACGAACCCGATCTCCACCGCGATCCACCCGACCAGCAGACTGCCCGCGATCACCGCCGCGATACTGGAACGCGTATCGCGCCTGGCGGCCAGCCAGGCCGCCACCGTCATCGGCACCCCGACCACCACCGCCAGCGCCGCACCCCCGAACACCGGGCTGTGGAACGGAAGCCGCGCCTCGATCTGGTCCCCGAGATCGATCGCCCCACTGATCAGCCCGGCCGCCCCACCGTAGGCCAGCACCGCGATCAGCGCCGTCACCGCCGCCAGCCAGGGCCGCCTGCGCGCCGGCTGCCCGGTGCGCAGCAGGCTCCGCCGCCAATCGGTCCTGGTCATAGGCCGATCGTCGGCCCCACCCCCGCCACCGGACAGGGCAGCACGTCCCCACCGGGTGCGACCTTGGGCCCTTCGGCAGACACCGCCCACGATGCCAGGCTGGAGGAGATCAACGAGGAAAGGAAGGCCATGGCCTGCAAGAAGAAGTGGTCCGAGCTCAGCCGCCCCCAGCGCAGGGCGCTGGCCGCCGCCGCGGCGCTGCAGTTCGGCCTCGCCGGGGCCGCCTGGTGGGACCTCTCGCGCCGCCCGGCCGCCGCCGTCCGCGGCTCCAAAGCGGTGTGGGCCTTCGTCATCGGGATCAACTTCGTCGGCCCGCTGGCCTACCTGCGCTTCGGCCGCAAGCAGTCGGCACAGCTGCTCGAACCGGCGGCGCCCCTGCCCTGAGCGGCCGGCCCTTCGAGCGAGGAGAAGAACATGCGCACGGCCTATCACGAAGAACTGGCCCGGTTCGGCGCCCGCCTCGGCGACCTGGCCCGGCTCGCCGAGACCGCACTGGGACAGGCGACCAGTGCACTGCTGGACAACGACCTTTCGCTGGCCCGCAAGGTGACCGCGGACGAAGGCGCCATCACCAAACTGCACCACCTGCTCGACGCCGAAGCCGTCACCCTGCTCGCCCGCCAGCAACCGGTCGCCGGCGAACTCCGCACCATCGTGGCCGGACTGCGGATGAGCTCGGACCTGGACCGGATGGGCGCGATGGCCCGCCACGTCGCCGAACTCGTCGAACTGCGGCACCCGGACCCGGTGGTCCCCGAAACACTGCAACCGACCGTCGCCACCATGGGCGAGGTCGCCCGCCGCATGGCCGCCAGGGCACGGCAGGCGATGGCCGCCGGGGACGCCACCGCCCTCACCCGGATAGCACGCGACGACGACGAGATGGACCACCTGGAGGCCATGTTGCGCCGCCAGGTCACCCACGGCGACCCCCGTCCAAGCCTGGACACCGCGATGGACCTGGCCCTGCTCGGGCGCTACTACCAGCGCTTCGGCGACCACGCGG
>NZ_VJWX01000812.1 GCF_007713715.1 Amycolatopsis rhizosphaerae
CCGCTCCGCGGCGATCTCACTCACCAACTCGCGCGGTCGCCGGCCGTGAAGGGACCCTTCACGGATCGCCCCGCGGTGCGCGGAACCGGTTCGGGGGCCCCTAGTGCCAGCGGGCGGTGAGGGCGCCGAGGGCGCCCAGCGCCACGGCCGCGGCGGTGGAGGTACGCAGCACGGCGGGGCCGAGGCGGACGGGGATGGCGCCCGCGTCGGTGAGGGTCTCCAGTTCGGCATCGGTGATGCCGCCTTCGGGGCCGACGACGAGAAGCAGTTCCCCCTCGGCGGGCAGGCTCAGTTCGGTGAGCCGCCGGGGCGCGGTGCCTTCGAGGACGAAGGCCGCGGCGGCGGCGCGGACGGCTTCGGCGAGACCGGTGGTGCCGACCGCCTGCCGGACGGGCGGTACCCGCAGGCGCCGGGCCTGTTTGGCGGCGGCCCGTGCGGTGCTCTGCCAGCGGGCGAGCGCCTTGGCTCCGCGCGGCCCCTCCTCCCAGCGGGCGACGCTGCGTTCGGCACGCCACGGGAGGATGGCGTCGGCCCCGGCCTCGGTGGCCAGTTCGACGGCGAGTTCGCCGCGGTCGCCCTTGGCCAGCGCCTGCGCGATGGTGACGGCCGGGCGGGGCGCGGGTTCGGTCCAGCGGTCGCCGACGGCGAGGTCGAGTTCGGGGTCGCGGCCGGGGCGCACCGCCTCGATCACGCAGTCGGCGCCGCTTCCGGCCCCGTCGGCGAGGGTGAGCCGTTCACCCGCCCGCATCCGGCGCACGGTGACGGCGTGCCGGGCCTCGTCCCCGCGCAGCACCCCGCGCGGCCCCGCCGGTAGTTCCCCGACGAGGAACACCGGCGCGGTGGTGGCGGGCATTACTTGTGGCTCTTGGCGCGCAGTTTGGAGAACAGCCCTCCGGAGCGGCCGTTGCTGGCCAGCGTGGGCACCTCTTCGCCACGCTGCTGGGCCAGCGCGAGCAGCAGTTCGCGCTGGGACTCGTCGAGCCGGGTCGGCACCGTCACGTCGACGTGGACGTGCAGGTCGCCGCGCCCGTCCACCCGGCCGGAGGACCGCAGCCGCGGCATGCCCTTACCGGGCAGCACCAGCTCGGTGCCGGGCTGCGTGCCGGGCTCGATGTCGATCTCGTACTCGCCGTCGATCAGCGTTTCGAGCTGCACGGAGGCGCCGAGCGCCGCCGTGGTCATCGGGATGCGCAGATTGCAGTGCAGGTCGTGGCCCTCGCGGACGAACACCTCGTGCGGTTCCTCGTCGATCTCGACGTAGAGGTCGCCCGCGGGGCCGCCCCCGGGGCCCACCTCGCCCTGGCCGGACAGCCGGATCCGCATGCCGTCGCCGACCCCGGCCGGGATCTTCGCGGTGACGTTGCGGCGGGCCCGCACCCGGCCGTCGCCCCCGCACTGGCGGCACGGGTCGGTGATGACCTCGCCGAAGCCCCGGCACACCGGGCAGGGCCGGGCGGTGACCACCTGGCCGAGGAAGGACCGCTGCACGGACTGGATCTCGCCCTGGCCGCCGCAGGTGTCGCAGGTCTTGACGGTGCCGCCGGGGGCGGTGCCGTTGCCGCGGCACTGGTCGCACAGGATCGCGGTGTCCACGGT
>NZ_VJWX01000813.1 GCF_007713715.1 Amycolatopsis rhizosphaerae
GCGCGGCGCAGAGTCATAATTGAATTACCACCGGGGGAACCGGAAACACACCGAATACCACGCCCGGCGTGAGCTATGTCCTTTGAAAGGGGTCTACCGTGGTCATTACCAATACCGTCGAATGCGGCCCACGCCTGCAAGACGAGGCCGCCGGAATCGGGCGCGACCACGGCTGGACTCATGCCGCCTACGTGGACGCCTACGGCGGTGACCCGTACGCCGAGCCTGAGGTGCCGCCGCGATTCGCGCCCGTGGCCGCCGTCTATGCCGCTGCCTATGCCGAGGGCGTGACGGCCTACCTCGACGACCCCGCCGACGACTAGCCCGCCGAGTACAGCACCGCCCGTGCCGTCTGCCCGAGATCGAAAGGACCTCTCACGATGACCCCGACCACCACGTCACCCGGTACCACGGCCGCTGCCTCGCCGGGGGTGTCCGTGCCCCGGTTGCGCAACGGTGAGCTGCGCGCGATGGTCGCGAAAGTCCTCGCCGACCGCGCGGGTACCGCGCTGACCCCGCGCGCCATCGCGCACACCCTGAACCGGTCCTCCGGCGCCGTGGGCAATGCCTGCAAGGTGCTGGCGGACCGGGGCGAGGCCGAGATCGCCTCGGTGACCCCGCTGTCCTACCGGGCAACCACGACCACGGCGTCGGCCGCCGCACCCACCGTCACACCCGCACCCGCCAAGTCCGGCACGGCCCGCACGCCCCGCCCGAAGGCACCGCCCGCCGCCGCGCCCGCACCTACCTCGAGCAATTCGGCGGTGGTGACCGGTCCCGTCATGCGTCCCAACGGAACCGAGTACCACCCGCGTCTGGTGTCCGGGACGACACTGCCCGATGTCACCGCGCTGCGGCGGTTGCGGGATGCCGGGGTCGCCGCCCTGCTGTACGGGCCACCGGGCACGGGCAAGACGTCGGTGGTGGAGGCGGCGTTCCCCGATTGCATCACGGTTCAGGGCGACGGGGACACCGTGGTCGCCGACCTGGTGGGCGACTACACCAAAACCCCGGACGGCGAGTTCGTGTTCGTGCACGGCCCGCTGGTCCGCGCGATGCGCGATGGGGTGCCGCTGTTCGTGGACGATGCCACGCTGATCCCGCCGACTGTGCTCGCCGTGGTCTATCCCGCGATGGACGGGCGCCGCCAGATCGTGATCAAGGCCAACGGCGGTGAGGTTGTGGATGCCGCGCCAGGGTTCTACGTGGTCGCCGGACACAACCCCGGGGTTCACGGGGCGGTGCTCACCGACGCGCTCGCGTCCCGGTTCTCCGTGCAGGTGCAGGTATCCAGCGACTACGACCTCGCCGACCAGTTGGGCGTGGATCGCAAAGCGGTGCGCGTGGCACGCAACCTGGCCACCCGGCAGGAACGGGGCGAGATCAGGTGGGCACCGCAACTGCGAGAACTGCTGGCTTTCAAGAAGATCGCCGCCGTGTTGGGTACCGATGCCGCCGCCGCGAACCTCGTAGGCATCGCGCCGGAGGAGGACCGCGTCACCGTCGCCGCCGTGGTGCGCGACGCGTTCGGCCGCACCGTCACCCCACTCGCCCTCGGCGCCCGCGTCACCACGAAACCCTGAATCCACCGT
>NZ_VJWX01000814.1 GCF_007713715.1 Amycolatopsis rhizosphaerae
CAGGCGGGGATGGGCGCCGTTGGGTGCCGTGAGGGGTCCCTCACGGCACCGCGCAGCCCTGCTTGCAGGCGGGTCACCGCGGAGAAAGACGCCCTCGCACGGTCCGAACGTGGCACTCGGGCTGCCGAACGTGGAACACAACCGCCGGAAGGTGGGACACAACCGCCTCACAGTGGGACACAACCGCCGGAAGGTGGGACTCGCCCATGCAAGGACCGACTTTGCCGGAGCCCTAGCCGTTTCGGGGACCCCTCACGGCAAGTGCTGTGATACCAGGGCGTCTAGACCGGTAGACCGGCCCGGAAGGCGAGGCCCCGCAGTTCGCGGCCCACCGCGTCGCGCTTCGCCTTGGAGACCAGTTCTTCGAGCAGCGACACCGTGAACGGGTGGCGGCGGACATGGTCCGGGGAGAGCCGCTCGGCGCGGCGCAGCATCACCACCGCGGCATCGCGCTGACGCGGCAGCCTCGCCACCGACCGGGCCCGGTCGCGCCAGTACACCGCCCGGCGGGCCCGCACCGTCAGCGCCTCCGGATCGACCTCCGCGGCGATTTTCGCGGCCTCGGCGTGCTCCCCGGCTTCCAGCGCGCACTGCATCCGCCACACGCCGACGTTGGAAGGCCCGAATCCGAAGCCCATCACGTTCGTCTCCCCGGTGCGCCCGGCGAGTTCGGCCGCGTGCGTGAGCGCGGAGGTCCGTGCCGCCGTGTCCCGGCGTGCCGCCGAAACCAGCGAGGAGACCAGGGAGAGCGATCCGGCCAGTTGCAGCTCGTCGACCGTCGCCGTCGGCAGTGCCACGGTGTGGAGGGTGCGGGCGGCCAGATCGAGCGCGCCGGCCGACAGCAGTGCCAGCGCGCTGCCGTAGGCGGCGATCCCGAGCGACACCGGCTCGTCGAGCGCCTCGGCGGCTGCGCGCGAGAGCGTCGCCGCCTGCCAGGTCAGATCGTTCGGGGCGCCGGCCATCGCCAGCCACGCCTCGGTGCCCTGCATGTGCGCCAGTGCCAGCAGACGCAGGATCTCCCGCTCGTGGCGGCCGGCCGCGAGGGTGGTGTGCAGGTCCCGGATCAGGGAGGGAAGCCGTGCTCCGGTGACGTCGCCGTGGGCGTCGTTGACCGCGGTCAGCAGCGCGCCGACGCGGGCGCGGAGCCGCTCCACCGGCTGCACCTCGCCGTCCGGTTCGCCCATGGCCACGGCCAGCATCGCCATCCGGACCTCCACCAGTGCCTGGTCGGCGCCCGGCTCCCCGGCCAGGCCGAGGGGGACACCGGTCAGTTCGCTCGGCGCGACCTCGAGCGCGTCCGCCAGCGCGACGATGAGGGAGCGCCGGTCGAGCGCCCGTTCGCCCGCCTCCAGGCGCGACAGGTAGGACGGCGAGATCCCGGCCCGTCCCGCCACCACCGCCAGCGACTTGCCGCGGGCGTGCCTGAGCAGGCGCAGCCGGGCCCCGATCGCGGAAGAGATCCCTGACGACACGGCATCCCCCTTCGCGGAACGGGTTGCGGTGCTGCACCCAGCGTAACCAAGAACACCACCGCGGGCCAGCGCTCTGAGAGCGCTTTCCGGGCCTGGGGGATAAT
>NZ_VJWX01000815.1 GCF_007713715.1 Amycolatopsis rhizosphaerae
AGATACACCCGTTCGAGTTCGTCTTCACCAACCCGTGCGGCACCTGGCTATGGCGCTCCACCTTCGACCGCCGCGTCCTCCGCCCCGCCATCGACGGCGTCCGCAAACCCGGCACCCGGATCTGCCCCGTCTGCCCCGGACTGACCTTCCACGGACTACGACACAGCCACAAAACCTGGCTCATCGCCGGCGGCGCACCCGAAACCGCCCAAGTCCGCCGCCTCGGCCACCACTTACCCAACCGAGTCATTGAAACCTACTCACACGTCGCCCCCGAAGTCGAAACCCGACTCCTCGCCGACCTCCAACGCCGCTGGCACAAAGCCACCCGCAGCCCGTATCCCAAACGACCACAACAGAAACAACCAGCGACAAAAACTCGGCGACCCAGTCCACCTCCACCACCCCGGCATCAACATCAAACCCCCGAACGCCGCTGGAAAGAGAGACAACCACAACCATCCCGTGGGGAACCACCAAAAACCCACTGCTCCCCCACTCGCCACCTGGAGCAACATGCACCAGAAACACCCCACCATGAGCAACCGAATCCCCATCGAAACGAACAAACAAGATCGTCATGACACAGCAAAAATCCCCTCCGACCAGCTAAAACAAGCCGATCGAAAGGGATTGATCAAAACGTGGAGCTAAGGGGACTCGAACCCCTGACCCCTCACCGCCAGTGAGAGGTCGACTACTTTAAGTCTACAGGTCGAGGCTAGCAGGTGGAGAATCCGCCGGTCAAACGCCGCCATTGATGGCAGTCGGCTGCCGTTCGATGCGGTTCAAAGCGTGCTCCTGCTCCGGATTTGCTCCAGCCATAACCGCGTGAAGGTGTGGCCCTTCCCACAGGATAAGAGTCCGCACTGCGGCCGTGGATACGATCCAGTCAAAACACGAACACGTCATCCGGATCGCAGTCGGGCGCGCAGTTCCCGGGCCGGGTTGCTGGCCCGGTCGTCGAGCCATGGGCAGGCCAGGACCAGGTCGGTCAGGGAACCGAGGATGGTCACCGCACGGGTGCGGGCGGCTTTTTCGGCCTGGAACCAGCGGACCGCGACCGTCGTGCCCACATCCCGCCGCAACGACGGATCCGCCCAAGCCGAGGCGACCATGGCGAAAGCGGCCGCCTCGGTCACCCAATCCTCCGGGCCGAACAGCAGCTCAGACAAGATCCGCGCCCGCTCCGACCCGCGCCACGGCTGATCGAGGCGGTGCCAGGCGATGCCGAGACAGGCCATGACCTGAACCGCCCGCACCCACCCATCCGGCCGCCCCTGCACCGGTTGCGGCGGATGAACCAGGACACCCAGCAGGTCGTCGACCGCAACGTCGGCGAGAGCACCCGCCCGCGCATGAACTGCGAGGATGTGCGGCCACACCGGTACCGCCAGAGCACCCACCCGCGCGGCGACCTCCGGCGACGGCGCTGCGACAGCGGGGTGGGGCAGCAGCCCGTCATAACGCCACACCACCACACCCTCACCCGGATACGACCGCTCGCGCGGATCCGGTTCGTCCACACCCTCCGGGCGGAACTCCGCCCGCGGGAACACGCTATGAAAGGC
>NZ_VJWX01000816.1 GCF_007713715.1 Amycolatopsis rhizosphaerae
AGTCAAGGCAACCGAGCCGCGTTCCGCATCCCGGCGGGCCGCTCCCGGCCCCGGAACCACCCCACCGCGTGACCCTCTGAAGTGGGCTGGACACGGATGGTGGCCTGGTTGGGCCGGTCGGGGCGTCCCGGCATCAGCTGTGCATCAAGACGGCCGGGGTGGGTGTCAAGAAAACGTCGGGGGCCCCCGATCGGGTGAGCCGCGCGCGCATGCTCGACCGGCGCGGCCGCCATCGGGGCGGCCGCCGGGAAGAAAACGGAGGCGGCGCATCCATGCCAGATGTGCTGTACGTGGTGCTCCTGATCGGCCTCTTCGGGGTACTGGCGCTGATCCTGCGCGGATTGGAACGGTTGTGAGCGGTACCGGTGTCGTCGCGAACGCCGTCGGCGGCGTGGTCGCGCTGCTGCTGATCGGCTACCTGTTCTACGCCCTGATCCGGCCGGAGCGTTTCTGATGAGCGATACCTGGGCGGGCCTGCTGCAGGCCGCCATCCTGGTCGCGGCACTGGCGGTCGTCTACCGGCCGTTCGGCGCCTGTCTGGCCCACACGTTCACCAGTGAGAAGCACTGGCGCGTCGAACGGGCCGTGTACCGGCTGGTGCGGGTGGACCCCGGATCGCAGCAGCGGTGGACCACCTATGCGGTGGGCACGCTGTCCTTCGGCCTGGTCTCGGCACTGCTGCTGTACCTGCTGCAGCGGATCCAGCCGCTGCTGCCCTTCGACTTCGGGCGCACCATCCCGCCCGGCATGGCGTTCAACACCGCCGCGAGCTTCGCCACCAACACCAACTGGCAGTCCTACGTGCCCGAGTCGGTGATGGGGCACGCGGTGCAGATGCTGGGCCTGACGGTGCAGAACTTCGTGTCGGCGGGGATGGGCCTTGCGGTCGCGATCGCGCTGATCCGGGCGTTCGTGCGCGACCAGACCGACCGGCTGGGCAACTTCTGGGTCGACCTGACCCGCGCCACCGTGCGGATCCTGCTGCCCGTCGCCTTCGTGTCCGCGATCGTGCTGGTCGCACTGGGCGTCACGATGAGCCTGCGCGAAAACGTTCCGGTGACCGCACTGGACGGCACCGGGCATTCGATCGCGGTGGCACCGGCGGCGAGCCAGGAGGCCATCAAGGAGCTGGGGACCAACGGCGGTGGGATCTTCAACGCCAACTCGGCGCATCCGTTCGAGAACCCCGGCGCGTGGTCGAACCTGATCGAGATGTTCCTGATCCTGCTCATCCCGGTCTCGCTGACCCGCACCTTCGGGCTCATGGTGGGCAGCAGGCGGCAGGGCCACGTCCTGCTGTCGGTGATGGCCGTGCTGTGGACCGGTGTGCTCGCCGTGACCTGGTGGGCCGAGGCGCATCCGAACGGTCCCGCCTCGCTGCTGGCGGGCGGCGCCACCGAGGGCAAGGAGACCCGCTTCGGGATTCCGGGTTCGAGCCTGTTCGCCACGAGTACCACCGGCACCTCCACCGGCGCGGTGAACTCGATGCACGACAGCTACACCGGGCTGGGCGGCGCGGGCCCGCTGTTCCAGATGATGCTCGGCGAGATCTCGCCGGGCGGGGTGGGGA
>NZ_VJWX01000817.1 GCF_007713715.1 Amycolatopsis rhizosphaerae
CGGCCGCGTCCCGCCGACGAAGAGGACGAAGAGCCGCCGGCCAGCTGGCTGGAAACCCGGCGGTAACGGGTGAGCGCACGGAAGGAATCGGGCGGTTTCACCACCGACCCGGACGCGGTGCTGTCCTCCGCGAGGGGTCTGCGTGACGCGGCGGACCAGTTGCGGGAGGCGGGCCAGGCGCTGGGCAGCGCGCTGGCGGCGCAGGGCGAGTGCTGGGGCGACGACGAATCCGGCAAGGAGTTCGCCAAGGACTACGTGCCCGGCGCCAAGGGCGCCACCGAGGCATTCGGTTCACTCACCGAAGCGCTCACCTCGCTGTACGAAAACATCGCCGCCGCCATGGAGCAGTACTCCGGGGCGGACGGTCAGGTCCGGACCGTACTGCAGAAGGGGCAATAGCCCGTGGGTATGGAGATGCCCGAGGCGGTCCAGTGGCTGCTGCCCATCGTGGTGGGGGAAAGCTGGCCCGAGGGCGACGAGGACAAGCTGCGCCTGCTCGCCGAGGCGTGGCACCAGGCTTCGAGCGCACTGCAACCGGTCGTGCAGACGGGCACGAACGCGGTGTCGGGCGCGCTCGCGAACTGGACCGGGCAGGGCGCGCTGGCCGTCGACGAGCAGTGGCAGAAGTTCGTCATGGGCGACGACGCGTACTTCAAGGCGCTGACCGACGCCTCCGCCGCGCTCGGCAACGCGTGTGAACAGACGGCGCTGGACGTCGAGTACACGAAGTACATGATCATCATCTCGTTGATCATCCTGGCCGTCCAGATCGCGTCGATGGTCGCGGCCGCGTTCGCCACCTTCGGCGCGTCCACCGCGGGAATCGTGCCGGCACAGATCGCCACCAGGGTGGTGGTCCAGCAGTTGTTCCGGCAGCTGCTGCAGAAGCTGGCCCAGCAGGGTTTCAAGCAGCTCGCCAAGGAGCTGCTGGAACAGCTGCTCAAGAAGGGCCTGAAGAAGATCGCCGGAGAGGTACTGAAGAACGTCGGCATGAACCTGGCGATGGACGTCGGCATCCAGGGTCTGCAGGTGCTGCAGGGCGACCGCAAGGAGTGGGACTGGAGCAAGACCACCGACAGCGCGGTCGGCGGCGCGGTGCAGGGCGCGGTCGGCTCGGTCACCGGAGGGCTGACCGGCAAGCTCAAGTCGCACGGTGGCGACCTCGGCGTCGTCGGCAAGACCGTGCAGGGCGCGGTCGAGGGGGTCGCCACCACCGTCGGCCAGGCCGCGGTGACCGGGGAGCTCGGCAACCTAAGCGCCGGTGACGTGCTGACGGGCGCGGCCAGCGGGGCCGCGGGCGCGGCGGTGGGCGCGGGGAAGGAACACTTCCAGGAACTGAAGAAACTCGACCAGCTCAACGGCAACCTCGACCACGCCGACGCGGCGGCGCCACGTCCCGATTCCGCGCAGGCGAACGAGGGCTCGATGTCCATAACGGACAGTCCGGATCGGACGGAGACGTCCTCTCCGGCCGAATCCACTCCCGATTCGCCGGAATCACCGTCGGGCGACGAACCCGGACCCACACCGGACGAGCCCGCGGAAACCGAAACACCCACAC
>NZ_VJWX01000818.1 GCF_007713715.1 Amycolatopsis rhizosphaerae
ATGGGTGCCGTGAGGGGGGTCCCTCACGGCCCTTTCCGCGCCGGGTCAGAGATCGGCGGGAGTGGTGCCGGTCGTGGTGAGCGGCAGCCCGAGCTGGGCACGTTCGGTGAGCCAGCGGGTCGGGCGGTACCGGGGGTCGCCGGTCGAGGCGTGGAGGGCCCGCTGCAGGGCGAGCATCCGGTCCGCCCCCACCTTCTCGCCCCACGCCAGCGGCCCGGCGGGATACCCGAGACCCGCGGTGACCCCGAGATCGATGTCGGCGGGCGAGGCGATACCGCGTTCGGCGATGGACGCCGCCACGGACACGATCGACGCGAGCAGCCGCTGGGCGACACTCCCGGCGGTGTCCCTCACCACCGAAACCCGCTTTCCGCCCAACGCGAGGATCGCGGCCGCGTCCCGGGCGGCCGCGGGGTCCGCCGCGGGAGTGATCGCGAGGACCTGCCGGGACGTGGGCAGTGACAGCGGGTCGACGCCGAAGGTCCGCTCCGCGGGCAGGCCGCGGTCCGCGACGGCGGAAGCGACGGTGGTGCCCCAGGTCGGCACGAGGATCACCGCGGCGTCCTCCGGACGCTCCACCAGCGTCGCGCCGGGCAGCTCCACACCGGTACCGGCGATCCACACCGGACGGCCCGCGTCCCCTTCCAGTACCGGCTCCGCGGGCGCTTCGGCCCCGGGCCCGTAGTCGAACCACCCCCGTCCGGTCTTGCGGCCGTGCAGCCCCGCGGCCACCCGGTTCGGGGTCAGAAACGACGCGCGCAGCCGGTCGGAGTAGCGGAAGCCGTGCCAGATCGACTCGATCACGGCGGCCGTGACGTCCAGTCCCGTCAGGTCCATCAGCTCGAACGGGCCCATGCGCAGCCCCAGCACGTCCCGCGCGATCCGGTCGATCACGGCGGGTTCGGCCACGTCCTCCTCCAGCAGCGCGAGTGCCTCGGTCACCAGGCCGCGCCCCGCGTGGTTGATCAGGAAGCCGGGGGTGTCGGCGACCACGACCGCCCGGTGACCCGTCTCGCGCACGAAAGCGGAGAGGGTGTCGACCGCATCCGGCCGGGTCGCCGCGCCGGGGATGACTTCGACGATCTTCATCAGCGGGACCGGGTTGAAGAAGTGCAGCCCGCACAGCCGTCCGGGATCGGGCAGGGTCGCCGCGATCTGGGTGATCGGCAGCGACGAGGTGTTCGTGGCGAAGAGCGCGCGTTCCGGCAGCACCCGGCTCAGCTCGGAAAACAGCGCTGCCTTGGTGTCGAGGTCCTCCCGGACCGCCTCGATGACCAGATCCACCTCGCCCGGAGCGACCGGCGAGTCCAGCGGGACGAGCCGGGCGGCGATCCCGGCGGCCTCCGCTTCGGTGCTGCGGCCCTTGGCCACCGCCCGGTCCAGCATGGACCGGATGAACCCGACCGCCTCGCCCACCGACTCCCGGCGCGCGTCGCCCAGTTCGACGGTGTGGCCGGCGGTGGCCGCCCACTGGGCGATCCCGCGTCCCATCACCCCGGTGCCGACGATCCTGATGCGCATCTGTCCTCGCTTTCCGGCGCTTCCCGGCCCTCCGACGGG
>NZ_VJWX01000819.1 GCF_007713715.1 Amycolatopsis rhizosphaerae
GTCCTGCGATCGCGGCGACGGCCTTGAAAGCTCCGGAGGCGGTGAGATGGATGGTGTTGACCAGTCGGGTGGCGTACTGGTCGAGCGAGGTCAGCCGGTAGGTGGTGGTTCCGGCGAATGGGCCGAAGTCGCCTTTCGCGGTCAGCAGGTTCGGGGGGTCGTACTCGGTGATGCGGAAGTGCTCCTCGGCCGGGCGCGGGAGCGTGCGGGTCTGGCGGTAGGTCGATCCGACGCCGATCGGTCCCGGGGAGGTCTGCTCGGTGTGGTCGAGCGCGTAGTTCCAGCGTGGGAGGTTCTCGGGGTGCGCAAGGTAGGCGAAGACCTCGCTGACGGGCGCGTTGATGGTCAGGGTGTTGTCGAATTGCATGGTCATTCCTCCGTTGAGTGCGCGGTCGGCAGATCCCGTGCGGGCGTGGCGTCCGTCGACGCCGAGGCGTTTGTTGAGGGCCTCGCCCGAAGGCAGGGTGTCGATGAAGTTGTGCAGGAACTCCGAAGTGTTCATATCGAACAAGTTACACGACATATATGTCGTGACATAAGTTAACTGGGTCACATCGGGTGGTCCGCCTCGTGCGCCGCCGGCCTCCCGGGGTGCCCGTAGTACTCAGGAAATTTCAGGCGGATATCGCGAATTAGGCTTCTGAGCTGGGGATCTTCGGATGCTTCCTGGAGGCGTGGGTGGCGGGGCAGGTGTTCGCGGATGAGGAGCTGGAGCAATCCGCGGGGGTTCCCGGAGGTCGGCCGGGATGAGTTGTTCCGGCTCTTCACGCTGACCTCGGCGGACGTCGCTTTTGTCGATCCCGGTCGAGGTCGTGGCCCGGCGGACCGGTTGGGCTTGGCCGTGGCGCTGTGCACGCTGCCGTGGTCGGGGTTCGTGCCGGACAAGGTGTCCACGGCGCCACCCGTGGCCGTGGCACGGCTCGCTGACCGGTTGGGTGTCAACCCGAACGACCTGCGGACCTACGGCAAGCCGGCCAAGACCCGCACCGAGCACCTGCGCTTGGTCGCGCAGTACCTGGGATGGCGACCGCCGTCCACGATCGAGCTGAAGGAACTCGACGACTTCCTGCTCGCGCGAGCGATGGAGCACGACTCGCCCACGCTGCTGATCCGCAGCGGCGGCGATGAGCCCGGCGAGAACGAATGGCTGGCGCCGTTGAAGTGCCAGCCCCGCCGCACCTCACCCGCGACCTGGGCCGTGGTGGCCCAGACACTGGCCACCCTGGCCGTCATCTTCCTGGCCTCGCAACTGTTCGTGCACCAACTCGGCGCGATCGGCCCGATGCTGGGCCTGTCCGGCGCGGTGACCGCGCTGCTGCTCTCCCCCATCGCCACCGAACTGCCCGAGATCATGAACGCGATCATCTGGGTCCGCCAGGGCAAAACCAGCCTCGCGCTGGCCAACATCTCCGGCGCCATGATGATCCAGACCACCGTGCCCAGCAGGCTCGGCCTGCTGTTCACCCCATGGCGCTTCGACAACGCCCTGCTCTGGGCCGGGATCGTCACCATGATCGCCATCGCCTACCTGCTGGCCACCCCGCGGGCC
>NZ_VJWX01000081.1 GCF_007713715.1 Amycolatopsis rhizosphaerae
CTGCTCACCGGGCTGCTGGTGATGATCGCGGGCGGGCTGGTGGTGGCCTTCGGTGCCTCGCCGTCGATGGCGCTGTGGCTGTTGATCCTGGCCACCTGGCTCATCAACCTCGGTTCCTTCGTGACCGCGACCCCGTCGTCGGACACGATCCTGGCGCGGGCCACCCCGGCGGACGCGGGTGCGGTGGCGGCCGTGCAGCCCACCTTCGGCATGACCGGTTACGCGCTGGGACCGACGATCTACATTCTGCTGCTGAACCTGTTCTTCCACCGGGAATGGGTGGCCGACGCGCGCGCCGCGGGTGAGTCGGTGCAGCAGGCGCAAAGCGGGGTGGACGCGGTCCGCAGTTCGCTGGCGACCAGTCCCGGAACCCCGAACTTCGACCCGAACCTGGTCCAGCGGCAGACGGGCCTGGCGCTGGATCTGGACTACACGAACGGTGTGCGGCTGACCATGCTCGTCGTCACCCTGCTGCCCGTGGCCGTCGCGATCCTGGCCTTCTTCGCGATGCCGCGGCGGCGCCGGGGCGGGGAAGCAGGCGCGGATCCCGGTTAGGCTGGGAAGATCGCTGCCCGGACCGTCACGCGCCTTCGACGCTTTCGGCCGCGGATCGATGCTCCGTCCGAGTCGGACGTGCCGCCGGCAGGTACGGGTGACATCGGCAGAAGGGACACGTCAGCATGATCGTCACCGGGATCACCACCCCGGACGGGAGGAGGGCGCGATGACCGCGCGTTTCCTCGCACTGTACGAAACCCCGGCGGACATCGAGGCGTTCGAGCGGCACTATCGCGAGGTCCACATCCCGCTCGGGCGCCGGTTGCCGGGGCTGCGCCGGTACACCGTCAGCCGGGACGTCCGGGCCGTCCGCGGCGACGCGCCGTACTATCTCGTCGCCGAGTTGGACTGGGACACGATGGACGACCTGCGGGCCGCGTTCGCTTCACCCGAAGGCCGCGCCACCGCCGCCGACGCGGCGCGCCTCCAGGAACTCGCCCCGATGCGCAGCATGATCTTCACCGTACGGGACACCGCGCCAGAGACCCCTCCCGGTGAGTGAGGCCTGATCGGCCCTTCACCCCGGTTCCCGGGTGAAGGGCCGATCGCGCCGGTCAGCCGAGGCAGCCCGGTACCGGGGTCGGGCTGCAGTTCGTGGGGGTGTTGTTGCGGACGTTGGTCCGGTCCAGGGTCACCGCACCACCCGCGTTGTCGATCCCGCCCGGCGCGTTGGTCGAGGCGTTGTTGTTCACGTTGCTCCTGCTGAGGAACAGCGTGCTGTTGATGTTGGCGATGCCGCCGCCCGTCCCGCCGTCGAGTGCGTCGTTGGAGTTGACGTTGGTGCCGGAAGTGGTCACCCTGCCGCCCAGGATGTTGGCGATGCCGCCGCCTCGGGCGCCGGGCGCGTGGTTCCGGTTGACGTTGCTGCCGGTGATGGCCAGCGTGCCGTCGTTGGCGATGCCGCCGCCGCCCACCGTGCCGTTCACGCCGAACGCGGTGTTGTCCGTGATCGCGGTGCGGTCGATCGTCACGGAGCCGTCGCTGGCGATCCCGCCACCGTTTCTCGTCGCGACGTTGAACGTGAACTCGCTGTTGCGGATGTCGGCGGAGGCGGAACTGAGCACACCGAGTCCTCCGGAAAAGTCGGCCCTGTTGTTCGTGACGGTGCTTCTGGTCAGGGTCAGTCTCCCGTTGAAGACCGCCAGCCCGCCGCCGAAGCTGCCCGTCGCATCGCCGTTGCGGATGGTGACCAGGTCGATGGACAGATTGGCGTTGACCGTGAAGATGCGGAACGCGACGGCGGACGGGTCGCGCTGGATCACGCTGCCGTGGCCGAGGATGGTGAGTGGCCGGTTGACCACCAGCGGGCCGGGATTGGTGTTGTCCAGGGTGTAGACACAACCCTGGGCCAGGCTGAGGGTGTCTCCCGCGGCGGCGTTGTTGACGGCGTCGATCAGTGCTCTGGCACTACACGGCACGGAGGTCGTCGCCGCCTGAGCGGGAGCAGGGAGGGCGGTGAGCGCCAGGAAGAAAGCGCCTGCTCCGATGACCTTCGCAATATTCGGGAATTTCATCGATTTTCCTTTTCGGGGATGACGGGGTAGCAGATTTTCTGCGCAGTTTTGTCCGGCCCGCACCGAAATGCGGACCCAGTTCAGTAAAACCGCGTTGCTCCCCGGTTGCAGCGCTCTCACGCGGAAGCGTGAACAGTGGCGGCTTGGTTGCGGGCAAGCGCACCGCGAGTGGACTGCACCATGCGGACTACTGCACGAAGGTGATCGGGTACCGCGAAGCGCCGCCGTCCAGCAGATGGTCGTTGCGGTCCTTCAGGAACCGGTCGAAGAACGAGGCCACCACCGCCCGGTCCGCCGCGACGGCACGGTGCGGGTCGACGGTTCCGACCGCTGAGGCCAGCGTTGCGGCCGGCACCTGGCCGGCCAGCTGCGGCAGCAGCGCCTTGGCGTCGGTGAACGACGCGTGCACGGAGTCGTCCAGCGTGACGTCGGCCTTCCAGCCGCGCTGGTGCTGCCAGAACGCGGCCCACGACGGCTCGCGGTGAACATCGCTCCCGCCGGCTGCCGAGCTGCTGCCCATCAGCAGGAACGGCCGGTCCAGCCCGTGCCGGGCGACCTCGCTCAGGCTGGTGCCGTCGGGCTTGACGGTGTACTCCATGGTGCCGTCCATGTTGACGCCGGCCTTGATCCGAGGGTCGTCGAACATCATGTTCGCCGTCGTGAACCCGCCTGCGGAGTGCCCGAACATGCCGATGCGGTTCAGGTCCATGCCCCCGGACAGCCGGGCAGGCAGGCTCGTCAGCCGGTCCAGCACCAGCTCGGTGTCGGCCTTGCGCGCGTCCATCAGCTTCGTGAAGAACGCCAGCGTGGTGCCGTTCCGGAACGACTGGGTCCAGGCCGCCATCAGCGGCCCGTTACCGACCACATGGCCGTCGGGGAACTGCACCGCCGGCGCATCCCCGGTGTGGTCGATGGTGACCACCACGAAGCCGCGCGACGCGAGGTGCTCGGCCAGCGACACGTTCCAGTCCCGCGGGTCCCCTGCGCCCGGCGAGTACAGGACGACCGGGAAGCGGCCCGGCGCCATCGCGGCGTCCTGCACCGAGTGGGTCCTGGTCGCCGCCCAGTCCACCAGGCCGGCCGGCAGCTTCAAGCGCCCTTCGACCGCGGCACCGAACGCCGCGCCCGCCGCCGCCGGAAACTGGTGCGTGAACGGCCCGCCTCCGGTGTGGACCGCCGGGTAGAAGACGCTGATCATCAGCTCGCGGTAGGGCCGGCTGGGCACCCACGGATCCGGGCGCCTGTCGTCGACGAGCCGGAAGGTCGACTCGCCGGTCGCGTAGCGGCCGTGTGGCGCTGGAAGCGTGAGCGTCAGGCCCCTCGGGGGGTTCGATGACACAGACAGCGTCGGCGTGTGCGAAGCGGCCACGACCGAAGCCGGGACCGCGGTCGAGACGGCAAGACAGGAGACGACCCCGACCAGGGAAGCGGCAACGAGACGCGAGCTGCGCATAGTGATTCCTTCGGAGGCGGCGCTGCGATGCTGGGACACATCGAGCTTCCCAACGCGCCTCCCCACGAGCCACGGTGCCGCCAGGCGTTTCACCACTCCGGAAAACCGGACCGTCACAGGGTGGACAACCCCACCCAGTGTTCAGGTCTGCCTTGCCCGGGCCGTGAGCGTGTCCGGCCTTCGGAGCGGCCGCGAGGCAGGAGGCCGGGTATCCGGGGCGGCACCCTGAACAAGGGGCGGAAGATCCCGGCGTCAGATCGTGTCGTCGAGCCAGTCGAAGATGCGCGCCACAGCCAACCGAAGAGCACCGGGGTGGCAGTGAGCGTCGCCGCCTTCCTCCTCGGTGAAGGTCAGGAGCTTCTTCGGTGCTGTGAGGTGCTGGTACAGCTTGCGCGGATCGGGCTCTTCGGTGGCGGCGTAGAACAGGTCGGCGGCTGCTTCGCAAACCAGAACGGGGCAGGAGATCTTCTCCGCGCTTCCGTCGTGGAAGTTGTAGCGGGCGTACTCGGCCACGAAGGCTCTGTCGGTCGAGGTCCCCGTGACGTAGCGGCCATGGTCGCAGGCCCAGCGCACGGTCGGGCTCTGCGCACGGGCGTCGGCGATGATCTGGTCCAGTTCCCCGTCGTCCTCGGCTGCCGCGCGCCGGACCACCTCGTCGTGCGGCAGCGGGAGGTGTGCGGTCAGGGCGGAGACGGCGTCGAAGACACCGTCGAGGGCGACGACGGCTGCGAGGCGCCGCTCATAGGCTGCCGCGCGAGGCGCCAGGTAGCCGCCGAGACTGACGCCGAGCAGCGCGATGCGGGCGGGGTCGACGCCCGGGTGCTGAGTGAGGAAGTCCAGGACGGGGCCGACGACGTTCTCCCAGTCCGGCCGGAAGACCAGCCCGTTCCGGTGGATGGCCGCGGGCTGCCCGGGGCCGTCGAAGGTCAGGACGTGGTAGCCGCGTTCCTGTCCGCCGGCGGCGCCGAAGAAGTGCAGCTCTTCGGCGGCGCCGTCGAATCCGTTGTGCATCACCAGCGTCGGCTTCAGGCCCTCGCCTGCCGCCCGATAGAAGTAGCCGTGCAATACGGCGTCCCCATAGGGGATCTCCACGGGAGTGATACCCGGGAGGTGGGCGATGGCATCACGGAAGCAGGCGACACCGCGTTGGTAGGCGTGGTCGATGCGCGGGTCATGGGGGTTGCCATGCAGGAAGAACTCGGCCGCCCGGTAGTAGGTGGAGGCCCGCAGCAGCCCGTCCCGCGCGCTGACGGGGTGGCTTGCCCGGGCTTCGGCCTCCAGGCGCTCGGCGGTGGACAGCCAGGCGTCGTGCCAGCCGTCATAGTCGCCGGAGGTGACCTGGGAGGCGGTTGCGATGACTTCACCGACGTCCGAACCGCCGTAGACGGCCAGGCCGAGATTACGCAGGGTCTCGAACCAGAACTGCTGATCGTCCTGGAACATCAGTTGCTGCATCGCATCTCCTTTTCGAGGAGGGCCTGGAAGGTGCACGGGGGCCGGCCGGTGAGGCGCTGGACGGTGTCGGTGACGCGGTCCTCCGCCCCTTCGGCGATGGCACGGTCCAGGCCGGCCAGTATTGTGGCGAACTCCCAAGGCACCTGCGTCGTGAGGCGATCGCGCATCTGCTCGTAGGACAGACGGCGATGGACCACCGGACGACCGGTGACCTCGGTGACGATCGCGGCGATGTCGTCGTAGCCGAGTGCCTCCGGTCCGGTGAGGACGAGATCGGTGTTGGGGGCTTGCTCGCCGGTCAGAGCGCGGACGGCCACGGCCGCGATGTCCTCGGCGTCGACGAAGCCGACCCGGCCGCTTTCGGTGGCGGACCAGATGATGCCCTCGTCGCGGATGCTGAGAGCGTGCGCGTGCGCGCCGGTGAAGTTCTGCATGAACCACGAGGGCCGCAGTACCGCCCACTGTTCGAACAGATCGGGCAGGGCTTCGTGCACCCTTCCCACCGCCGGGCCGCCCTCGGGGATGGCCGAGGAGCTCAGCAGTACCGCGCGGTGCACGCCGGCAATGCGGGCCTGCTGGAGGAACGGCAGCATGATGGTCGCGGGGTCGGAGTCGCCCACGGGCGGTATGAGGTAGACGCGGTCGACGCCGTCGAGGGCGGCCGGGTGGGTGGCGGGGTCGTACCAGTCGAAGGGGACCGGCTCGGCGCCGGCGACCGGGGTGGCCCGGCGGCTGGCGGCTTTGACCCGCTGCCCCGCGGCCGTCAGCTGTGCGGCGGTGCGGCTTCCGGTGGTGCCGGTGGCGCCGATGACCAGTGTGGTGCCGGTGGTGGTCATCGGCTGCTCCCGGTGAAGTCGGCGCCGGGCTGCTGGACGGCGAGGGGGTTCCAGTAGTCGCGGTAGGAGGTGATTTGTCCGTCTCGAACGGTCACAACGGCGATGTAGGTCATGTCGAAGGGAGCGCCGCTCTCCACCAAGCGGCCGACGCCGCGCATCTCGACCACGACGGTCTGCGGATCTGTGGTCTGGTGGATCCGCAGGTCGGGGAAGTCGTGCAGGTCGATGTGGTCGGGGTAGTGGCGCATGTAGGCGGCGATGGTCTCCTTGCCCTCCAGACGCCGGGGCCAGCCGTCGGGGGCGAAGGGGAACTCCGCGACGCCGTCCTCGGCCCACAGGGCGACCCACGCGGGAATGTCCTTGTCGAGCAGGAGTCGCAGGCTGTGGCGGTACAGATCCGCCGGGGCAGTCGGTGTGGACATGGGTATCCTCCCAATCAGAGAAGCCGGACCGGTGGTCCGTTTCGATGATACGGACCATGGGTCCGCTTTACAAGTGGGAGGAGCGGCATGCCCGAACGCCAGTCGTCTCGCAAGGACGCCATCCGCAACCGCGAGGCCGTGCTCGCGGCCGCCGACGCACTCTTCACCCGCCGCGAGAGTCCCGAGGACGTCACCATGGCCGACGTCGCGGCTGCGGCCGGCGTCGGCAAGGGCACGCTCTTCCGGGCCTTCGGCGATCGCGCCGGGCTGCTCCGCGCGCTGTACGAGGCACGGCTCGAACCGATCAGGCAGGCCGTCGAGACCGGCCCACCACCCCTGGGGCCCGGGACTCCGCCGCGGGATCGCGTACCCGCCCTGCTCGATGCCATCCTGTGCTTCAAACTCGACAACCGGCGCCTCGCGCTGGCCCTGGAAGAAGGCGGGACCAGCAGCCCGTACCGCGCGGAGCACTACGAGCGGTGGCACAGCCTGCTCCGAGCCGTACTGGAGCAGATCCCCGGCCTGACCGACAGCGACTTCACCGCCCATGCCCTGCTCGCCGCCACACGAGCCGACCTCGTCGAGCACCTGACCGGAGAAGAGGGCGTTCCGCGGGAAAGAATGCGGCCACGTTTGGCGAACTTCGTCACCAAGGTCCTGGCCTCCGGCCCACCGCAAGGCTTGACCGCCGAGGAGTGATCGAGGATCGGGCGAGTCCTTGATCGGCGGGGCCGCTCGCAAACGACCCTTTGCCCGAGCGAGATCAACACGGCCCCCCAGGCATCAGCACGGCCAGTGGGTCGTGCTCGGTGCCGACGAGCAGAGCCTTCACCGGCTCTCCCGCCGGGATTTCCCGTGGTACGTGGTGGGTTCTGCGCCCCTTCCGATGTCATCGCCACCGGCCCGCCGGGCAGCTATGCCCGGGGTGCGACCACGTCCTGGACTGGTTGCGCATCGGCGGGCCAGGGGTGTGCTCGGTGGCGTTCGGTCTCTGCGCCACCCACCACCGGCGACCGTGCCCACGCCAGAACCGGAGCCGAAGCAGTCGTGCCGATGGCGATGGAGCGTCGGAGGCGTCCCGCTGGAGGGCGACACCGTCAGACGTCCCGGCGGATAGCTCGGCGCAGTTGCCTAACGTCAGGGGTGTGGTGGTTGAACCGACGCTGCGGCGCGGGGCGCCAAACCCCGGGGTGTGGTCACCCTGTCCGCCGACGCAGTCTGCGGAGTGGGCGGGCCATTCGGTGGCGGTGCTGCATCAGGTCTACGCGAAGGTGATCGCCGGTCTGGAGTCGGCCGCTTACCGGCGGATCGAGCAGGCACTCGAGGGGTGCCTGACAACGGGGGAGAGGTGGCCCGCGGTGCGCGTGCCCAGGTGGTACATACCGGGTGTCGGCACTGACCAAATTCCAGCACCAACACGCGGGGGTCTGGTGGTGAGCCGAACTTACCTGTATATTTTTACCCGACCGAGTGAATCGTTTCAAAAGGTGGGCCTGGCAGCCGGGTTCCGGGCCTGCCGATGAAATGTTCAGCGCCGCTTGACCGGTGGAGAAGCGAGGTCGTGACGATGATGTCGAGCGTCCTGGTGCAGGTTCACCGTCGTGTCGTTCTCACTCGCGCAACCTCGTGGCGATGGAAGCCGGACTGAACATGAGCACGCAGCGACCGGCCACTCACAGAACTCCGCATGGACTTTTGTCCAGAGTGGAGTATTAGCTACGGCCTGCGCGGAATACCTTGTCCTGCGATGTTCCCTTATTACGGCTCGAAACCTGGACACCGGCATCCGCTTCCCCCAGCCACCCAGGTGGTACTCGTCCCAAGGGGCCATCACTAGCGCATCACCCCATACTCACGCCGCCACAACGGCACAGTGGAGCGCTTACCAACGGATTCTGTCCGAGTGACTCCTCGTCCCGTTCGCGGCGCGGCCGACTTCGGCCATTTTCGTCGGCATTTTCCGCGTGAGCTGTCGGTCGTACGTCGCCCTTGTCCGCCGGATGTCCACTTTGACAAGTGTCCTGGAGTCGCCATGAGATCATCATTCGTACTGAAACCCCTACCACGCGGCAGGCGGCCGCGGTCGCGTCGGTCCGGTCGGGTCTTCGGGCTGTCGTTACACCGGCTGCGGGCCGCCGTCGCGGGTGTGCTCTCGCTGCCTCTGTCCGCGTCGCTGTCGGCCGTCCCCTCCGCGATCGCCGAGGCGGCCGGCCTTCAGGTCGGCTCGCTCACCACCGAGCATACGGCCGATCCGCTCGGGATCGATGCCAGCCACCCGCTCCTCGGCTGGGTCATCACATCGAACGGACGGGGAGTTTCCCAGAGCGGATACGAGATACGGGTAGCCAAGGACGAGAACGGTCTGCGCAGCGGCCGGGACCCGGTGTGGGACTCGGGCATGGTGCGGTCCGGCCAGTCGTTCGATGTCCCCTACCGCGGACCTGCGCTCGCGCCGCAGACCCGGTACTACTGGCAGGTCCGCGTGTGGGACGACCACGGGCGAGCTTCCCAGTGGAGCGGTCCTGACGCATGGTTCGAGACCGCGTTCCTCGATCCCAGCCAGTTCCAGGGTAGTTGGATCGGAAGCCCCGCCTCGATGGCCGGACCCGAACTGCTGCTGCGCAAGGACTTCGCACTGGCCGGTCGGCCGATCACCAAGGCGCGCCTCTACCTTGCCAGCCCGAGCTACCCCTACGTGTCCATCAACGGGCGGCCGATCAGCGATCATGTACTCGACTCGGCTTTCACCGCGTTCGACAAGACGGTGGACTACTCCACCTACGATGTCACGCAACTGATGCGCGGTGGTTCCAACGCGATCACCCTGAGTCTCGGCAACGGCTTCTACGCCGGCGGAGCGAACGACTACCCGTCCAGCGGTCAGCCGTGGCAACCGGCCCAGCCCACGCTGAAGCTCGAACTCGAGGTCTGGGACGCCAACGGCACAGCGACCAGGGTGCTCAGCGACGCGTCGTGGAAGGTCGCCACGGGACCCACGACCGCCAACGCGCCCGACGTCGAGACGTACGACGCCCGCCTGGAGAGGACAGGGTGGACGCAGACCGGCTACGACGACAGCGGTTGGGCCGGCGACATCGTGCTGCCCGACGCGAACGCACCGGTGCCGTCCTACTCGGGTACGCCTGTCGCGAACTGGATCTGGAATACGGCGGGTGCGTCGAACGCGGCGCCGGCCGGGACGATCTATCTGCGGAAGACGTTCACGGTGACCGACCCGTCGTCGTTGTCGAGCGCGTTGTTGCGGGTCAACGGGGACGATGGCGATCAGGCTTATGTGAACGGGAAACTGGTGTCGAGTTCCCCGGGAACCGTGCTGAATTCGTGGCAGAACTCGCAGGTGACCGACATCAGGTCGTTGCTGGTTCCCGGTACGAACGTGATCGCGCTCGCGGGTATCGCGAATCACCCCGATGCGAGTGGGGTGATCGCTACGGCGCAGTTGGACTCGACGCGGATCGTGACCGACGGGACGTGGAAGGCTCTGCCCGGGCTGCCCGCGTCACCGCCCGCCGGATGGAACACGGCCGGTTTCGACGATTCGTCCTGGCCCGCCGCGACTGTGCAGGGCCCCTACGGCATGGCGCCCTGGGGCACCAACGTTCGTCTGGTGACAGGTCCGGCCGGAGTGCTGCGGGCGCAGTCGATCCCGCCGGTGAAAAAGACCGCGACCGTCAATCCGGTGAAGGTCACCGACCTGCCCGGGGTGAACGTCCCGGTGCCGTCCTACGCCGGAACTCCCGTCGCGAACTGGATCTGGAATACGGCGGGTTCGTCGAACGCGGCGCCGGCCGGGACGATCTACCTGCGGAAGACGTTCACGGTGACCGACCCGTCGTCGTTGTCGAGTGCCGTCCTGCGAGTCAACGGGGACGATGGTGATCAGGCTTATGTGAACGGGAAACTGGTGTCGACTTCATCGGGCACCGTTGACAATTCGTGGCAGAACTCGCAGGTGACCGACATCAGGTCGTTAATGGTTCCCGGTACGAACGTGATCGCGCTCGCGGGTATCGCGAATCAGCCCAATGCGAGTGGGGTGATCGCGACCGCCCAGCTGGATTCGACGCGGATCGTGACCGACGGGACGTGGAAGGCTCTGCCCGGGACGCCCGCGTCACCGCCCGCCGGATGGAACACGGCCGGTTTCGACGATTCGTCCTGGCCCGCCGCGACTGTGCAGGGCCCCTACGGCATGGCGCCCTGGGGTACCAACATCTCGACCCCGGCCGGGCCTTCGAAGGTCTACGACTTCGGGATCACCACGTCCGGCTGGGCGAGGATCACGATGCGGGGCACCGCGGGCACCCAGGTCCAGGTTATCTACTCCGAGCGTCTCAACTCCGACGGAACGGTCCAGCATGAGGGCGCCAACGCCCAGACCGACACGTACGTCCTCAAGGGAGGTGGCCCCGAGACGTACGAGCCGAAGTACGGCTGGAAGGGCTACCGGTACGTGCAGGTCTCGGTCGCGCCGGACACCGCGCTCCCCGCCATCCAGTCCGCCACGGGAGTCGTGGTCCACACGGCGCTGCCCACGTCCGGAGAGTTCACCAGTTCGGACGATCTGCTGAACCGGATGCACGTCGCGATGAAGAACACGATCCTGAACAACCAGTACTCCTACGGCAGTGACACGCCGGTCTACGAGAAGGGCGGTTGGACCAACGACAACGCCGACTACGCCACGTCGGAGATGGCCAACTTCGACGCGGAGTCGTACTACGACCACATGATGCGGAACTTCGCCGACTCGCAGGACTCGGCGGGCAACATCGGGTTCCTGGTGCCGGCGGCACCCGGCAACGACAACGTCGACCCACTGTGGGGCGGATCGTTCGTGCTGATCGAGTACGACGCGTTGCAGCGGTACAACGATCTCGCGATGATCCGGCGCGACTACCACAATCTGACCGCCTACGTGGACGACATGGCGAACCAGATCGCGTCGAGCGGCTACATCTACCAGGGAACGACGTTCGGCGACTGGGTCCCGCCGGGCAACGGCAACCCACCCTCCAGCCAGTTGCTGGGCAGCATGTTCCTCTACCAGGAGGCCGACGACCTGGCCACCATGGCGGCCGCGATCGGTGACACGTCCGGTGCGACCAAGTACCGGACACTCGCGACGACGATCCGCTCGGCCGTGAACAACGAGTTCTACGACGCCACGAGTCATCGGTATCGCGACCCGCTCGGCCTGAACTCGCACGCGCTCGGTGGGCCGAACGGACCGATCACGTCGACCGCCTACGACCAGACGGGCAACGTGTTCGGCCTTGCGTTCGGGCTCGCCCCCGACGGTGACCAGCAGGCCGTCGCCGACGGTCTCGCCGCGGACGTCGTCGCGCAGGGCAACCATCTGTCCACCGGCGCCAACGGATCGAAGTACATCCTGCCGATGCTGAGCCGGTACGGTCACGCGGAGCTGGCCTACAAGGTGGCCACCAACCCGACCGCTCCCGGTTGGGGGCAATGGTTTCTGCAATGCGGCGCCACCACGATGTGGGAGTCGTGGGAGGACTCGTCGTGCGGCACGGCCCGTTCCCGCGACCATGCCTTCATGGGAACGGTGGACGACTGGCTGTTCGAGGGTGTCGCCGGCATCCAGTCCACATCGCCCGGCTTCCGCACCTTCACAATCGATCCGTACCCGGTGGGGAACCTGACCAACGCGTCGGGCTCCGAGACCACCCCGCTGGGACGCGTGAGTTCGGACTGGACCCGCTCCGGTTCGAACTTCGACCTCACCGTCCAGATCCCGGTCGGCGCGCAGGCGTCGGTGTGCGTCCCGGCCACCAGCGCCCGGTCGGTCACGGAGAGCGGCGCTCCGATCGACGGGGCACCGGGTGTGGCAGTGGCCGGTATGCGGGGATCCTGCGTTCAGCTGCACATCGGATCAGGGACCTACAGGTTCCACTCGACGATGCCCTAGACAAGGCGATGTGACTGACCCGTCATCGCGTGTGCCGGCCAGCTCGACTGATCGCGGTCGCCCTGGCCGGCCACGCGTTGACATGGCTGGCCTACCGGCCTTTCAGCCTTCCCCGAAAAGGGCTGGAGATGACTCCTTCCGAAGCCGATCCGATGGCCGGGGCCGCATGGACTGGCTCGGGCGCCCGCCGCGACCGGCGGCGGCTCAAACGGCGAGGCAGGGGAGAGGTTCGACCGGTTTCGTGCCCGCCGCCCGCTGACCGAACTCCTGCACTGGCATCTCGAACGCCACGGTACTGCCACAGACGGCCGTCTGTTCCGAAGCCTCGCTGGGGGAGGTCCCGCCAAATCGACTCCTCCTCGTCGGTCAGCGCTGCCGTCCGCGTCTTGTCCCAGACCCGCGGGGCGCAAGGTCCGTCCCTTTTGAAGAGTGTGAAACGCCGGATGCACGTGGCCGTGTGGACAACCGTCGTGCGCTCTTGACGTTCGGGTTTCGGCGCGGTTAATGTCACCGGCACGACAGGCATAGACGAAGAGCCACTGTCAGCGGTCTTCGTCGTGCCTTTTTTGTTTGCCGATCGCTGCCAGTGCCTTCCCTCGAAAGGTGGCGATCGATGGCCTCACCTTCGATTCAGGGCACGGAGACGATCTCCTGTGCCTCCGATGTGGCGGCGTTGATCAACAGGTTGCGGCGGTTGCCGGGGAAGGCGAACCTGCTCTGGTATCTCATCCTCGGTGGCTTGTTCCTCGACGCTTACTCCAACGCTGCTCTCGGCGCCGGTTTGTCGCCGATGACGAAGGAACTGGCGCTGACCCCCGGGCAGGTCGGGCTGCTCACCGCGACCGCGCCCGCGGTGGCGATCCTGTTCAACCCGGCCAGCGGTTGGCTGGCCGCCCGGATCGGGAGGGTCAAGCCGCTGCTGCTGGCCAAGCTCATCGGTGTGATGGGTGCGCTGCTCACCGCCTATGCCGGCAGCTTCGAAACAGTCTGGGCCGGCCGAGCCCTGGTCGGTGTCGCCTACGGCACCGACTTCGCCGTGGCGATGGCCATGCTCGCCGAGTACACGCCCGCCGGCCTCAAGGGGCGGCTGAACCTGTGGCAGTGCGTCTGGTATATCGCCACCACCTCGAACCTCGCGCTGACGCTGGTCTGCTACCGGCTCGGCATCGGCACCGACATCTGGCGCTGGTCGGTCGGCTCGAGCGCGGTCATCGCCGGTGCGTTGTTCGTGCTGCAGTTGCTCTTCCTGGCGGAAAGCCCCTCGTGGCTCGCGTCCCGCGGGCGGCTGGCGGATGCCGCGCTGAGCCTGCACCGGATCTATGGGTTCGATGTCGTGCCCGGCGAGCGCGCCGAGGCACCGGCAGGGGAGCAGCGAACGATCGGGTTCCGGCAGATCGGCGTGTTGTTCCGCAAGCCGTACCTGCCGCGGACGTTGCTGTCGACGTTCATCTCGCTCACCCAGTCCATGCAGTACTTCGCGATCGGCTGGTACCTGCCGGTGATCAGCCTCGCGATCTTCGGCCAGGAGTTCGAGAAGGCCACCATCGGATCGATGGTCTTCAACGCCGCTGGGATCGTCGGTGGCGCGCTCTCGGCCTACGCGGGTCGCCGGATGGGGCTGCGGATGAGTTCCGCGGTCGGCTACGCGATGGTGTTCGTGCTGCTGCTGGCGCTCGGTCTCGGGTTCGGTGGCCTGCCCACGGTGCTCGCCTTCGCGGTGCCGTTCCTGTTCATCTTCTTCCACTCCGCGGGCCCCGGCGCCAACGGCAAGTCGATCGCGGCGCTGTCCTACCGGAGCGACATCCGCACCCTCGGTACCGGCATCACGGGCATGCTCGGCAGCTTCGGCAGCGTCATCGGCCTCTACATCTTCCCGCTGATCAAGGAGTCGCTGGGGCTCGGCCCGACGATCGCCGCGCTGTCGGTCGTCCCGCTGCTCGGGTTCGTCGTCTGCATCGTGATCAAGTGGGACCCGACGCGCAGTGGCATCGATCCCGACGGCGAGACCATCGACCTGAAGCCGGCGCCGGTGCCGGCCCCGCACTGAAGGCAGAGAAAGGCACCATGATGAGCAGTTCGCAACGAGGCGTGCTGTCGATCGACGAGGGCTCGACCGGCACCCGCGCCGCAGTGGTCACCGCGGACGGGGCGAGCGGCCCGTCGTTCTACCAGCCGATCGCCGTGGTCCACCCCGATCCGCTGCGGGTCGAACAGGACGCCGACGAGCTCTGGCGGCGCACTCTGCAGGTTGCCGGGCAGGCCGTGGCGTGGGCCTCGAACAATGGTGTCGAGATCGTCGGCGTGGCGCTGTGCACCCAGCGCGCGACCACGGTCCTGTGGGACCGGGTCACCGGGCGTCCCTTGGCCCCTGCCGTGGTCTGGCAGGACCGCCGCTACGCGGCGGAACTCGAAGCGCTGGCGGAGAAGTGGGACCCGATCCTTTTGCCGCGCACCGGGCGTCCGGTCGGCAGCCGCTCGCCGTTCCTGTGGGCCGCCCGGCAGATCAGCGAGAATCCGCAGGTCAGGGCCGCTGCTGACGCCGGGCGGCTGCTGTTCGGATCGATCGACACCTGGCTGAGCTGGAACCTCAACGGGGGTACCGCGCACGCCGTCTCCGCCACCAACGCGGCATCACTCGGCGGTTACCTGCTGCGCGAACACGCGTGGGACCCGGAATGGTTCTCGGCAGTGGGTTACCCGGCGGAGCTGGCACCGCCCCTTCTCGACGACGACGGCGACTTCGGCCAGACCCATCCCGGACTGCTCGGCATCCGGGTGCCCATCGCCGCGGCGATGGGCGACCAGCACGCATCGCTGATCGCTCTGGGAGCGCTGGAGCCGGGCCAGGGGATGTGCATGCACGGCACCGGCACGTTCGTCGGCGCGCCCACCGGGGACGAGCCTGCTGACACCGCGAACGCCGCCGACGGTGTGCTCGCGATGGTCGGCTGGCGCGCGAACGGTCGTAGCCGCTTCAGTCTGGAGGCGTACACGTCGACGACGGGCTCGGCGCTGCGCTGGCTGGTCGAGGACCTGCAGCTGTTCGACTCCGCTGAGCAGATCAGCGAACTCGCCGCAACCCACCCGCGCGACCGGGAGACCTGGTTGGTCCCCACACTGGCCGGCCTGCGGACCCCGGTGGCGGTGCCCGCGGCAAGCGCGTCCTTGACCGGGTTGACCCTGGCCACGACCCGCGCCGCCATCGCCAGGGCCGTCTTGGAGGGCATCGCCCATTCCGTGTGCGACACCGTCGACGGGCTGCTGTCCACTATGGACAGGCCGTTGGCCCGGCTGCGGGTCGGCGGCGGGCTGGCCGCCAGCGACGCGCTCCTGCAGAGCCAGGCCGACCTGACCGGGATCCCCATCGAGCGGGTGGCGGATTCGGCGACCGCGAGCCTGCGCGGCGTCGCCTACCTCGCGGGGGTGCGGCTCGGCCTGTGGGGATCGCTCGGCGAAGTGGTCGGCGCCCGCCCCACCGGCCGCACCTTCGAGCCCACGACCACCGACCACGAACGCCAGGAGTGGCGCGCTCAATGGCAGCACGTCCTCCGGAAATCACTGCCCTGAACGAAGAAGGAACATCATGATGAAACTGCCGTCCCGACGACCGAACTCGGCCGCGGCGAAGGCCACCCCCGGCGCACCGGTGACCCTGGACCGCCGGCGGGCGCTGCGGAGACTCGCCGATGCCGAATTCGACGTGCTGGTGATCGGCGGCGGGGTCACCGGCGCCTACAGCGCACTCGACGCCGTCTCCCGCGGGTTCTCCGTCGCCTTGGTGGAACGCGACGACTTCGCCTCGGGCACGTCGTCGAAGTCTTCGAAGATGGTGCACGGCGGACTGCGCTACATCGAACAAGGCAACGTGAACCTCGTCCGGCACTCGCTGCTCGAGCGGCACCGGTTCCGCCGCAACGCGCCGCACCTGGTGCAGCGACTGCCGTTCCTGTTCCCGATCCTCGAACAGGAGGGCGTTTTCGACGCCCGCATCGCGAAGGCATTCGAGGGTCTGCTGTGGACCTACGACCTGGCGGGCGGCTGGCGGATCGGGCGGTTGCACCAACGGCTCACCCCCACGGAAGTGCTGTCCCACGCGCCGACGCTGCGTGCCGACCACCTCAAGGGTGGCTTCATGTACTACGACAGCCGCGCCGACGACGCCCGCCTCACTCTCACCATCGTGCGCACCGCCGCGCACCTGGGTGCGGTGGTTGCCAACGGCGCGAAGGTCGAACGGCTGCTCAAGACGGGCGGCCGGGTGCGCGGGGCCGTGGTCAGCGCTGACGGCGAGGAGATCGACGTACGCGCCCGCGTCGTCGTGAACGCGACCGGCGTGTGGACCGACGGCCTCGACGCGATGGCCGACGACGCCCACCGCCCGCAGGTCCGCCCGGCCAAGGGCGTGCACATCGTGGTGCCCTGGTCGAAGATCCGCAACGACTGTACGGTCACGGTGCCGATCCCCGGCCGGGCCCGCCGGGCGACGTGCACCCGCTGGGGAGACGTCGTCGTTCTCGGCACCACCGACACCGACTACGACGGCTCGCCCGACGACGTGCACTGCACCCGCGAGGAAATGGAGTTCCTGCTCGACGGCGCGAACGTGGCCTTCAACGGCGGGATCAGCGCGGACGACGTGCTGGGCAGCTACGGCGGGCTGCGTCCCCTGGTGGGCGGCAAGCAGGGCGCCACCCTTGACCTGCGTCGCGACCACCACATCACGGTGGGCCGCGGTGGCATGATCACGGTGACCGGTGGCAAGCTCACCACGAGCCGCCACATGGGCGAACTCGTGGTGGACAAGGTCGCCGCCCTGCTGGACCGCAAGGCCCGCTCCCGCACTGCGAAGCTCCCGCTGCTGGGCGGCGCCGGCTACGACGCCGAAGCGACCGCGGCATCCGGCGGCACGGCCGCCCATCTCGGTGGGCGCTACGGCACTGAAGCACGCTTCGTCAGCGCGCTCATCGACGAGGACCCGTCGTTGGGCGAGCCGCTGGTGGCCGGCCAGCCACACCTGAAGGCCGAGGTCGTCTACGCGGCGCGGTGCGAGATGGCGCGCTCGGTCGACGACGTGCTTTCCCGCCGCACCCGGCTACGGCTGTTCGCCCGCGACGTCTCCACGGAAATCGCTCCGGTCGTCGGTGCGCTCCTCGGGGCAGAACTCCGGCTGAGCGCGGAAACCATCGCCGAACAAGTAAGCAGCTATCGGGCGGACGTCGCCCGCGAGAAGTCGATCCTGTTGGGAGACAAGGCATGATCAGCCGCCAGACCATCACCCATCCCTTCAACCGCGGCAACTACGTCGTCGGCGCACCGACCCCGCCCCGGTACGCGGCGCGCACCCCGGTCGGTAAGGGCGCGGCGTCGCTGCAGACCGTCGCGGTCGCGATTCCGGACGCCGTCGTCGAATCTCTGCGCGGCATCGCCGACGTGGTCCATACCGATCGCGACGAGGTCGTGCTCCGTACCCGCGACTGGTGGGCCGGATCGATGATCGGCGAGACCGCCGACCGGCCGGCCACCCCGGATGCGGTGATCGTCGAGGTCGGCTCGGTCGAGCAGATCCAGGCCGTGGCCAAGCTGTGCAACGAGCACACCCTGCCGCTCACCGTCTCCGCCGGGCGCAGCAACGTCACCGGCGCGGCCCTGCCGGTCTTCGGCGGCGTCGTGCTCGACGTCTGCGGGCTCACCGGGATCGTCTCGTTCGACGAGGACTCGCAGGTGGTCGAGGTCCGGGCCGGCATGTTCGGCGACCTCTTCGAGAAGGAACTGCAGGAGATCCACGGCGCCACCACCGGGCACTGGCCCTCCGCGTTCGCGATCTCCACCGTCGGCGGCTGGGTCGCCTGCCGCGGCGCGGGCCAGTTGTCCACCCGCTACGGCAAGATCGAGGACATGGTCGCCGGGCTCGACGTGGTTCTCGCCGACGGCACGCTGGCCACCTTCGGCGACTACCCGCGCGCGGCAACCGGGCCCGACCTGCGGCAGCTGTTCATCGGTTCGGAAGGCACCTTGGGCATCATCACCTCGGTCCGGCTGCGCACCCACCGGCTGCCCGACTACGCCAAGGCGATCGCCTACGGATTCGACTCGTTCGCCGACGGGCTGGCCGCGTGCCGGCTGATCATGCAGCGCGGCGCGACCCCGGCGGTGCTGCGACTCTACGACGAGTTGGAAAGCGGCACCCACTTCGGGCACCCGGACACGAACCTGTTGCTGATCGCCGACGAAGGCGACCCGGTGATCGTGGACGCCGGCATCGCGGTCAGCGCGGAGGTGTGCGCCAGGACCGGGACCGAGCTCGACGGCCAGGGGGTGTTCGACCGCTGGCTGGACGAGCGGATGCTGGTCGGCAAGTCCGCGGACGGGTTCACCCCCGGCCCCGGGTTCGTCGCCGACACCCTCGAAATGGCCGCGCCATGGGCGAAACTGCCCGCCATCTACGACGACGTGGTGGCCGCGATCCGCGCCGTGCCGGGCACGCTCGCGTCCTCGGCACACCAGTCGCACGCCTATACCGACGGGGCCTGCCTGTACTTCTCGCTGCGCGGCGACGTCGCCCCGGAGCAGCGGCGTCAGTGGTACCGGGCAGCGTGGGACGCGGCCAACGAAGTGCTGATCCGGCATGGTGCGGCGTTGAGCCACCACCACGGGTCCGGGCTCCTGCGCGGCCCGTACCTGGCCGAATCACTGGGCACCGGCTTCCCGGCGTTCGTGGCGGTCAAGAACGCGCTCGACCCCCGCGGCGTGCTCAACCCGGGCAAACTGGGCCTGCCCACGTCGTTCGGAACCGGCCCGCTGGACTGACTCCGGGGCGGGTACGAGAGTGACTGTCATGAGTGAACCTTCCACGCACCCGCGGCGCCCGCTGAAGCCGCTGATCACGGCGGCTTTCGCGGACGTCCCGGTGTGCGCATCGGTGGTGGGCGTGGCGCGGGTCAAGGAATTCGCCGCCGCGGCGTCGTCGGTCGGCGTCCTGGCGTCGATCCCGGTGGGCGAACTGCCGAGGGCCGTCCGGGTGCTGGTCCAGCTGAAGAAGATCGTGTTCGTCAACATCGACGCCTGCCCGGGCCTCGCTCAGGACCGGGGCGCGATCGATTTCCTGACCGGGATCGGCGCGCAGGGCGTGGTCAGCACCCGGGCCGCGCTGATCGACCGGGCCAGGGGGCTGGACATGCTGGCGATGCAGAAGGTGTTCGTCACCGACCGGTCGAACCTCAACCGCAGCCTGGAGGGGGTCGCTCGCAGCTCACCGGACCTGGTCGAGGTGATGCCCGCCCCGATCATCCCGTGGATGCCGGAGGACGCCCGCCGGATGCTGTCACCGTTCATCGCGGCCGGTTTCGTCACCGACGGGGCCGGGGTGGCTCACTCGCTGGCGATGGGTGCGGTGGCGGCGGCGACCTCGGATCCGGCGCTCTGGTCACTGACCCGGGACGGGCTGAGGGCCGGGAAATGATCAGGGACAGGCGGTTCCCGCGGAGCGGGAACCGCCTCACGGCCACGTTCGAATGTGGAGAGCCAAGAGCCATGGGTTTCGTTGTGATCGCACGGTATGT
>NZ_VJWX01000820.1 GCF_007713715.1 Amycolatopsis rhizosphaerae
GGGCTAGGAACGCGGCCAGCAGGGTAGGACACCCGTACTGCTGGTCCTAGTCGGGCACACCAATGTCAACTCCAACTCCCCGGTCTCCTCATCGAGGCACTGGCTAGTGCTTTGTCCATGAACGTTGGCCGGTTTGGTGACACGCCGGTCAGCGTTCGGGGCGGCTGATCGGCTTGCGGCCAGGCTGGGTGGATGGCAGATCCAGTCCGGGTGCGCAGGCTGACCGATCATGAGGGTCAGCGGCTGCAGCAGATCGTGCGTAGAGGGACGGGTTCCGCGGTGCGGCTGCGGCGGGCGATGGTGGTGCTGGCCTCGGCCGGCGGGAACACCGTCCCGGCGATCGCCCGGCTGGTCCAGGGTGACGAGGACGCGATCCGCGGCGTGATCCACCGGTTCAACGAGACAGGCATGGCCAGCCTGGACCCTCGGTGGGCGGGTGGCCGTCCCCGCCTGATCAGCCCTGAAGACGAAGCCTTCATCGTCGCGACGGCCACCACGCGACCTGAGGCACTCGAGCAGCCCTTCACCCGCTGGAGCCTGCGCAAGCTCGCCGCCTACCTGGCCAAGAACCCGCACCAGGTCGTGCAGGTCGGGCGGGAACGGCTACGGCAGTTCCTGCACAAACACGACATCACCTTCCAGCGAACCAAGACCTGGAAGGAGTCCAACGACCCCGACCGGGACGCCAAACTCTCCCGAATCGAGCACGTCACCAGCAAGTTCGGCGACCGGGTGTTCGCCTTCGACGAGTTCGGGCCCCTCACCATCCGGCCCCACCTGGGTGCCGGCTGGGCTCGACAAGGACATCCGGACCGGCTGCCTGCGAACTACCGCAAGCTGCACGGGGTCCGGCAGTTCCACGGCTGCTACTCCGTGGGCGAGGACACCCTCTGGGGCATCGTCCGCACCAGGAAGTCCGCTGCCAACACCCTGGCCGCACTCACATCGATCCGCGCCGCCCGCCCGGACGGAGCACCGATCTACATCATCCTGGACAACCTCTCCGCCCACCGCGGCCAGACGATCCGCAACTGGGCGGCACGCAACAACGTCGAGCTGTGCTTCACCCCGACCTACTCGTCCTGGGCCAACCCGATCGAGGCGCACTTCGGGCTGCTGCGCACCTTCGTCATCGCAGGATCGAACCACACCAACCACCCGGTGCTGGCTCGTCGGCTGCACGACTATCTGCGCTGGCGCAACGCCAACGCCCGCCACCCTGACGTGCTCGCCGCACAACGTCGTGAACGCGCACGAGTCCGCAGCGAGAAGAGCATCCGCTGGGGCGGGCAACACCTCACCCCAGCCGCCTGACCAACCCGGCGAACCTATCTGGACAGGGCACTAGCGACGGCGGGCCAGGCTCTCTCCCTAGAACGACCGTAGTGAACTGCTCACCACAGCCGGTACCGGTGGCTCGTCCACTTTCGGCTACAACGGCGACGGTCTGATGACTTCCCGCGCCGACGCGGACCGGAACCATCAGCTACACCTAGTGCCTCTCCCGGAAACGTTGGTGTTGTAATCGTGTCGGCTTGACC
>NZ_VJWX01000821.1 GCF_007713715.1 Amycolatopsis rhizosphaerae
CCTTCGACGCTCTGCGGCTCGTACTTGATTTCGCCGCAGTCGACGATGCCCTGCGCGCACTGCGCCTGCCTGCTGGGCGGCGAGTCTATGTAGCCGTGGGCGCTGGCGACGCCCGGGGCGGCCAGGGCGAGCAGGGGAGCGAGGGCGGCGCCTGCGGCGAAGGTGCGGATCCGGGGCTTGGTGGCCATGTCGGCTCCTTTCCCGCGACCGGGAGACCGGAGAAGTGGTGGTCTGTACCCTTATGGTCTAGACCATATTCGCCCATGGGCGAAGGGAGGGGCAAGGGGCCAGGTGAGCGGGGTCGCACGCCCGGTCTGTCACAAGTTCCGCCGCTGTCTCGTCCTGTCCGTGCCCCTCGCGGGGGAACGAGACGAAAGGACGGGAAGATGGCCCCTACAACGCAAGAGCGGATCGTGGTCCTCGGCGCCGGATACACCGGGCTCGCCGCGGCGAAGCTCGCCGCACGCTGGACGAGCGCGGAGGTGACCCTGGTCAACCGGTACGACCGGTTCGTCGAACGCGTCCGGCTGCACCAGCTCGCCGCCGGTCAGCCGCTGCGGGACCGGCCGCTGACCGGGCTGCTCGAAGGCACCGGCGTCCGGCTGGTCGTCGACCGGGTCACGCGGATCGACCCCGGGGCGCGCACGGTGCGCACCGAGGGAGGCCGCGACCTCGCCTACGACCATCTCGTCTACGCCCTCGGCAGCCAGGCCGACCTGGACTCGGTGCCCGGGGCCGCCGAGCACGCCTTCACGGTCGCCGATCTCGACCACGCACGGGAACTGGCCGGGCGGCTGGGCGAGAGCCGGGTCGTCGCGGTGGCCGGGGGCGGGCTCACCGGGATCGAGGCGGCGGCGGAGCTGGCCGAGAGCCGTCCGGAGCTCAAGGTGCGGCTGCTGACCGGCGGAAAGCTGGGCTCGGGGTTGTCCGAACGGGGGCGGCGCCATCTCGCGCGGGCCCTGCGGCGCCTCGCGATCGACGTGCGGGAAGACGCGAAGGTCGCCGAGGTGCGGGCCGACGGGCTCGTGCTGGACGGGGGCGAGCACGTCGCCGCCGACACCGTGGTGTGGACCGCGGGGTTCACCGTGCCGGGCATCGCCCGCGAGTCGGGATTCGCGGTGGACGCCAACGGCAGGCTGGTGGTGGACGCGACGCTGCGGTCGGTGTCGCACCCGGAGGTCCTCGGCATCGGGGACGCCGCCGCGTTGCGCCGCCCGGACGGGCAGGAACTGCGGATGGCCTGTGCCACCGGGATGCCGACCGCCCAGCGGGCGGTGCGGTCGCTGGCGGACCGGCTCGCCGGGCGCGAGCCGAAGCCGTTGCGGTTCCGGTACTTGAACCAGTGCATCAGCCTCGGCCGCCGTGACGGGCTCATCCAGTTCGTCCGTGCCGACGACAGTCCCGTCGAGGCGGTGCTCACCGGGCGGCTTGCCGCGCGCTACAAGGAAACCATCGTGCGCGGCGCCTTCCTGTTCCAGCGCCACCCAGGCATGCCCGTCGGCTGAGGTGGAGCCGGGCGAGGCTGGTTCAGGCG
>NZ_VJWX01000822.1 GCF_007713715.1 Amycolatopsis rhizosphaerae
GCCCCGCTTCAACCCCCGCCCTCGCCCGGAGGACCTCGATGGAGGCGACGATGCCGCAGCCTGAACACCACCCCGACGTCAGCACCGGTGACCCCGCCGGAACGTCTGCCCTTCGCCGCCGGTTGCCACGGTTGCGGCTGGTTCCTGCCGAGCATCCCGCCCGGCAGGCGCCGAAGCCGTTGGGCATCGCCAACGACGGTCCACTCCAAGGAATCGCGCTGCGGGTCGCGGACGCGCGCCACCACATCCACGTCCAAGGGGTGACTGGCGTGGGCAAGTCCACCTGGCTGGCCAACCACGTGCTCGCCGAAGCCGGCGCTGGCCGCGGTGTCGTCTTGTTGGACTGCCAAGGCGATCTGGCCCGCAACGTGCTCGACCGGCTTCCCGCATCGGCCGGTGATCGGCTGGTCATCCTCGACCCCGCCGAAACCGAAGCGCCCCCGGCGTGGAACGTGCTCGCACCACTTGGTGGCCCCAGCGGGGCAAGCGGACGAGACGGCGAGACCGCCCAGCGAGACCCCGAGACGGCACGGCGAGACGGCGAGACCGCGCGGCGAGAGAGCGAGACCGGGCGGGAGTGGGCGGCCGAGAACGTGGTCGGCGTGTTCCGCCACCTCTACGCGGCCTGGTGGGGGCCGCGCATGGACGACGTGCTGCGCGCCGCCTGCCTCACGTTGGTCCGGCGACCGGGTTCCACTCTGGCCGATGTCGTGTCGGTCCTGACACGGCCGGAATTCCGCCGCGCGATCCTCGCCGACTACGGGGAACCGGAGGGGCTGGACGGGTTCTGGGAGAACTACGACGCGCTGTCCGCAGGGCAGCGTAATCAACTCGCCGGGCCGGTGCTGTCCCGCCTGCGGTCGGTGCTCTCTCGCCAGTTCGCCCGCGACTTGCTGGGCACGGCCCGCTCGACGATCAACCTCACCGACGTGTTGGACGGCGGCATTCTGATCGCCCGCCTACCCAAAGGCGAGATCGGCGAGCACGCCGCCCAACTCGTCGGCTCGCTGCTGCTGTCCGGTCTGTGGTCGGCCGCCACCCGCCGCGCCGCCCTGGCCCCCGACGATCGGTGCGACGCGACAATCGTGGTCGACGAGTGCCACAACTTCCTGCATATGCCGATCGGGGTGGAAGACGCGCTTGCTGAGGCGCGGGGCTACCGGCTCTCGCTGGTGCTGGCGCACCAGCATCTGGCGCAACTCCCCGCCGATGTGCGGGAAGCGGTGGATGCCAACGCGCGCAACAAAATCTTCTTCACCGTTTCCCCGAATGACGCGACCAAATTGGTTCGGCATGTGGCACCCTATTTCGACGACCGTGATCTCGCCCGGCGCCCCGCGTTCGAGGTTCTGGCCCGCACCGTGCACCACGGGCACGACGTCCCGCCGTTCACCCTCGCCACGCAACCGCTACCGCCCCCGGTCCCCGGCCGCGCCGAGCAACTCCGGGCCGCTGCGCGACGACGGACAGGCCTCACGGCCGAACAGCGGATGCGGGCCACCCGGCGCCGGCACGTCGGCACCGCTCCCGGCGC
>NZ_VJWX01000823.1 GCF_007713715.1 Amycolatopsis rhizosphaerae
GAGGTGGTCATCAGCGACAGCGCGGCGGGGGTCACGGCGGCGGTGGCCAGCCCCTGGAAGACGCGGGCCGTGATCAGCATTTCCGGGTTCCGCGCCAGTCCGCCCATGAGCGAGGCCGCGCCCAGGACCACCAGGCCGGTGAGGAACAGACGGCGGCGGCCGAAAAGGTCCGCGACCCGGCCGAAGAGCAGGGTGAAGCCCGCCGCGCACAGCGCGAACGCGGTGGCGATCCACTGCAGATGCGCCAACGAAAAGCCCAGACCCTCACCGATCACCGGCAGCGCCACGTTCAGGATGGCGAAGTCCACGGCCAGCATGAACTGCGTTGCGAGCAGCAGTACCAGTACCAGCCTGAGCCGGGGGGTGAGCAGGGCCGATTGCGTGCCGACGGCAGGGCCGGGCGCGGTACCGGCCGTCTCCGTATCGGTGACAGACATGACGTCGAATCCCTTTCCTCATGGTTCCTGACACGCGGCGCGCTCGCTCGCGTGCGGTTACCGGAAAAAGGCTCGTCGGCGCCCGGATTCCCAGCCAGAACCCTGCCTTGCGCAGCCAGCGCGAGGGTAGTCATCAGAGGACCACCCTTACGGCTTCCCGGCCTTCAGGACCGGCGGGCATCATGGTGAAGTCAGTGGCCACGGCTGTGGCAGTCCGCCGACCTGGAGGCAGGAATGGACGCCTCGTCCGAGTTGGGAGAGTTCCTCAAGTCGCGCCGCGCCGCGCTGCGCCCCGAGGAAGTCGGTATCACCCCGCACCCGACCCGTCGCCGCGTCAGCGGGCTGCGCCGCGAGGAACTGGCGATGCTCGCCAACGTCAGCATCACCCACTACACCCGCCTCGAACAGGGCCGCACCGTCAGCGTCTCCGACGGCCTGCTGGAGGCGATCGCGCGCACCCTCCGCCTCACCGACGACGAGACGGTCCACCTGAAGGACCTCGCCCGCCCCGCTGCCGCGTCTTCCCGCCCGGCGCCGTCCCGGGTGGCGCACGCCAGCGGTTCGGCCCGGCAGCTGTTGGCGGCCATGACCGACGTCCCGGCACTCGTCCTGGACCGGCGCAACGACGTCCTCGCCTGGAATCGACTGGGCCACGCGCTGCTCGCCGGTCACCTGGCGCCCGCCGGCCCGGACACGCCCGCCACCCGCCCCAACCTGACCCGGATGCTGTTCCTGGACGAGCAGTACCGGCAGTTGTACGCGAACTGGCACGACCAGGCCCAACTCGCCGTGGCCTCGTTGCGCCTGGTCGCCGGTCGCCACCCCGACGACCGCTCCCTGGCCGAGCTCGTCGGTCACCTCACCATGAACTCTGACGAGTTCGCCTCGCTCTGGGCCCGGCACCCGGTGCGCACTTGCACCTCAGGGCTGAAGCACCTGCGTCACCCCCTGGTCGGTGCGATGGAGCTGAGTTTCGAGAACCTCGTCCTCCCCGGAACCTCAGGCCAGCACCTGATCACCTATACGGCCGAGCCCGGCTCGCCGTCGGAGGCGGCACTGCGGCTCCTGGGCAGCGCGACGGCTTCGGTGGCGCAGGA
>NZ_VJWX01000824.1 GCF_007713715.1 Amycolatopsis rhizosphaerae
CCGCCCCCGCACCCGCGGGCACCCACCACACCCACGACGTGGTCCTGCGAGCACAACGCCTGCGGTGACAGGCTGGGTCCGCCCGGTTGTCCGGACGGACCCAGCCTCCTGTGCCGTCAGCCGTCAGCCGACCGTGACGGTCACTGCGGCGGTGTGCAGCACACCGCCGGTCTGGAACTGGAGGAACAACCGCCAGGAGCCCGCCTTGGGCAGCATGACCTCGAACTTCAGCTCCGGTCCGCCGTGGTCTCCCTCGGCCGTGCCGTGCGGGTGCAGGTGCGCGATGGCGAGATCGCCTTCGTGGAACGCGGTCAGGTGCCCGTAGGTGTCCAGATAGGGCTGCAGGTCGGTGACCGGCTTGCCGTCCTTGGAAACCGTCACCGTGAGGTCCTGGCGCATGCCGGTCATGAACCGGTTGCTGGACAGGCTCAGACCGTAGCCGTCGGCCTGGGCCGTGGTGGACGGCGACGGCAGCGGTACGGTCTCCGGGGTTCCGGGCACGGTGACGCCTTGGCTGAGCATCAAGGGAACCGGCTTACCGGAGGCGTCCTTGGTGATGAACGAGGCGTAGGCCCGGTAGGTGCCGGGCGTGGCGGCGGCGAGTGGCGCGGTCCAGGTGCCGTCCCCGGCCATCGTGGGGTGGACGTGCTGGAACCCGGCGAGGTCCGAGCGGATCAGGTAGAAGTGCATGAGCTTCGTCTGGTCCGGCTCGAAAGCGGTGACCGGCCTGCCGTCCGCGCCGGTGATCCGGAACGTGAACGACGCGCCCTGCCCGGCCGGGACCGAGGTGGTGGTGGGGACGAACCGGAAACCGGCGGACTCCGCGGCCAGACCGTCGCCGGTGGGCATGTCGTCCATCCCGGGCATCCCGTCGTGAGCGGGCATCGAGCTGGACGCCGGCATGCTTCCGTGGTCCATTCCGGACATACCGGAGGAGTCCGGGGAACCGCTGCCGCAGGCGGCCGCCAGCAGTCCCGTCGCGGCGGTGATCCCCAGGATCAGCAGCGAACGGCGTGATCGAGTGACAATCGACATCGAGAAGTCTTTCCAGGAAGCGCACACGCTTTTCGTGTGCGGACATGAACAGGGCGTCGAGAACCGGGCGAGCCACCGCGTGGCCCGCTCAGCGCCTGTCCGTCACGTCCGCGACACGCACAGCGTGGTGAGCAGTTGCGCTCCTGTTCGAGGGGGTGCCCGGTGGCTTCTGGGGTTCCCCCGGCCGACGAAACCCGGCAGCGGGGCGAGCCACGCCAGCGCTACGGTTGCCGCGAGCAGCAGGAGAACCAGCAGGGCGTCGATTCCTCGCGAGGCCGGGGTGAACACGCACGCCGCTCCCCCGGCCGTCCTGTCGTCCTGCGTGCCGGGATGCGCGGCCGTCCTGTCGCCCTGCGACACCTCACCCGGTACGACGGCTTCCGCCACGCGCTCGGTCATCGTCATGCTCATGGTGGTGGCATGCGCGCCGCTGCCCGCGGCACAGCCTTGCGCCGGAAGGCCGTGCATGGCGAACAGGCCGACCAGCACGGCGCACGCG
>NZ_VJWX01000825.1 GCF_007713715.1 Amycolatopsis rhizosphaerae
CATTCGACATCACCGATGCGCTCCGTCTCGACGGCGGCACACAGTCCATTGTGGTCCGTGTCGAGGACCAGCCGGACGACGCCACCCAGCCGCGCGGTAAGCAGGACTGGCGCGAGGAACCGCACGACATCTGGTATCACCGGACGACCGGGATCTGGCAGCCGGTGTGGGCCGAGGTGGTGCCGGATCTGCATCTGCGGGAGGTGCAGTGGATCGCCGACGTGCCGGGCGCCTCGGTCGTCTGTGAGGGCGAACTGTCGTGTCATCCGGAGAATCCCGTCACCGTGCGGGTGTTGCTCCGCCTCGATGGGGAAACGCTCGCCGAACAGTCCGTCCGGGTCGATCACCGGCGGTTCCGGTTTCCGGTGGCGGTGCCCGCGCTCCGGCACGGACAGGATCGTCACCGGCTGCTCTGGGCTCCCGAGCATCCGGTGCTCGTCGATGCCGGGGTGCGAGTGGGACCGGCGGACGGGCCGGAAGACGTGGTGGCCAGCTATCTCGGTATCCGCGAGGTCGGGGTGGCCGACGGCCGGTTCCTGCTCAACCAGGTGCCCTACTTCCCCCGTATGGTGCTCGAACAGGGCTACTGGCCCCAGTCGCACCTGGCGGCGCCCGATGCCGGGGCGCTGCGGCGTGAGGTCGAACTGATCAAGGAACTTGGTTTCAACGGTGTCCGGGTGCATCAGAAGGTCGAAGATCCTCGCTTTCTCTACTGGTGTGATCGTCTCGGCCTGCTCGTGTGGGGTGAGGCGGCGAACGCCTACGAGTTCGGGCCGACCGCCATCGAACGGCTGACGCGCGACTGGCTGGAGATCCTTCGCCGTGACCGCAGCCATCCGAGCATCGTCACCTGGGTTCCCCTCAACGAGAGCTGGGGGGTTCCCGACATCGCAGCCGTCCCCGCCCAGGCGCATTTCGCGAGTTCGCTGTATCACCTCACCAAGGCCGTCGACCCCACTCGCCCGGTGATCTCCAATGACGGCTGGGAAATCACCGAGGCCGATATCTACGGCGTCCACGATTACGCCCCTCTTGGGGCCTCCCTCAGCCGGCGCTACGGCGACCCGGACGCGGCGCGGAAGACCCTGGCCGAGGGGCGTCCCGGTGGTCGCCGTCTCGTGCTCGGCGAGATCACGGCCGGTCGTCCGGTCATGCTGACCGAGTTCGGTGGCCTGTCCTATGCCCCTCAGGCCGGCGACAAGTGGTTCGGGTACTCCACTGTGGCCGATGCGACCGGGCTCGTGCACAAGCTCGACGAACTGGTCTCCGCGGTGCTCGATTCCCCTGCCCTGGCCGGTTTCTGCTACACCCAGCTCACCGACACCGAGCAGGAGACCAACGGCCTGCTGACCGCCGAGCGTGTGCCGAAGGCCGACCCGGCGAAGATCCGGGCCATCCTCACCAGGCCCGCGCGGGCGCTGCCCGGTGAGGAGATCGGTGCCCACCGTGAGGAGATCACGCCGCGGAGCGACGCCGAGTAACAGCCATTGGGACACCCCTGTGAGGCAGTGGGTGGGGAATCCGCGGGTG
>NZ_VJWX01000826.1 GCF_007713715.1 Amycolatopsis rhizosphaerae
CCTCACGGCAACCCTCAACCCCCTTTGCAGCCCCGCACCCCCGGCCGGAGGGGCAAGCCGTGAAGGGGCAGTCCGCCACGATGCCGCCGGAGATGGCCAGTGCCGCCGCCATGATGGTGATCTGCGGGTTCACCGTGGGACAGCTCGGCAGCACCGACGCGTCCGCCACGTACACGCCGCGCACTCCGCGCAGCCTGCCCCGCGGGTCCAGCGGACTGGTCCGGGGATCGGTGCCCAGCCGTGCCGTTCCGGTCGGGTGGAAGGCGGCCACATGCAACTGGGCGGCGGGCACGCGGGCGACGATGTCCCTGAGCTGCGCGGGATTCTTCGCCCGCGGGTGCCGGGCGATCCCCGTGAGCACTTCGGTGGCGCCCGCCGCGAACAGCACGTCGCCCAGTACGACCAGTGCCCTGCGCAGCTTCCGTTCGTCGGCCGGAGCCAGCCGGTACCGCAGCAGCGTGCTCCGGCCGCCGAGCACGCGGCCGGACGGTTCGTCGGCGATCATGGCGCCGAGGGTGGCCAGGTGGTCCGCGCCGTCGAGTTCGGCTCGCAACCGGCTGCCCAGTCCCGGCAGGACGAAGGTGCCCATTCCGCGCGGGGCGGCGGTCGCCTCGATCAGGATTCCCTCGTCGTGCCACTGTTCGATCCCGGCGCTCTGCAGCACCCCGCGCCCCGGATCCACGGGTTCGGCGAACCGGCCCGCCAGGCTGATCGCCGGGTGCAGGGCGAGGTTCCGCCCGAGCCAGGGATGCCCGCCCAGCCCGGACCGGCGCAGCAGCGGCGGGGTTTCGGTCGCGCCCGCGGCGACCACCACGAGGGGCGCGAGGATCTCGACGGCACTGCCGTCCCCGCGCCGTCCGGCGATGCCCGCGGCCCGTCCCCGTTCCACCAGGATCCGGTCCACGCGCAGTTCGGAGACGATACGGGCGCCGGCCGCGCACGCCTGCGGCAGGGCGTTGAGGTGCACGCCGTTCTTCGCGTTGCGCGGGCAGCCGACGGCGCACTGGCAGCTTCCGGCGCAGCCCGGGGCGTTGCGGCGCAGTGGTCCGGCGCGCCAGCCCAGCCGCCGCGCCCCTTCCAGGGCCAGCAAACCGTTGCGCCCCAGCACATCCAGGGGTTGTTCGGCGACCAGCAGGGTGCGTTCCACTTCCGGAACGGCAGTTTCGATGCGGTCGACGATCCGGTCACCGGCTTCCTCCCGCCACCGCGCCAGCACCGGGGCGGGCGGCCGGTAGCAGGTTCCGGAGTTGACCACGGTGGTGCCGCCGACGGCGCGCCCGAGCGGCAGCAGCACCGGCGGCCTGCCCCAGGCGACGGTCGCGCCGCCGTCACGGTAGAGCCCGGCGAACCGTTCGAGCGGTTCGCGGGTGCGGAAATCCTCGACCCGGTACCGGGTGCCTTCCTCCACGACCACGACCGAAAGCCCGGCGCGGGCCAGTTCCCTGGCGGCCATCGCGCCGCCCGCCCCGGAGCCGATCACGACCGCGTCGGCCGTCGCGCGGGCGGGCCAGTGC
>NZ_VJWX01000827.1 GCF_007713715.1 Amycolatopsis rhizosphaerae
GCGTAGGACTCGGCGGGGCGCCAGACCCGCAGGAAGAGCACCACGGCCCCGGCCGACAGCAGTGACGCGACGATGTCGGTCAGCGGGGCGCTGACGTAGTTCGAGGTGGCGAACTGGGCGAGGGCGAACACCAGGCCGCACACCATCGCGGCGGGCCAGGTCTGCCGGACGCCGCGGCGGCCGTCGATGATGAACACCAGCGCGAGCGGCACGAACACGCCGAGGAGCGGGGTCTGCCTGCCGACCATCGACGACAGCGAGTGCAACGGGAGTCCGGTGACCGTGGCGAGCGTCGTGATCGGCACGGCGAGGGCGCCGAAGGCCACCGGAGCGGTGTTCGCCACCAGCGCGACCCCGGCCGCCTTGAGCGGCCGGAACCCCAGCGCGATGAGCATGACGCTGGTGATGGCGACGGGGGTGCCGAACCCGGCCAGCGCCTCGAGCAGGGCGCCGAAGGAGAAGGCGATGATCACGCCCTGGATCCGCTGGTCGTCGCTGACCCTGGCGAAGGAGCGGCGCAGCACGTCGAAGTGTCCGGTGTGGACGGTCATCCGGTAGATCCACAGCGCGTTGATCACGATCCACAGGATCGGGAAGAACCCGAAGGCGGCGCCTTCCGCCGCGGAGAGGAAGGCGGGACTGGCGGGCATCGGGTAGACGAAGATCGCCACCAGCAGCGAGACCGCCAGGGAGATCAGCGCGGCGAGCCAGGCCGTCATCCGGACCAGGCCCAGCAGGACGAACAGCACGACCAGGGGCAGGGCCGCGACGAGCGAGGACCAGAGCAGCGAGCCCGCGACGGGATCGAGGATCTGCCGGTACACGGCTCACCTCGCGGGAAGGCGCGGCGGCCGGGGAGCGTTCGGACGTGAACGGCGAGTGGTCATGCGCGTCCTCCCAGTCTCCATTGACTGTGCGCCGGGACGGCGGATCCGGTGGCGGGGAAGCCACGATCTGTCCACGGGAACGGTAAGCCCGCCGGGGGGCCACGTCAACCGGATGGGTGAGGGCCGACGGGACTGGACCTTTCGGGGTATGCCCCGTCCGGCCTCTTCCGCGGCGGGACCCGAGCGAATATGTTGTGTCCCGCAACATTGCGCAGCGTTGCTCGTCGATCCCGCGGTACCGCCCCCGGCCGGCCGGACATCCGGTCCGGCCGCGGCCGGTGCTGCCCTCGTCCCCGCAGGAGGATCACGTGAGCACCGCCTTTTTCCGGCGCGGCAGGAGATTCCGCCGCGCCGCGCTCCCCGGCCTCGCGGCCGCGCTCGTGGCGGCGGCCGCCGCCGCACCCGCCGCCGCGCAGGCCGCCGCCCCGGCCTACCTCGACGCGCGAGCACCGGTCGCGCACCGGGTTTCGGACCTGCTCGGCCGCATGACACTGGCGGAGAAGGTCGGCCAGATGACGCAGGCCGAACGCGGCGCGGTCGACGGGAACCAGGGCCAGATCACCGATCTCGCACTGGGGTCCCTGCTGTCCGGCGGCGGGTCCACCCCCACCCCCAACAC
>NZ_VJWX01000828.1 GCF_007713715.1 Amycolatopsis rhizosphaerae
GGTACGAGGTGCCGGGTGATCTGCTCGAGATCGTGGGGGATCGTCGCGGGGCGCAGGCGGAATCCGCTCAGGCCCGAGGAGCGCCAGTCCAGTAGGAGATCGGCCAGACCCTCCGGGGTTCCGGTGTAGACGGACGCGTCACTGGTGTACGGGGTGCCGGCGCGTTCGTCGAGCCGGTCGCGGCGGGCGGTGGCGGCGGCCTCGCTGGAATCCAGGAACACCGCGAGATCGGCGAAGACGTGCACGGTTTCCGCCGACCGCCCGGCCCGCTCCTGTGCGGCCCGGACATCCGCGACGATCCGCCGCGCCTCGGTGGCGTCGTGCGGGGTGACGAAACCGAGATCGGCGGAGCTGCCGACGAGCCGGTACGGGATCTGTTGGTGGGTCAGCGCGGCCACGAGTGGCTGGCCCTGTGGCGGACGGGGCGTGATCGACGGGCCGCGTACCCGGAAGAACCGTCCTTCGAAGTCGATGTAGTGCAGCTTGTCGCGGTCGATGAACCGGCCGGTCGCGCGATCGCGGATCTCCGCGTCGTCCTCCCAGCTGTCCCACAGCCGCCGCAGCACCTCGACGTAGTCCGCCGCCTCGGCGAACAGGTCCTCGATGCCTTCCTCGTGCCCGGCCCGGCGGCCGAAATGCGCGGCTTCGTGCGCGGAGGCCGAAACCTTGACCCGGACACCCGCCCGGCCGGTGCTCACGTAGTCCAGCGTCGCGATCGCCTTCGACAGGTGGAACGGCTCGGTGTGGGTCACGATCGCGGTCGGCACGAGGCCGATGTTGCGGGTCAGCGGCGCGACCCGGGCCGCGACGAGCACCGCGTCGAGGCGGCCGCGCACCTGATCCGTGCGCTCGTCGGGCACCCGGGGGTCCGCCGACTGCAACGCAAGCGAATCCTCGATGGTGACGAAGTCCAGCAGGCCCCGCTCGGCCTCCCGGATCTGGTCCGCCCAGTATCCGGCGGTGAACAATTCGCGGGGGCGAGCGCGGAGCTCACGCCACGCCGCCGGATGCCATCCCGTCCCGTCGAGGGCGACGGCGAGACGGACGAGGGGATGGGACATGCTCTTCTCCCAGCGAATTCGGAAGGGGACCCGGAGGACGGCCGGTTCCGATTCGATCCCTGGCGGAGGAAAGCGTCAACGCCATCTCATTCTTCGAACAACAAGGTTTTCTTTTCTTTCAGCACGAAAATCAGGGCGATGTCCGGTCTGCTCGGCGGTGCGCTTGTGTCCCGCGCTGGTGAGGGAATGGGTGCCGTGAGGGGACCCCTCACAGCCCTTACGACCAGGGTCCCGGCAAAGTCGGTCCTTGCATGGGCGAGTCCCACCTTCCGGCGGTTGTGTCCCACCCTCCGGCGGTTGTGTCCCACCTTCCGGCAGCCCGAGTGCCACGTTCGGCCCGTGCGAGGGGGGCGCCTTTCTCCGCAGTGACCCGCCCGCAAGCAGGGCTGCGCAGTGCCGTGAGGGGCCCCCTCACAGCCGAATCGACCGTGGGGTCCCCTCAC
>NZ_VJWX01000829.1 GCF_007713715.1 Amycolatopsis rhizosphaerae
TTTCGTGCCAGGGCGTGCGGTCGACGGGCTGGGGGGCGGGCCGGGTTCCGACCGTGACGCCGCGCCAGACCCCGAGCGCCAGGGCGAGCATCCCGGAGAGGTGCACGGGGAAGGAGGCCCGGGCGGCCGCACCGGCCGCCGGACCGAAACCGCCGAACAGGCCCCCGGCCAGTGAGGCGATCAGCGACAGCCGGGCGGCCTCGCTACTGGTCCGGTGCGCCTCCACGGCCGCCGACAGCACCTGGCAGGCCTGGCCCCGGTCACGGCAGGCGATGTCGGCTCCCCAGGTGACGGCGCCGCCGCGGCCGCGAAGGGCGATCCCCACGTCCGCCGCGGCGAGGGCGGCCCGATCACGGGCGGTCACCACGGCGACGACCTTGCCTTCCTGCTGCAGCCGCCGGATCGCGGCGGACAGCGCTCTGCCGCCGGGCAGCGTGCCGTCGACCGCCAGCCTGCCGCGCGGTCCAGCACCGCCCAGCAGCACCGAGCCCGCCGCGCGGGCGGACTCGATCAGGGCTTCGGCCAGCGGATCGACCTCGGGACAGGCGCGCACGAGCCCGACCGCCTCCCCACCCCGCGACAGGAGCAGTACCACCGCGTCGGAACCCGCCAGTTCCTTCGCGCGGCGCCGGACTGCCGCGGGCGCGTTGCCCGGGACGGGGGCGAGCACCCAGCCGTCCCGTTCCCGTCTCGCGGTGGGATGCCGGGTGTCGAGCAGATCATGAGCGTGCTGCGTCAGCTCCGCACCGCTCAAACCGTCCACAAGGGACGTTACGGTTTCGGCCACATGCCTGCCGGAGAACAGGATTCCTGCGTCAAGGACGACGGTGTCCACCCGGTCGAGGCGACGGAGGGCGTCGGTCTCCAACACCAGGCAGCCGGAGCGGGACAGTTCGGTGTCCAGACGGCTGGCGAAGGCCTCACGGCCGAGTTTCGCGGCACGCGGCACTCCGGCGACGAGCATCGCGGTGGCACGCTCGGTGTTGCGGCTGGCGAAGAGCATCGCGGCGGAGCCGGCGAAGGCGACCCCGGCGGAGGTGTCCGACAGCTTCTCGACGGGGCCGGAGGGCAAGGGCACCGGCCGCGGCGGGTAGTGCATCGCCTCGGCTTCATGGGCACCGGGAAGCCGGGAGGCCCGGTGTTCCCACTGGCGCCAGGCCTGCTGGCGGGCCAGCACCTCGCGGTGCAGCAGCAGGCGGTAGCCCGCCTCGGCGAGCAGGCTGACCGGATTGCGGGCCAGTGCCTGGCCGGTCGCGCTGCCGAGCGCGAACACGGTGTCGGCGGCGGTCCTGCCCAGTGCCGTCTCGACCACGGCACGAAGGTGGGGTGCGGAGTCCACAAGGGACAGCACGGTGGGGATGGCGGCGGGCAGCCTCGGCGCCGGCAGCAGGCGTGAGGCCACCGAGTACCCGGTGCCCAGCAGGCTCAGCCCGAGCGCGGTGGCCTCACGGATGCCGGGTCCGCGGTTGGCCGGATGCCGCGCGCTCGCCGGGGACTGCCC
>NZ_VJWX01000082.1 GCF_007713715.1 Amycolatopsis rhizosphaerae
GTACGTCCATAGTGGACGGTAGCCCTGGCGGGGCCAGAACACCGAGGACAGCGGGTTCGTCGGGTTGTAGTAGAGATAGGTCCCGGTCGCGCCCCGCTGGTGGAAGTGGCGGTGCACCGCCGCCATCAGCGCCTGCCCGACGCCGCGCCCGCGGAATTCGGGCCGCGTCGCCACGGTGTTGACATATCCCCAGCGCCCGGGTGGCAGCAGCTCGGCCGCCCACGAACCGGGCGTCGACTCGATCCAGCCGCAGTCGGCGATCGCCACGGCCACGCCATCGCATTCGGCGAGCCAGATCGGCGCGCCCGCGGCGAGGTTCCGCTTGAGCTGCGGCGTGACCAGGCCGCTCGCCCCCGGCCGGGCGCGGTGCGTGACCAGTGCGGTGTAGTCGAAGGTCAGCGCGACCAGCGCCAGCACCTCCTCGAAATCCTCCGGCCCGGCCTGCCGGAGCGTGAGCCCGGACGGCGGCGACGCCGGCGGCGGTGGGGGAGGAGCCTTGCGCAGGGCCAGCACGGAGATCGGGACCATGCCGTGGGCGAGGAAGGCCCGGACGGCGGGCGCGTCCCGGCTGGGCCAGGTGACCGTGCACGCGGAGTCGGCGCCCGGCGACTCCGCGTCCATCCGGTGCCGCCAGGCACGCAGCAGCGCGTCCATGCCCTCGGTGCCGGTCTCACCCGGGAACGGGAAGAGCTGCCACACCCTTTCCGCCGACCACAGCAGGTCGAGCGCGCCGGGGTCGTGGTGGTGGGTCTGCAGAACGGCGGCCACCCGGCCGCTCCGCGCGGTGGCCGCCACCAGGGTCTCCCCCTCCGGCACGCCGGCCGGGGCCGGCAGCACCGGATCCGTCGCGGCGAACCGCGCCTGCTGCGCGGCGAGGAGTCCGGCGGCGATGGTCACCGATCGTCCCGCCGCGTGGAGAAGATCGCCGTGCCGGGGAACAGCTTGCCCCGCAGGGGGCTCCACTGCCCCCAGACGCGGGTGTGCCCCTCGGGCCACTCCGGTTCGACCAGGTCTTCGAGGAGGAAACCGGTCTTCGTCAGCGCCCGGACGTAGTCACCGACGGTGCGGTGGTACTCGACGTAGGTGGCCCGGCCCTCCGCGTCGACCTCCGTGTAGGGCGTGCGGTCGAAGTACGGCTGGGTGGCGGTCAGCCCGTTGGGCCCCGGATCGTCGGGGAAGATCCACCGCATCGGGTGGGTCACCGAGAACACCCAGCGGGCACCCGGCCGCAGCACGCGGTGCAGTTCGTGGAACACGGCCTCGACGGAGGCGACGAACGGGATCGCCCCGAACGCCGAGCAGGCCGCGTCCATGCTTCCGGTCGCCAGGGGCAGTTCTTCGGCCGTCGCCTGCACGAGGGGAACAACGGGCCCGGTGCGGGCGTTGCCCTCTCTCGCATGAGCCAGCATTCCCCAGGAGAGATCCACCGCCACCGGGTGCGCCCCGGAGCGGGCGAGCCAGCGCGAGCAGGCGGCCTGGCCGCAGCCGATCTCCACGACCCGCAGCCCCCGCACGTCGCCCAGCAGGGCGGCGTCGTCTTCTCGCAGGCCTTCGGGGCACCAGACGAAGTCGGCGTCGCCGAGGAACTGCCCGTGGGTGGCCTGGTACTCGTCGGCGTCGGCGTCCCACCAGGCCAGGTTGGCCGCGGTGGCTTCACGCCTGCCCACCGGCCGGTGGGCGATGCCCACCGTGCCCAGTCTGCGCTCTGCGGAGACATGCCGGTCCTGCGATCCGTCCTGCTCGGTCACGGTCGTATTGTTCCGCAGGCCGGTGCCGGGTTTCCGACCGGCGACCCTGATTGTGCCCCCGGGTGGCACGCGCGTACGATATCTCTAGCGCAGTGGGTTTCGCGCTACCTTCAGCTCGGTGGAGTTGCGCCGGGTTCGGGGTCGCGCACTCTTCGGTGGGACGCTCGCGGCCGTTCTTGGGAACGAAAGCTCGGTTCTGCCGTTACCTTCCCGCCACGCGCAACAAACTGCACACCCCCTGAATCCAAGCCGTTACCGGAGCAACCCACCTAATGACCACCGACACCACCACCGTCCCGACGGCCGATGCTCAGGCCCAGCAGGTCGCCATCAACGACATCGGGTCGGAGGAAGACTTCCTCGCCGCGATCGACAAGACGATCAAGTACTTCAACGACGGCGATATCGTTGAGGGCACCATCGTCAAGGTCGACCGCGATGAGGTGCTGCTCGACATCGGGTACAAGACCGAGGGCGTGATCCCCTCGCGTGAACTGTCCATCAAGCACGATGTCGACCCCGGCGAGGTTGTCAGCGTCGGTGACGAGGTCGAGGCCCTGGTCCTCCAGAAGGAGGACAAGGAGGGCCGCCTGATCCTGTCCAAGAAGCGCGCCCAGTACGAGCGCGCCTGGGGCACGATCGAGGAGCTCAAGGAGAAGGACGAGCCGGTCCGCGGCACCGTCATCGAGGTCGTCAAGGGCGGCCTGATCCTGGACATCGGCCTCCGCGGCTTCCTGCCCGCCTCGCTGGTGGAGATGCGCCGCGTGCGCGACCTGCAGCCCTACGTGGGACGCGAGCTCGAGGCCAAGATCATCGAGCTGGACAAGAACCGCAACAACGTGGTGCTGTCCCGCCGTGCCTACCTGGAGCAGACCCAGTCCGAGGTGCGCAGCGAGTTCCTCAACGCGCTCGCCAAGGGGCAGGTCCGCAAGGGCGTCGTCTCCTCCATCGTCAACTTCGGTGCGTTCGTGGACCTCGGCGGTGTCGACGGTCTGGTGCACGTGTCGGAGCTGTCCTGGAAGCACATCGACCACCCGAGCGAGGTCGTCGAGGTCGGCCAGGAGGTCACCGTCGAGGTGCTCGACGTGGACATGGACCGCGAGCGCGTGTCCCTGTCGCTGAAGGCCACCCAGGAAGACCCGTGGCGCCAGTTCGCCCGCACCCACGCGATCGGCCAGATCGTGCCGGGCAAGGTCACCAAGCTCGTTCCCTTCGGCGCGTTCGTCCGCGTCGAGGAGGGCATCGAGGGCCTGGTGCACATCTCCGAGCTGGCCGAGCGCCACGTGGAGATCCCGGAGCAGGTCGTCCAGGTCGGTGGCGAGGTGATGGTCAAGGTCATCGACATCGACCTCGAGCGTCGCCGGATCTCGCTGTCGCTGAAGCAGGCGAACGAAGGTGTCACCCCCGACACCGAGTTCGACCCGACCCAGTACGGCATGGCGGCCGAGTACGACGAGCAGGGCAACTACATCTACCCCGAGGGCTTCGACCCCGACACCCAGGAGTGGCAGGAAGGCTTCGACAAGCAGCGTGAGGAGTGGGAGCGCCAGTACGCCGAGGCGCACGCTCGTTACGAGGCCCACATGCGGCAGGTCGCCAAGGCCGCCGAAGCCGACGCCGCTGCCGCGGCGGACGCCGCGACCGGTGTCGAGGGCGGCGAGCAGAGCAGCTACAGCTCCTCGCAGTCCGACGCGGGCCAGAAGAGCGGTGGCACCCTCGCCAGCGACGAGCAGCTCGCGGCTCTGCGCGAGAAGCTCTCCGGCGGTGCGTGATCCGCTAGCCTGACCGAACGGCCCCTGGTTCCCCGGAACCAGGGGCCGTTTCGCATCCGGCGTGTCCCGCGTTCGGTGCGCGGCAAGGGCTTTCTCAGGCGCGCAGGCCGGCGAGGATCGCGGTGATGCCGTCGCGGAAGATGCGGTCGTAGGAGCCGTCGCCGGGCTGGAGGAACCATCCGGGTGGTGGGGTACGGGCGCGATGGGTCAGCTCGAGGCTGATCAGGCCGTGCATGGTGGTCCACACCAGATAGGCGCCCCGGGCGGCCGTGCCCGGCGGGACCGCCGGGCGGACGCGCCGGGCCAGCAGGTCGTAACTGGCGCACCGTGCCTGGAAGCGCAGATCCTTGTCGGGCTCGTACCCGGGCACCGCGCGTTCGAACATGAACGCGTAGCGGGCGGGGCTTTCCAGCGCGAACGCCCGGTACGCGGCGCCGAAGGCGAGCAGGTCGGCCAGCGGATCGCCGGAGGGCGGGGGGAGCTTCGAGAGCTCGTCCCGCAGCAGCTCGAACGTTCGCTCGAACAAGGCGTCCAGAACGCCGGTCCGGCCGCCGAAACGGGTGTAGACGCCGATCGCCGAACTGCCGGCGGCCTCGGCGAGCCCGCGAACCGTCAGGCCCGCGACGCCCTGTTCAAGCAGGACCGTGAGCGCGGCCTGCAGAAGCCGCTCTCGGCTGTGGAGCTCGGTGGGCCTGATATCGCCGTGCCGGGTGGCCATCCCGCACCCCCTTCGGGTCCTGCAGAAAACTTAGGGCATGAGGCCGCGCCGTGCCGCTCCGCCGCGCCAGGCATGATGGAGGCGTGACGAGGGAGCAGGCGGAAACGAGGGTGGTCGATCTGGAGTTCCGCGGGCGCCGGGTGCTCCGGGACCGGGCGCTGGTGATGGCGATCGTCAACCGCACCCCGGATTCCTTCTACGATCGTGGTGCTTCCTTCGACGACGTCAAGGCGCTGGCCGCGGTGGACCGGGTGGTCGCGGAGGGCGCCGACATCGTCGACGTGGGCGGGGTGAAGGCCGGCCCCGGCAGCGAGGTCACGGTGGCCGAGGAGATCCGCCGCGTGGTGCCGTTCGTGGCCGAGATCCGCCGCCGCCACCCCGGCATCGTGATCAGCGTCGACACCTGGCGGCACGAGGTCGGGCGCCTGGCCTGCGAGGCGGGGGCCGATCTGCTCAACGACACCTGGGCCGGGGCGGATCCGGAACTGGCGGAGGTGGCCGCGGAGTTCGGTGCGGGTTACGTCTGTTCGCACACCGGCGGCGCCGCGCCTCGCACCCGCCCCTTCCGGGTGCGCTATGACGACCTGCTGCCGCAGGTGGTGGAGGAGCTCACCCGCCGCGCCGAGTCCGTGGTGGCGCTGGGCGTGCCGCGGGCCGGGGTGCTGATCGATCCGACGCACGACTTCGGCAAGAACTCCTGGCACAGCCTGGCCCTGCTCCGGCACGTGGATGCGCTCGTGGCCACCGGCTGGCCCGTGCTGATGGCTCTGTCCAATAAGGATTTCATCGGAGAGACCCTCGGGGTCGCGCTGGAGGAGCGGCTCGACGGCACGCTCGCGGCCACCGCGCTCGCCGCCGCCGACGGGGCGAAGGTGTTCCGCGTGCACGAGGTCGAACAGACCCGGCGCGTGCTCGAAATGGTGGCCGCCATCCGCGGGGACCGGCCCCCCGCCCGCGCCGTCCGCGGCCTCGCCTGAACGCCCCGGTACGCAAGCGGCCACGACGGATGCCGTGGCCGGGGGTCAGGACTGGTCGCCGCGGTTGAGTCCATAAAGGACACGCTGCAGGATCTGGGAGTCGGCGTCCATGAGCGGGACCGACGGCTCGTCCACCGGGTAGTCCGGCACGGTGTACTGGAAGTGCACCGGGGGCGGGGCCGGAGTGCGGTTGCGGGCACGCTGCGGCAGGGGGACCGCCGCCGCCGACATGCCGCTCGGCAGGGCCAGTTCCGTCCACATGTTACGGCGCCCGCCCGGCAGTGTGACGGCGTTGATCCGCGCCCCGTCCAGTTCCGGCGGCTCGCCCGGCAGGTCGTCGTCCAGTTCCAGCACCAGTACGTCGCCGTGCAGGCGCAGCCGGACGGTGAGGAACCGGGGCGAACGGTGCGAGGGACCGTTCACCACCGACGCGTCGACCAGGTGGCGCGCGATGCGCGTGGCCTCCCCGATCAGCGGCCGCAGCGACCATTCCGTGAGCGTGAAGCGCACGAACATCTCGGCACAGCTCACGGCACTGGGGAGCGCGACGAGCCGCAGGTCGTCGACCTGGGTGGTCTGGGCGATCACGGGTGGTCCTCCGTTTCACCGGGCGCAGGCCTCAACCGAGTGCCCGTATCTTGCCGATCCTCGCGACCGACGCGTGCACTGGGGTCAGGGGAGTGTGCGGGACAGCGTAAGGGCAGTGGTCCGGACCGCGGGGGCAACCCGCTCCACCCGGACCCGGGTGCTCCACCCGGAGATCGAAATGGCCGCACGGGCGAGACCCGAATTGTCGAGCACCGGGCTCGCGACGCACACGACGCCGGGCCCTGATTCCTCTCGGTCGTAGGCCGTTCCCTCCTCGTACACCTTCGCGAGCTGCCTGCGCAGCAGGCCGGGTGCGGTGAGCGTCCGCGGCCCGATCCGGGGCAGGCCAGCAGAGATTACCGTCTCCACCACGTCCTCGGGAGAGTGCGCCAGGATTGCCTTCCCCACAGCCGTGGCGTGTGCGGGAAAGCGCCCGCCGATGCGGGAGGGCAGGACCGGCGCGTCCGGTCCGCGCGTGATGTCCAGGTAGACCACCTCGGTGCCCTCCAGGATGGCCAGGTGCACGGTGTTGCGGGTGGCCTCGCGCAGATCGGCGAGGTACGGCCTCGCGGCGTCGGCCAGTCCGCGCTGGCCGATGGCGACCTGGCCGACCTCGAACAGTTTCAGTCCGAGCCGGACCGAGCCGTCGCGCCGTTCGAGCAGTCCCTGCCGCACCAGGTGTCCGAGCAGCCGGTGCGCGGAGGATTTGGGCATGCCGGTACGCCGGGCGAGTTCCGAGGTGCCGAGGAAGCCGTCACCGGGACGGAAGGCGGTGAACAGGGCGGTCAGGCGCGCGGCGGTCATCCCGCCGTCGTCCCGCTCAGCGGCACACATGGGTTGAGTGTGCCTCATCCCGGCGAGCACCGTAAGGGGCATGGGAAAAGTCAGTGACAAGGCCGGTAACAAGGCTACCGCCGCGATCGTCGGCCCCGGCAACATCGGCACGGACCTGCTGGCCAAGTTGCGTCGCAGCGAGTTCGTCGACGTGCGGTACATGGTCGGCGTCGATCCCGCCTCCGACGGTCTGGCCCGGGCCGCCGCGCTCGGCCTGGAGACCTCGGCCGAGGGCGTCGACTGGCTGCTGTCCCGTGCGGAGCTGCCCGACCTGGTGTTCGAAGCGACCTCGGCGAAGGCGCACCAGGCCAACGCGCCGCGCTACGCCGAGGCGGGCATCCAGGCGATCGACCTGACCCCGGCGGCGATCGGCCCGTTCACCTGTCCCGTGGTGAACCTGCCCGAGCACCTGGACGCGCCCAACCTCAACATGATCACTTGCGGCGGCCAGGCCACCATCCCGATCGTGCACGCGGTTTCCCGGGTCACGCCGGTGCCCTACGCCGAGATCGTGGCCTCGGTGTCGTCGCGGTCGGCGGGGCCGGGCACGCGGGCCAACATCGACGAGTTCACCGAGACCACCGCGCACGCGATCGAGTCGGTGGGCGGTGCGGCCCGCGGCAAGGCGATCATCATCATCAACCCGGTCGAACCGCCGATGATCATGCGGGACACCGTGTTCTGCGCGATCGATCCCGGCGCGGACCGCGACGCGATCACCGATTCCATCGAGCGCATGGTGGCCGAGGTCCAGCGCTACGTCCCCGGGTACACGCTCAAGGCCGCGCCGCAGTACGACGAGCCGCGGCCCGGCTGGAACGGCCAGGCCCGCGTCGCGGTGTTCCTGGAGGTCGCGGGCAACGGCGACTACCTGCCCGCCTACGCGGGGAATCTCGACATCATGACCGCCGCCGCCGCGCGGGTGGGCGAACTGCTGGCCGAACGAATCGTGAAAAGGGTGAAGGCATGAGCTGGGATGCTGTTGAGCGGGAAGTCCGCATCGTCGACACGAGCCTGCGGGACGGCAGCCACGCGATGGCGCACCAGTTCACCGAGGAGAACGTGCGCGACACGGTGCGGGCGCTGGACGCGGCCGGGGTGTCGCTGATCGAGGTCACCCACGGCGACGGCCTCGGCGGGTCCACCTTCAACTACGGATTCTCCCTTGTGGACGAACGGAAGCTGATCGCGGCCGCGGTGGACGAGGCGAAGCGGGCGAAGATCGCCGTGCTGCTGCTGCCCGGGCTGGGCACGGTCACCGACCTCAGGGCGGCCGCCGACCTCGGCGCGGGCGCGGTGCGCATCGCGACGCACTGCACCGAGGCGGACGTGTCCATCCAGCACTTCAACGCGGCACGCGATCTCGGCCTGGAGACCGTGGGTTTCCTGATGCTGTCGCACATGTCCACCCCGGAGGCGCTGGCCCGGCAGGGCCGGATCATGGTCGACGCCGGCTGCCAGTGCGTGTACATTGTGGACTCCGCGGGCGCGCTGATCCTCGAGGACGCCTCGGAACGGGTGGCCGCGCTGGTCGCCGAGTTCGGCGGCGAAGCCCAGGTCGGCTACCACGGGCACCAGAACCTCAGTTTCGGGGTCGCGAACTCGGTACTGGCCTACCGCGCGGGCGCACGGCAGATCGACGGTTCGCTGGTGGCGCTGGGCGCGGGGGCGGGCAACTCGCCGACCGAGGTGCTGGCGGCGGTGTTCGAGCGGCTGGGCGTGCGGACCGGGGTGGACAAGGACATCCTGATGGACGCCGCGGAGAACGTGGTCAAGCCCTACATCACGCGCCTGCCGGTGATGGACCGTTCGTCGATCGTGCAGGGCTTCGCCGGGGTGTACTCGAGCTTCCTGCTGCACGCCGAACGGGCCGCCGAACGCTATGGCGTGCCCGCCCACGAAATCCTGTACCGCGTGGGCGAGGCCCGGTACGTGGGCGGGCAGGAGGACATGATCATCGACATCGCGCTGCGACTGGCCGCCGAGCGCGAGTCCGCTTAGGACGGCCGGTATCCGGCGCGGGCGAGGAGATGGACACAGTGGCCGGTCAGCTCCTCGCGGCTCACGTTCAGTGTGCCGCCAAGGTAGCCGGTGAACAGGGTGGCCAGCGCGCCGACCAGCCCGGTCGCGGTGAGTTCGCGCTCGGCCGGGCTCATCCGCTCCGGCAGCTGTTCGCGGACCAGCGCGGCGAAGGCGGGCAGCAGGGCCACGCCGCGCGCGGACAGCGCCGGATCGGTGGTCGGGGCGAGCAGCAGTACCCGGCCCTTGCGGGGGTCGTCCACGATCAGCTCGACGAAGGCGCCGACCGCGGCGGCGGCCCGGACGGCCGGGTCGCCGTGCGGGTCGGGGACGGCGTCGACGAGGGCTTGGTGCGCCTCGCCCGCGACCCGCTCGTACACGGCGAGGACGAGCTCTTCCCGGTCGGTGAAGTTCTCGTAGAAGTACCGCTCGGTGAGCTTGGCCTCGCGGCAGACGGCCCGCACGCTGACCGCCGCGCTGCCCCCCGTGCCGAGCAGTTCCAGTGCGGCGGCCAGCAACTGCTCCCGGCGGGCGGCCTTGCGGTCGTTCAGCGTGGTGCCGGCCCAGCTGCGTTTGGTCATGCGTGGTCCCCAATGTTGACTACGGGCGTTGTCAATCGTAGCGTGTGCCTCATGTCACCACAGCCTCTCGGACCCGATTCGCTGACGTGGAAGTACTTCGGCGACTGGCGCACGCTGCTGATGGCGTTGTGGGCCGGATCGATGCAGAACATGCACCCCGAACTCGGGGCAGGCGTGGAGGAGCACTCGCGCTTCTTCGAAGAACGCTGGCAGCGGCTTTTCCGTTCGCTGTACCCGATCGGCGGCGTCGTCTACGACGGGCCGCGGGCGGCCGAAACCGCCCGTATGGTGCGGGGCTACCACGACGGCATCAAGGGCGTGGACAGGCATGGACGGCGCTACCACGCGCTCAACCCCGACACCTACTACTGGGCACACTCGACATTCTTCATGCTCACGTTGCTCACCGCCGACCGGATGTGCGGAGGGCTCACGGAGGAGCAGAAGCGGCAACTGTTCGACGAGCACGTGCAGTGGTACCGGTTGTACGGGATGAGCCTGCGGCCCGTGCCCGGTTCCTGGGAGGAGTTCCAGGAGTACTGGGACCACATGTGCACGAACGTGCTCGAGGACAACAAGGCCACCCGGGACGTGCTCGACCTCCGCGGGCTCGACAGGCCCCCGCTGCTGTCGTGGCTGCCCGGCCCGCTGTGGCGGCCGCTGCGGGTGGTCATCGCCCGCGGTTTCGTGTGGTGGACGGTGGGGCTCTACCCGGAGCCGGTCCGGGAACGGCTCGGCTTCACCTGGTCCGGCCGGAGCGAACGGCTGCACCGCCTGGTGGGACGGCTGTTCCCGTTCGCCTTCGCGCTTCTGCCGCACGATCTCCGCTACCATCCCCGCGCCAGGGCGGGCTGGCGGCGGGCCCGGGGCGAGAACGCCCCGATCGTCGAAACGCCGGCCCGCAACCTGCCCCCGCTCGCGGAGCGGAACAGCCCGACGCACTACTCACCAATGGAGGCGACGTGAAGCTCGGCTACCACCTCGGCTACTGGTCCTCGGGTCCGCCCGCGGACGCGCTGGAGGTCATCCGGACCGCCGAAGAACTCGGGTTCGACTCGGTCTGGACCGCCGAGGGCTACGGCTCGGACGCGCTGACCCCGCTGGCCTGGTGGGGCGCTGCGACGAGCCGGGTCAAGCTGGGCACCAACATCGTCCAGATGTCCGCGCGCACCCCGACCGCGGTCGGCATGACGGCGCAGACGCTGGACCACCTTTCCGGCGGCCGGTTCATCCTCGGGCTGGGCGCCTCCGGGCCCCAGGTCGTCGAGGGCTGGTACGGGCAGCCGTATCCGCGCCCGCTGGCGCGGACCCGCGAGTACATCGACATCGTGCGAAAAGTGGTGGCGCGCAAGGAACCCGTGACCTACGACGGCGACTTCTTCCAGTTGCCGCTGCACGGCGGGACCGGGCTGGGCAAGCCGCTGAAGTCCACTTTGCACCCGCTGCGCGAGGAGATCCCGATCTACCTGGCGGCGGAGGGGCCGAAGAACGTGGCGCTGTCCGCGGAAATCTGCGATGGCTGGCTGCCGCTGTTCTTCTCGCCCAAGAGCGACGGGTTCTACCGTGCGGCGCTGGCCGAGGGCTTCGCCCGTCCCGGTGCCCGGCGCACCCCCGGCGAGTTCGAGGTGGCGGCCTCGGTGCCGGTGATCGTGCACGAGGACGTGGAGGCGGCGGCCGCTCTCATCAAGCCCTCGCTGGCGCTCTACATCGGCGGTATGGGCGCGAAAACGGTGAACTTCCACCACGACGTGTTCGCGCGCATGGGCTACGAGGACGTCGCCGACAAGGTGCAGGACCTTTATCTGGCCGGGCGCAAGGCCGAGGCGACCGCGGCGATCCCGACCAGCCTGGTCGAGGACACCGCGCTGATCGGCCCGCCGGAGAAGATCCGCGACGAACTGGCGCGCTGGGAGGAAACCGTGGTCACCACGCTGCTGCTGCGGGGCGACGCGGCCACCCTGCGGGCGGTCGCCCCGATCCTGTCCTGATCCGGGTTCGCCGGTGCCGTGAGGACCCCCCTCACGGCACCAGGGCCAGGCGGTGCGCGGCGAGTACCACCCTCCGCCGCGCGAGTCCCACGTTCCGGCGTTCGAGTTCGTCTCGATCCTGCAATCCGACCGCAGCGGGGAATACACGGCGCACCTGACAGCCACGGCGTGCTTCCGGCCCGGGCTGCGCCGGTCGATGGGTGCGACCGGGATCTGCTGGGACAACAGCCTGGCGGAATCGTGCTGGTCGACGTTCAAACACGGCCCCAGCGGCTACGACGCCGAACTGCGGCGGCACAACCACATACTGCGTCGGGCCGTTGGCGTCCAGCTCCACCACCACGTCCTCGACATCGGATGCGGGACCGGGGCAGACAACCCGGCCGACCGCGCGCACAGCCCAGGCAGGCTGTGCGAGCGCGCTCGCGAGCTCGCCGCCAACGCACAGGACCATCGCTTTCCGCGGCACCGCTTGGACCTGGCAATCAGCAGGTTCGATATGATGTTCTTCGACGACCCCATGCCGCGTTCGCCAACATCAGGCGAGCGCTGCGCCCAGCCGGACGCTTGGTGACGATGGTCTGGCAACCCTCGCTCGCCGACCCACCGACCGTGAAGCACATCCTGGACGGTGCAAGGTTCGCCGACATCGCCTTCGCCGACGTCCACGAGCCGGTCTACTACGGTCCGGACGTAGCCGCCGCCCTCGACTGGGTCTGCGGCTTCACCTGCACGAGCGAAGTACTGAACTGGCTGGACCCCACCGCCGCGGCTCGCGCGGGGGCGCATGCGGTGCGACGCTCTCCGCGCACCTGAGCGACGACGGTATCTGGTTCAACTGCCGTGCCTGGATCATCACCGCTCGTCGTTACTGAGATCAGAGGGTCTGACATCGCACCGTCATCGCCAGCGGAGCAGGATGATCGCGGGAAGAATCAGGGCGATGCCCGCAACGCCCGCCAGTAAGGGATACCCGCCAAGGGACAGCGTTGCGGTGGCACCCAAGCTGACCGTCGCCGCGGCACCCCAGACGCCGGCGTCAACCGCGCCTTCCACCCGTGCCTGTTCGGCGGGACCGCTGCGGCCCAGTTGTGCGCTGCCACCGACGAAGCACAGGTTCCAGCCGTAGCCCAACAGAAACAGCGCGAGGGCCCACGGCACGGTCGAGTGCGGGGAGACGGTCGCCGCCAGGCCAGCGGAGATCGCCAGCACGAGCAGTCCTCCGAAGAGAACCGGCCGGATGCCGATGCGGTCAAGCAGTCGTCCCGTCAGCGGCGAGAGGGCGAACATGCCGAAGGTGTGCGCGGAAAGCACAGCACCAACGGAGTCCAGGCCCTGTCCGTGCATGTGCATGTCCAGCGGTGCCGCGGTCATCACGGCAACCATGACGACCTGTGCGGTGGCCATCACGGTCAACGCCGATCGTGCAGCGTAGGTGTTCATCAAGTCTCGCAACCGCGCCCGGGGCGGAGTCCGCCTTACAGCACCGGCAGGTGCGCCGGTCACAGCGACGGCGGCGACGCCGCATGCCAACGATGCGAACAAGAACGGTCCGGTGGACGCAATCCAGCCCAGAGAGCTCGCGGCCACGCTGGTGGGCAGCAACAGCAGTGGTCCGCCCACCGCACCGACCGTCCCAGCCCACACCATGATGCTGATTGCGAATCCTCGCCGCTGCGGCGGAAACAGCTCGGCTGCGGCGTAGCGCGACAGTTGCGCCGCTGCGTTGCCGAGGCCGAGCAACAACATTCCCGCGCTCAGCACGGCGATGTTGTCCGCAGCGACCGCGATGACGGCGACCGCGGCTCCGCATGCGGCAGCGGCGTAGCCGAGCAGCAGACCGGCGCGCCGTCCCCGCCGGTTCATCAGTCCGGTGAGCGCCAGCGCGCCGATTCCGGTTCCGGCGATGCCTGCGGTGTTCGGGACACCGCCCCACGCGGTGCCGAGTTGGTCGGCGGCGACGATCGTGGCGAGGGCGCTTGCCGTGCTCATGGCCGCGTTCATCAATGCGGCAGCGGCGAAGAGTGCGATAGAGGCGCGTCGGCGTGCCCGCGCTTCCGCTGGAGGATTCTGCACAGTGGCCATGGATTAACGGTAGAAAGGCCGACGTCCTGGTTGAATGCGCAATGAGTGGCGATCCGGGGTGGGCGCATGTTGTTTGAAACGTGTTTGTGCGTAAGAGTTTCCACATGAACAAACCGCTGGATCAGACCGATTGGCGCATCATCGCCGAGCTGCAGCGCGACGGTCGGCTGTCGTTCAACCAACTCGGGCGCCGGGTGAACCTGTCCTCGCCCGCCGTGGCCGAACGCGTGCGCAGGCTGGAAGAATCCGGCGTGATCGCCGGGTATCAGGCTCGCATCGACGCGCCGCGAGCGGGATTACCGCTGACCGCATTCGTGCAGATGCGCTGCACCCTCGGCCGCTGCCTGCTCAAGACCACGACCGCCGCCGAATTCCCCGAAGTCGTCGAGGTCCACAAACTCAGCGGCAACTGGTGCTCGATGCTCAAGGTGCGGGTGGCGTCGATGCCGCACCTTGAAGGCCTGCTGGAACGTCTCGGGCAGCATGGCGAGATGAACTCGCACGTCGTCCTGTCGACGCAGTATGACGGACGTCCGGTGGAACCTCCGCCCGCCGAGGCCCGTCCGGTCTCCGAACCGGAGGGCTGGAGCAGGCAAGGCACAATTCCACCGGGGTGATCCCGACATAGGAGGCGATCAGCCGCTGCGTGAGCCGCCCGGCCAGCGTGCCGTGCTCGACCACGAAGTTCCGGTACCGCGTGGTGGCGTCGTGAAGAATCGCTCGAATGCTACCGGCCATCGTGATGGCGGCTGCTCGGGTCTCCGGCTTGTTCCCGGCGAGGAGTGCTGCCATGTCTCTTCTTCGGCCGGGCCGACAGTCATTCGGTGTGCCGGAATCAGCCTGGCGCTTCGGCGGCCAGGGTGCGGGTCCGGCGCCGCCGGACGGTCTCGGACATGCGGGTGCCGTCCAAGCATGCTTCCAGCAGCGCGAAGGTGGGGGATAGGTCCCGGCCGCCCAGTTGATCACGCACCCAGGCACGGAAGGGCTCCTTGGCCTTCGCGGCGGCGACGGCGAGTTCGCGGCCGCGTGGAGTGCAGTAAATCTCGATCCGGCGGCGATCGCCCTCGGCGGACTCGCGCCGCAGAAGGCCCGTGGTGACCAGCCTGTCGACCAGGCGACTGGGGTGGCCGCCTTCGGCGATCAGCAGGGTGCCCAGTTCGCCGAGAGACAGCGGACCGTACCGGTCGACCAGTTGGAGGGCCTCCGCCTGGCCAGTGGTGATCCCCAGTGGCCGGAGCAGGTCGTTGATCTGGCGATCTGTCTCGCGGGCCAGGGCCTTGAGCAGCAGGCCGAACTCCTCGATGGTGTCCACGTGGCCGATGATACATGCCGTGTGGATATATGCTGTGTGTTATGTTCGCACTGCACACGATTGAAATGAGGTAGTCATGTCAGATTCCACCCGCACTGTCGTCGTCACCGGAGCGAACAGCCGGACCGGGCGAGACGTGCTTGGCCTTCTCGCGCGACGGGACATCCGCGTCGTCGCGCTCGTCCGGACGCCGGAAGAACTGCCGGCCGACGAGGTCGTCGCCGATTGGACGCGGTCCTCGCGCGCCTTGGAAGTGCTCGGAGAGGCTTCGGCCGTCGTCCACCTCGTGGGTGTGTTCGCGGCTCCTGGCTGGGCCGCCTACGAAGCGGGCAACGTGGCCACCACCCGCCGAGTCGTCGAGGCGATGAATCCGGCCGCGCGGCTCATCTACCTGTCATACCTCGGCGCGAACCCGGCGGACGACAACTGGTACTGCAAATCGAAAGGCCTCGCGGAGCAACTGATCTCCACCGTCGCCGACAATGTGATCTTCCGCATCGACGCCATCGCGGGCGGAAGCGAGGCACCCCGCCCGTTCGAACTGATGTTCCGGCAGACCGAACCAGACGCCCCGGTCCGGGTCTTCGGCGACGGGACGCGGCGGTTCCGCCCGGTCCACGCCACGGACGTCGCGGAGGCGATCACCCACGCCGTCCATGGCGTCGGTCCCGCCGGTACCTATGACCTCGTGGGTCCCACCGAGTTCACCAACACCGGCATGATCGAGCTCGTCAACGGCCGCGCCGTGCCGTTCGAGCAGGTTCCCGTCACGGCTGTTTCCGGCCCGCACGCGCAGGTCGCCGAGCTGCTTTCAGACCAGGTGTCACCGTCCAGTCCGGACACGGTCGCGCGGGCCTTCCGGCTGACCCTCACCCGGCCCGAGGCAACCTGGCCGACCGCGTGACCGACGTCTCGTGTCAGGAACCGAAGCCGACAACACTCATCCCGACAAACGACTTGCCAAATGAACTGAGGGCAGAATCCATCCGTAGTGTGCCTGCGGGCTGCGCACCAGTAGCCGGTCGTTCGTCCCGGCGAGCGTGATCACGGCGGCCGTGCGGACCGGGATACCGAGTCGGATCGTGCTCATCCGAGGTCAACCTCGGTTACGGTCGCGCCCTCCTGGCGATAACCGAGCCGGGCCATGCCGGTCCGCGCGTCGGCTTCGGCGGCGTCCAGGTGCCTGCACCGTGCTCCCACGGCCCGTGCCGGCCTCGCTGCTTCGGTAGCTCGCCGGCCGCGTCCTCTGCGTCGCCGGTGTCCCCGGCTTCGGTGTCCTTCGCCCAGACCTCGGCCGGAGCTACGGCGAAGCCTCAGCCGGCCGTAGAAGGGTCGAAGGTCTCGGCCTGCACCGCTGCGACCCAGTAGCGGGTCGAGAGGACGGGGTCGCCGCGGCGGGCGAGGTTCGCAGCAAGGTCGAGCATCGGGACGGTGTCGGTGAACTGGCGGTCGTAGACAGCGACGAATGCGTGGCGGGTCAGCGCGCAGGCCCAGAGATCGAACGCCCCTGCTTCCTTTCCAGCGGACGCCGCGAGGTGTAGCAGTGGGCTGCGTCGGTGTACGGGCTGGGCGCACGTCGGTGCGAATGGTGCCCTCGTAGCGCTGCTTGGTCGTCGTGTCGACGTCGAGCAGTTCCAGCTAGCGGTCCATGAGTTGGTTCACGGTCGCGCTGGTTCGCGGGTTGCGCCGTTCGTTGACCTCGTGGACGAAGCGGGCGAGGACCTTCTCCGCCTCGTCCTCGGCCTTCGGGCCGGGTGGGATCGTCTCGCGGAGGTAGTGCCGACGGCTGCTCAAAGGGTCTACACCGGCATAGGGCTCGACCCGAAGTGTCCCGCTCAGAAGTTGCTCGATCTGGTCTCGCTGGCGCCGTCCCCAGCGCTTGTCATGGTGCGAGTTCGCTCCAGACTCGCACCACGCGAGGCGAGTCTGATCAGTCCAAACCGCCTCTGACCTGCGTGCCTCCGGCAGGATTCGAACCTGCGACACCCGCTTTAGGAGGGCGTCGCTCGGTGTGGATCGCGTCAACCGCTTGTCAGCGTGGCGTGAAGGAGTCCCCCACGGCCCCACGTGGGCCCTTCACGGTTCGCGACTTTTGCCGTACTCTCCGGCACGGAACGTGAACGTGTTTCATGTCCAGTGCTCCAAGGAGGTAGTACGGTGACGGTGAGCCGGCGGAGAATGCTGGCGGGCGCGGCGATCGCCCCGCTGGCCATGGGCGTGTTCGGCGGCGGTGCGCAGGCCGTCGCCGGCAGTGTGGCAAGCGATACCCCGCAGGGGGACCGGTACCTCGTCGGGGCCGGTGTCTCGGACGTGACCGGGCCCGCCGCGGAATGCGGCATGATGGGGTACTCGATGCCGCAGCAGCAGACCGCGGGCATCCACCAGCGCACCCGCGCCCGCGCCTATATCGTGGCCGACGCCTCCGGCCGTCGTGTCTGCTACGTCAACGCCGACGTCGGCGCGCTGTTCCAGTCCGTGCACCAGGGCGTGATCGCCCGGCTCCAAGCCCGCTACGGCGGGCTGTACACCGAGCAGAACACCCTCCTCAACGCCACCCACACGCACGCGGGCTGCGGCGGCTCCTCCTGGTACGCCGCCTACAACCTGTCCATCCTCGGCTTCCAGCAGCAGACCTACGACGCCCAGGTGGACGGCATCGTCGAGGCGATCGGGCGCGCGCACGACAACCTCGCCCCCGGCCGGATCACCCTGGGCCGCACCGAACTGACCGACGCCAGCGTGAACCGGTCGCGAGTGGCGTTCGAGCTGAACCCGCAGGCGGACAAGGACCACTTCCCGCTGTCCATCGACCCCGCGGTCACCGTCCTGCGCTTCTCGCAGGGCGGCAGGGACATCGGGGCGATCGCCTGGTTCGCCACCCACGGCACGTCCATGACCAACGCCAACAAACTGATCAGCGGCGACAACAAGGGGTACGCGGCCTACGCGTGGGAGCACGACAACGCCGGGGTGCGCTATCTCGACGGCACTCCCGGGTTCGTGGCCTGCTTCCCGCAGACCAACTCCGGCGACATGTCCCCGAACCTCAACCTCAAGCCCGGCTCCGGACCGACCGAGGACGAGTTCGAAAACACCCGGATCATCGGCGAGCGCCAGTTCCTCGCCGCCAAGCGCGCCTACGACGCGGCGGACGAAACGATCGGCGGCCCGCTGGACTACCGCCTGCACTATGTCGACATGTCGAAGGTGACCGTGGACGGCCGGTACACCCCCGACGGGCAGCAGCACACCACGGCGAGCGCCGCCATCGGCGTGTCCATGCTCGCGGGCAGCACCGAGGACGGGCCCGGCCTGCCCCTGCCGGAGGGCGTGAGCAACCCGTTCATCGACGCGCTCGGCGGAGTCGACTCACCGGTCGGGAAGGAACTGGCCGACGCGCAGGCGCCCAAGGTGATCGCGGTGCCGTTCGGGCAGATGAAGCCCTATCCGTGGGCGCCGGAGGTGCTGCCGCTGCAGATCATCCGGCTCGGGCAGCTCTACCTCGTGGGCGGGCCCGCGGAGTACACCATCGTCGCGGGACTGCGGATCCGCCGCACGGTGGCCGCCGAACTCGGCGTTCCACTGGAGAACGTGATCATGCAGGGGTATGCGAACGCTTACAGCCAGTACGTGACCACGCCGGAGGAGTACGACTCGCAGCAGTACGAGGGCGCGTCCACTCTCTTCGGCCGCTACACGCTGCCCGCCTACCAGCAGGAGTTCGCCGGCCTCGCCGCGGCGATGCGGACCGGGGCCGGCGTCGGCCACGGCCCCGTGCCGCGCGATCTTTCCCAGGACCAGCTCAACTTCCAGCCCGGCGTGGTGATGGACAGCGCGCCGCTGCTGAAGAAGTTCGGCGACGTGCTCACCGAAGCCAAGGCGAGCTACCAGCGCGGGGAGCAGGTGCTCGTCGAGTTCGTCACGGGGCACCCGAAGAACGACCTGCACCGCAACGGAACCTTCCTGGAGATCCAGCGGCTGGTGGACGGGACGTGGGTGCGCCACGCCGACGACGGCGACTGGGACACGAGGTTCCACTGGACCCGGACGGTGCTCGCCGAGTCGAAGGCGACCGTCACCTGGGACATCCCGCCCGCCACTCCGGTCGGGAAGTACCGGGTGGTCCACCACGGTGACTGGAAGAGCCTGGCGGGCACGATCACCCCGTTCACCGGTACTTCACGGGCGTTCGTGGTCTCCTGACCGGCGTTCGGTGGCCCCGGTCACGTCCGTGCCGGACGGCGGTGTCACGATTCCCCCGGCCATCGCGGGTGCACGACCACGAGGAGGATCATGGCCGCCCTGTCGGCTTCGACGAGATTCGGTTACTCCCTCGGGTCCTTCGCCACCGGTTCCTTCGGTACGGTGCCCGGCCTGCTGCTGCTGCCCTACCTGACCGACACCATGGCGGTGCCCGGCGCGGTGGCCGGGCTCATCGTGCTGGTGCCCAAGGCGTGGGACGTGGTGTTCAATCCGTTCGCGGGGCGCCTGTCCGACGCGAGCCTGGCCCGGCGCGGCAGCCGCCGCCGCTTCCTGCTGGTCGGCGGGATCGGGGTGGCGGTGCTGTTCGCGGCGGTGTTCGCGCATCCCGGATTCGGCAGCACGGCCGCGGACGCGAGCTACGTGGTGCTGGCGTTCCTGTTGTGCGCCACCGCTTTCGGCATCTTCCAGGTGCCCTACAACGCACTGCCCGCGGAGATCACCGACAACTACCACGAGCGCACGAAGCTGACGAGCTGGCGGATCGGGATCCTGGCGGTGGCGATCCTGATCGCGGGCGGGGGAGCCCCGAAGATCACCAGTGCCATCGGCGGGGTGACCGGGTACCGCGTGATGGGCGTGGTGATCGGCCTGGTGATCCTCTGCGGCACCTTCGGCGTCTACCTCGGCACGCGGGGCGCCCCGGTGGGTTCCCTGCGGCCCAACACCGCCGGCTGGCGGGATCTGCTGGCCACCATGAAGCAGTGGCGCTCCTTCCGCTGGCTGCTGGGTGTCTACTTCGTGCAGTCGCTCGGGCTGGGCACGCTGCTGGCCGGGGTGAACTACGCGGCCCGGTACGTGTTCGGCGACGCGGACCTGCAGACC
>NZ_VJWX01000830.1 GCF_007713715.1 Amycolatopsis rhizosphaerae
ATCCCTGGGTTTTGGTTGTCAAGCGGCGGTTTGCTGGTGTTGGTGGTGTGTCCAGGCGGTGGTTTCGTTGTAGGGGGTGTGGGTTTTGAGGCATCCGTGGAGGATGCCGACGAGTCGGTTGGCGAGTTGGCGTAGGGCGGCGTAGTGGGTGAGGCCGCGGGTGCGGAGTTGGTCGTAGTAGGTGCGGGCTCCGGGGGAGGCTTTCAATGCTGATTGGGCTTGGCGCATCAGGGCGTCGATGAGGCGGTGGTTGCGGACGTAGCGGGCCCGTACGGTGGTTTTACGGCCGGAGGCGATGGTCAGGGGGCTGGTGCCGGCGTAGTTCTTGCGGGCTTTGGTGTGGCGGTAGCGGTCGGGGTCGTCGCCGAACTCGGAGAGCACCCTGGCGCCGAGGATCTGTCCGAGGCCGGGCTGGGACAGGTAGATCCCGGCGTCAGGGTGCCGCCCAAAATGGGTCTTCACCTCGCCCTCCAGCTCGCTGATCTCGCTGGTCAGGGTCGTGATCACCGAGATCAGTGAGCGGGTGACCGCCGCGGAAGCGGCGGTCAGGACCGGGCCACGCGCCAGGTGTTGGGCGCGCAGCGCGGTCTGGATCGTTTCGGCCTTACCGGTGGCGTCGCGACGGCGGGCCTTGGTGAGCGCGCTGGTGATCTGCGCGCGGGACAACCTGGCCGCCCGCGCGGGATCCGGGGCTTTGGCCAGCAAGGCCAGCGCTTCGGGCGCGCCCAGGTCAGGAAACGCCCCCAGCGCGGCCGGGAAATACTCCCGCAACACCGCCTGCAACCGCAGCAGATGCCGGGTCCTGTCCCAGATCAGGGACTGATGCGCCCGGGCCAGCTGCTGCACCCCCTCGGCCAGGTCACTGTCCCCGGCAACCTCACGCAACTGATGCGCGTCAGTGCGCACCAGATCGGCCAGCACATGCGCATCCCCGGCATCGCTTTTCGCGCCCGAAACCCCCAACCGCTCCCGCGAACGGGCCGCCTGCCGCGGGTTGACCGCGAACACCCGATACCCCGCCGCGACCAGCGCCGCCACCCACGGTCCCCGATCGGTCTCGATCCCGATCAACACCTGGTCCGGCTCGGCATCGGCGGGCAACCACCGCGCCAGCAACTCATGCAGCCGCGCTACCCCCTGCACTCCTTCCGGTAACCGGGCCCTGCCCAGCCGCCGCCCGGACTGGTCCTGGATCTCCACATCATGGTGATCACGCGCCCAGTCATCACCCACGAACAACACCACGCCCTCAACCCTCCAACCACCCGTCCGAACAAGTCACTGGCAGCCACGTGGAAGAAGGTCAACGGCCTAATGGTCGAGTGCTCACACCACACAGGTCGGCACGACATCCCTTCAGTGATCAACCTCTTCCACCACCAGTAGGGGCACGGTCTTCACGAAGATCTCAACAAACCCGGGACCCACAAGTGCTCACCCACCAGCAGCCACCACATCCGAGCCTGCCAAACCAGCCCGAACACACCCCATTAGGG
>NZ_VJWX01000831.1 GCF_007713715.1 Amycolatopsis rhizosphaerae
GGGGAGCAGGCTCGGCGGTTGTCGTGGGAGACGGATTTTTCGCGGGTGGTGGATTGGTCGGGGGCGCCGTTCGCGAGGTGGTTCGTGGGTGGGAAGTTGAATGTGGCCTACAACTGTGTGGATCGGCATGTGGAGGCCGGTCATGGTGATCAGGTGGCGATTCACTGGGTGGGGGAGCCGGGTGATACGCGGGATATCACGTATGGGCAGTTGAAGGATGAGGTGTGCCGGGCGGCGAACGCGTTGGTGTCGTTGGGGGTGGGGTCGGGGGATCGGGTGGCGATCCAGTTGCCGATGATCCCGGAGGCGATCGTGGCGATGCTGGCGTGTGCGCGGATCGGGGCGTTGCACAGTGTGGTGTTCGGTGGGTTTTCGCCGGCGGCGTTGCGGTCGCGGGTCGATGATGCCCAGGCGCGGGTGGTGATCACCTCGGATGGGCAGTTCCGGCGGGGTAAGGCCGCGCCGATGAAGGCGAATGTGGACGAGGCGCTGGCGGGTGCGGAGTCGGTGCGCACGGTGGTGGTGGTGCGGCGTACCGGTGATGAGGTGCCGATGGATCCGGCGCGGGATGTGTGGTGGCATGAGTTGGTGGCGGGTCAGCCGGTGGAGCACGCGCCGGAGGCCTTTGATGCCGAGCATCCGTTGTTCATCCTCTACACCAGTGGGACAACGGGGAAGCCGAAGGGGATCCTGCACACCTCGGGTGGGTATCTGACGCAGGTGGCCTACACCCATCACGTGGTGTTCGACCACAAGCCCGGCCAGGACGTGTACTGGTGCACCGCCGATATCGGGTGGGTGACCGGGCATTCCTACATCGTGTACGGGCCGTTGGCGAACCGGGCCACGCAGGTGGTGTACGAGGGCACGCCGAACACCCCGCACGAGGGGCGGCACTGGGAGATCATCCAGAACTACAAGGTGTCGATCTACTACACGGCGCCGACGCTGATCCGCACGTTCATGAAGTGGGGTGAGCAGATCCCCGCCTCCTACGACCTGTCGAGCCTGCGGGTGCTGGGGTCGGTGGGTGAGCCGATCAACCCGGAGGCGTGGATGTGGTACCGCGAGCACATCGGGGCCGGGAAGACCCCGATCGTGGACACCTGGTGGCAGACCGAGACCGGGGCGATCATGATTTCCCCGCTGCCCGGGGTGACCGCCACCAAACCCGGTTCCGCGCAGAAACCCCTGCCCGGGATCTCGGCCAAGGTGGTCGACGACACCGGCACCGAGGTCGGCCCCGGTGGCGGGGGCTACCTCGTGCTGGACAAGCCCTGGCCCGCCATGCTGCGCGGTATCTGGGGCGACGAGCAGCGCTACCGCGAAACCTACTGGTCCCGCTTCGCCGAGCAGGGCTTCTACTTCGCCGGGGACGGCGCCAAGTACGACGCCGACGGTGACATCTGGCTGCTGGGGCGGGTGGACGACGTGATGAACGTGTCCGGGCACCGCATCTCCACCACCGAGGTGGAATCCGCGCTGGTGTCCCACCC
>NZ_VJWX01000832.1 GCF_007713715.1 Amycolatopsis rhizosphaerae
GCCCAGCGGCGGGTCACCGACAGCCACTCCCGGCCCACGGTGCCGGTGATCAGCGCGGCGACCCCGTAGGCGAACGGCACGATCATGCCGATGTATCCGGCGTACAGCAGCGGCGGGTGAAGCCCCATCGCGGCGTGCTCCCGCAGCAGCGGGTTCGGGCCGGGCCCGTCCGAGGGCACGGGGCTCACCGGGCGGAACGGGTCGGCGGCGAAGGAGGTGAGGGCGAAGAAGAACACCGCGACCACGCTCAGCACGGTCGCCGCGTACGCGTGCAGCGGCGCCGGCCGGGCGGGTATCCGCCACGCCAGCAGCGCCCCGAACGCCCCGGTGATCAGCAGCCACAGCAGCAGCGAACCGTCGAGCGCGGCCCAGAGGCTGGTGACGGTGAAGTAGAGCGGCACGTCCCGGCCGCCGTTGGCGGCCACGTACCCGACGCCGAAGTCGTGCGCCACCAGCGCCCACACCAGCAGCCCGTTCGCCGCCGCGCCCGCCCCGAAGGTGATCCACCCGGCGGCCCGCGCCGGGGCCGTTCCCCGGCCCGACAGCGCGACCCGCAGCCACAGCAGCGCGGTACACAGGGCGGCGACCATCCCGCCGGCGAGGCAGGCGTGCCCGAGCGGCCCGATCACCGGACCTCCCCCGCGGCCCGGTATTCGTTGGAGTGCTTGACCGCGACCTGGTCGCAGCGCAGGGTCCCGTCGCCGCCGAGCACGCCCTCCACCACGGCGTCCTGCCCCTCCCGGAAGGTGTCCGGCAGGGCGCCGCGCACCACGACGGGCACCTGGTGCCTGCCGTCGGACAGGCGGAACCGGGTCAGTTCGCCCGTGGCGCCGACCGAACCGGGAACCACCTCTCCCTCCAGCCTCATCCGCTGCCCGGCGGCGTTCACGGCGCCGGCCGCGCTCGGCGTGCGGTAGTAGACGAGGGTCCCCTGCAGCCCGGCGACCACCAGGAGGGCGAGACCGGCGAGGGAGATCGAGACCAGGAGCAGTACGGCACGGCGCCGACGCCGCGGTTCGGGCGTCCCGCTCACCGGCGGTCCCGGCGTTCCCGCGCCGGGCTGGTCCACCACCCGAAGGCCGCCAGGGTGAGCCCGGTCAGCGCGAACCCGGCGAGCACGGCCGCCCAGCCGGTCATCGCCGGGCCCCGGTCAGGACCGGCACCCGGCGGGACGGCCGGGCGGAACGCTCCAGGATCGCGACCCGCCGCAGGAAGAGCCACGCCGCGGCGGCGGTGAACGCGGCGACGGCCAGGGTCAGTGCCGCGAGCATCACCGGGTCGATCGGGGGATGCGGATCCGGGGCCAGCAGGGTGGCGGGCTGGTGCAGCGAGCGCCACCACACCACGGAGAAATGCACCAGGGGTACCAAGGCGAACCCGCCGATTCCGGCGAAGGCGGAGCGGCGGGCGGCGGTGCGCGGATCGACGCACGCCCGCCGCGCGGCGAGGTACCCGGCGTAGACGAGCAGCAGCAGCGCGGTGCTCACCACCCGGG
>NZ_VJWX01000833.1 GCF_007713715.1 Amycolatopsis rhizosphaerae
GTCTGGTCCATGATCCGGCCAGTGTAGCTGGACAACAGTAGGGCTACAGCTGTAGCGTAATTCGCACTACAACTGTAGCCCTACAAGTGTCCACTTATTTTGGGAGGATCCTCGTGACCGTCGACTCCGCCATTGCTCCCGACTTCGTCGGAGAGCTGGACCCGTTGTTCGCCCAGATGGCCAGGGCCACCACTGCGCACGCGGGCGGCGTTCCCGGGCTGACCGAACGCGAGAAGGTGTTCCTGCGGCTGGTCGCGGACGTCTGCCAGGGCGCCCTCGGCCTGCCCTTCGAACTGCACGTGCGCGGCGGCCTCGGCCATGGTGTGTCCACTTCGGACATGCGGGACCTGATCCGGTTCGCCGCCTACGACACCGGTTACCCGGCCGCGCTGGCCGCACTCGCGCGGCTCGCCGAGATCGAGGAGGCCGAAGGCCTGCCCCGTCCGGAGGCCGCGCTGCTGCCCGCCGCGGAGGTGAGCACCGGGCCGGACGCCACGCCGACTCCGCTGCCCGCCTCCGTCCTCGCCGAGGTCACCGGGCTCGACCCGCATTTCGGAGCACATCTGGCCCTGCAGTCCCGGATGCGCTCGAGGGCCGGTTCCGGCAGCCTCAGCGTCCGCGAGCGCGCATTCGCGACGATGAGCGTGGACGTGCACTACCAGACCCTGGAAGAGTCGTTCACCGTGCACGTCAGCCGGGCACTGGGTGCCGGAGCGTCCCACGAGGACGTCCGGTCCGTGCTCCGGTTCGCCGCACAGTTCGGGATCACCCGGGCCTGGCGCGCCTGGAAGGCGCTCAACGCCCTTCTCACCACCCTGGGCTGACCACGGCGGCGCGCCGCGGACCGCGTGGCGCGCCGTCTTTTCAGGAGAAGTAGCCCTTGAACAGGATCTCGGCGATGCGGGTGGTGGTCTCGCGCCCGGTCTCCTCACCGTGCGCGACCACCCGGGTGTTGTTCATGATCGCGACCGTGTAGCGCTGGCCGGGACCGGCGAACCCCACCGAGTTCATGATCCACGAGCCGTCGTCGTTGTCGTCCGACCAGCCGTCCTTGTTGCCCGGCTGCGCCGCCGGCCCCGCGCCCCACACGCCCCACTGCTGGTCGGGGGCGACGTGCTGCAGTTCGCCCACGATGTAGTCCCGGTGCCGCGCGGGCAACTCGGTCAGCACGTAGCCGATCAGGCGGTCGAGATCGTCGGCGGTGGTGAGGATCCAGCCCCAGTGGTGCGGGTGCGCGGCGGTGAAGCGCATGTCCGTCATCCCGTAGGACGGGAAGCGGGCGCCGAACTCGTGCTCGCCCCCGTAGCGGTACCACAGGGTGGTGGCCGCGTCGTCGTCGCTGGAGTTGAGCATCCGGTGCATCAGTTCGCGGTCCCCGGCGGTGAGGTGGATCGCGCCGCGGTCGTCACGCAGCAGCAGGTCCACCGCCATGGCGAGTTTCGGGGTGGAACACGCCCAGATGAGCTGACCGGCCGCGGCGTTGCGCCACACCGC
>NZ_VJWX01000834.1 GCF_007713715.1 Amycolatopsis rhizosphaerae
GACGGACACCGCTCGCCCGGCGCCGGGCCGGTCCGACACCGCCACGAGCGGCGGCCGGTCCGACACCCCGGCCACCCACCAACAGCCCAACCCCCGGGACGGCCAGGGCACTCGCGAAACGGTTCGCGACACACAGTCCACTCGCGACACCCAGCGCCAGCCCGGCCAAACCCCGGCCCACGCCGAGGCCACCCGCCAGGACGGCCAGACCGACCGTCCCGGCAACCGGAAGCGCCCGGACGGCGCGGTCACTCCGCAGGACGCCGCGGCCGCCGTCGTCGCCGCGGCCCTCGCCGCGGACGCGCCCGGTATGGCCCGCGACGCGGGAACCGGGCACGCCGCCGCGAACGGTATTCCCCACCAGGTCGTCCCCTCGTACTCCCGGGCCTGGCGGCAGCGCCGCGACGGCGCGCCGCCCACCCGGTATCGGGCCGAGCGGTTCGACCCGCTCAAGGATCCCAGCCCGGCGAACGGCCGCCTCGGCGGCCGGATCCGCTTCGACCGGCGGCGGTTCGAGGTCGAGCCCGGCAAGTGGGTCACGGAGCTGACCGTCCCGCTGGACCTGCTCTCCGGCAACGGTTCCGTCAGCAGGGACGACCGCTTCGCCCTGGCAAGCCGGTTGCAGGACAGGCTCGACCGGCACTTCAACTTCAACGAGAACCACCGGCTCCGCAACGGCGACCAGCTCCACTTCAGGATCGACGCGAAGGCAGCCGAGGAAGGGGCGCGGAACTGGGACCGCGACCCGTCCAAGAGCGTGCCGGTCGACATCTTCGACTCGTCACGCCCCAGCGAGACCCGGAAGACCGATCAGGTCCAGTGGGACGCCCGGGGTGACGTGAAGGACCTCCTCCACGAGCTGTTCCACTTCTGGGGGCTCGGCGAGGGCTACCGGGACAAGAGCCTGATGTTCGGCCACCCCGACGAGGACGGGATCATGGGCCCGCCTGGCCGGCGCACCTTCTCGCTGACCCGGGGAAACGTGGCCAAGCTCGACGCGCTGCTGGACCAGGCGGGGAACGTCATCGACCACCCCCTCGGCGCCGAACACACCCCCGACAGGCAGCAGTTCACCCTCGACGACCTGCCGTCGAGCGTCAGCGAGGGCCCGTACGACTCGCTGCATACGCCCGCACGGGCGCCGCGGCCGGACGACCCGCCGGTCCCGCCGCGACCCAAACCGCCCGGCCGCGGGCCGTCGCGCACCAGGGACCAGCTCTCGCCCTCCGGCCCCAGAGAGGAAGAGCACGAGCTGCAGACGCTCACCCCGTCCGCCCACAGCGGCCGGGACAACGGGGAGGGGCCCAGCAACAGGCAGCCCGGCCAACCCCGGTCCGACGGCGACCGCACGTCCACCACCAGCACTGGCGAAACTCCGAAGTCCGGGTTCGCGCGCACTCCCCAGGAACTGCGCGACCGGCTGCCCGCGTACCTGCGGGCGAACCAGGGTGCCGGGCCGGCCAAGCAGAAGAAGTCGCTGCAGGGCGGGGA
>NZ_VJWX01000835.1 GCF_007713715.1 Amycolatopsis rhizosphaerae
CTCATGGGCGGTGCGAGGCCGCGCGCGCTCGGCCGTCCTTGCTGCCCGGCGATCCCCGCGGTGGGTCCGTCCATCGGGCCGGGTTCGGCGATGATCGCTCTGTGCACGCGGGTGGCGGCGTTCGGCTCAGCCAGTTCGCGGGTGAGTACGACCGCTCCCGAGGAGAATCCGAGCACGTCGACCGGCCCCTTGTCCAGGTGGTCGATGAACGCTTCGAGATCGCGGACCGATCTGGAGATGCCGTACTCCTCCATGGGAAGCAGCTCGCTTCGTCCGCCGCCCGCGTGCTCGAAGGCGTAGACGTCGTAGCCCTTTCCCGCCAGGAGTTGCAGGAATTGGTGATCGAGCACCGAGATGCCGCGGACGGGTCCCCCGTGCAGGTACACGAGCGGCGTTGCGTGGCGGGTGCCTTCCGGGCCGGGCGGGTAGTGGTACACCGCGACCCGGCTTCCCGTGGCCAGGCTCCACTGCTGCGTCGCCACGAACGGCAGCGACGGCGGATACCGCCGGTCGGTCGGCGCATCCGGGATGCAGACCGACGCCGTCAGCGCCGCGACGACGACCACCGGCAAGAGCGGCACGAGCTTGCGCGGCCATGCACGGCCGCGGACACGCCGGATCGCGACGGCGACACCGGCCGCGACAGTCACCAGCCAGGCCGCGATCCCCGAGGCAGCGCCGTCCGTCAGGACGATCAGCACCAGGAACAGGGCCGCCAAGCCCGCGACGGCCGCCAAAGCCAAGACCAGGCGACCGAGGAAGCGGGCGGAACGGACGAAGGGGTTCGCCATCAGACTCCTTGCGCGAGTTTCAAAACTAAGTTTCAAAACAACGTTAGCACTGTTCGCTAGACTGGTCACCGTGGCAAGGCCGAGGACGAACGACGACACCGTGAAGGAACGCCTTGTCGAGTCGGCCATCGAGTTGTTCGCCACCCGGCCACGCGAGTCGATCACGGTCCGCGCACTGGCGGCCGCCGCCGGAACCGCCACGGCCGCGGTGTACACGCTGTTCGGCAGCAAGGACGCGTTGATCGACGAAGCCCGAAACAGGGCGGTCGCCGGACTGTTCCACGACTTGGCGGCGGTGCCGACCTCCGACGACCCGGTCGCCGACCTCTACGCCCTCGGCGCGGCATACCGGCGCTGGGGACGCGAGCACCCGCACCTCTACGGGGTGCTGTTCGGCGGGGTGCAGACCTTCGACCCGTCCGGCGCGATCGGCACCGGCGACCCCGTCCGGCCGCTCATGCACGCCATCGACCGCGCACTGGCGGAGTCCGCACTCACCGGCGACGCGACATCGATCGCGCTCTCGCTCTGGGTGACCCTGCACGGCCTCGTGACCCTCGAACTGGCGGGAGCACTCGACACCGCCACAGCCGAGCACACCTTCCGCTCGGCGATCCCCGCAACCCTCCGCGGCTGGGCGCCGAGCCGGTAGCCCGACTGCCCGAAATGGCCGTGAGGGGCCCCCTCACGGCCATAT
>NZ_VJWX01000836.1 GCF_007713715.1 Amycolatopsis rhizosphaerae
GTGTGGGTGAGGGTGCGATGTCGGGTTTTCCGTTGACGCCGAGAGGGATGACGAATCCGTGGCGTTCGCCTTGCCGGGCGAGCCATTCGATCTGCTTTTCGGGGTCTCGATGGGCGACTCGTTTCCCTCGCGCCCGTTGCCCGGGTTCTCCCTTGGCCGGTTGGGCGCGGGTGGGGTTGGCGACGAGGCGGAAGGCGAGTTTGCGGCCGGGTTGGACGGCCTCGAGGATCGAGGAAAGATCGCGTACGTGGGCGGGTTCTTGCAGGTAGCCGGGGGTGAGGCTGGTCCAGTCGGGCTTGGTGTGGCTTTGCACGTAGAGGGTGAAGCCGTGTTGGGCAGGGTCGAGGCGCCAGAGGACACCATGGGCTTGGCGGGCGGGTTCGTCGCCGGCGAGGTTGGGGTAGCCAGACATGATCGTGCGGTGCATGTGCTGGACGTCGGTGTAGTCCCTGCGGAACTCGCGGGAAGCGGCGTTGATGTCGAGTTTGGTCAGGAACACGCTGGGTCTCCCGCTTTGATCAGGTCGATGGTGAGCGGCTGGTGGCCTGCGAGGACAGAGCGGATGCGGAAGCGGCGGTCACCATGCCTGAAGGAGATGGGGTGGTCGTGGCGAGGTTGGGCTCCTGGTTGGGAGGCCGCGCAGTCGGTGAGGGTGCGCAGGCCGACCGTTGTTCCGCCGGATTCGATCCGTTGCCTCTCATGGCGCCGGACGTCTGTGCGGGTTTCCAGCCACGGGTGATCCCGGAGGACGTCCCCCAGGGGACGCTGGATGAGTCCCATCCCGGTGAGCGGACCTGAACTGTCCTCGCCGGTGACAAGGGGGCGGGCTGGCACGAACGCTTTCCGTCCGAAGTACAGCGGCCAGCGCGGCTGTTGAACGGCCTGGTGGAGCTCAGTCAAAAGCTGGGAGTCGCCTTCGACGACGACGAGGAAGAGGGCATCAGCCAGGTAGTAGCGATGACTGGTGACGGTGCGCCAGCCTCGTCCTTCCGTGGTGGGGACGTTTTGGGCGGTGTGGAAGTCCCGTTCCATGAGCCCTTCGCGGTCCACCCGGATGCCGAGGCGGAGGTTGGCCAGCGTTGCGACTGCGTCGTCTTTGTCGCGCGGTACGCCGAGCGCCGCGGCGAGCAGGCCGACGACCCCGGATTTGGTCGGCTCGCTTGCGGTGTCGCGGACGGTGAAGCGCGCGGTGAGGCCCCACGATTGCAAGGGCGCGTCGAAGCAGAGCGCCAGGGATGTCGGCACTGGCATCAGGCTTTCGTGGCGGCCAGGACACGGCCGGTGAACTCGTCCAGATTGCCTGCTGTTTCGTCCTCGGCGATATGCGGAAGCGCTCCGTCGAGGCTGGCGGCGGTGACGGAACGCAGTTCGGAGTCGCCGTAGAAGCCGCGAATCTGCATGAAGTGCGCCAGGAGGTTGTCGGTGGAGAGCGTCAGGAAGTTCCCGCCGGTGACGGGGGTGAGGAAGGCGTGGGCCAGGTTC
>NZ_VJWX01000837.1 GCF_007713715.1 Amycolatopsis rhizosphaerae
GGCCACCGCCGCGCTCGCCGAACCGGTGTTGATCGCCTCGGCGGGGGTGGACACCTTCGACGGGCTCCGGGGCGCGCACCCCGACGGGCGGTGGTGGGAATTCAGCCGGACGGTGGTCGTCGACGGGGCCGCGCCGCGCGCCCTTTCACCTACCAACGAGTAAGGTCGGGCCCGTGGGTGTAGCCGCAGACGAACGCCGTGCGTTGAGTGTCCTTTTCGAAGAGGTCGGGCCGGACGCGCCCACCCTGTGCGAGGGGTGGCGGACGCGGGATCTCGCCGCGCACCTGGTGGTCCGGGAGCACCGGCCGGATGCCGCCCTCGGCATCCTGCTGCCCCCGCTGGCCTCCCACCTGCGCCGCGTGCAGGACGGCTACGCGGCCGAGCCGTGGGACAGGCTGGTGGCGCGGGTGCGCTCGGGCCCGGCCCGGTTCTGGCCGACCTCGATCCCCGCGGTGGACGAGCTGGCCAACACCGCCGAGTTCCTGGTCCACCACGAGGACGTGCGCCGCGCGCAACCGGGCTGGGAACCGCGCGCGGCCGACACGGCACGGGACGCCGCGGCCTGGAAGACCGCGCGCGGGCTGGCCAAGGTGACGCTGCGGAAATCACCCGTGGGCGTGATCCTGCGGACGGAGGACGGCCGCACGGCCCCCGCGAAGGCCGGACCCGACGCGGTCACCCTGACCGGCACCCCGGTCGAACTGCTGCTGTTCCTGTTCGGCCGCGAGGAGGTGCGGATCTCCTTCGAGGGTTCCGCCTCGGCGATCGAAAAGGTCAAGGCACTCAAGCGCGGCTTCTGATCGCGAGCGGACCGGCCGTCACGCGGGCATGCTGAAAGTGGACCACGCGTTGGGCGGACGGAAAGGATGCGAGCGACATGGCGAACGGCAAGCCCGCCGTCAGCGGCGAAGCCCGGGTCCGGCTGGAACAGGAGCTGGCCACGCTGCGCGACCGGCGCGCGGAGCTGGCCGCCGAGGCCCGCGCACTGGACCGGGTGGGTGACCGCGCCGACGACGCCGACGCACTCCGCCTCGAGGACGACATCGCGGCACTGGACGCGAGGATGACGCAACTGACGAGGGTCCTGGCCGGAGCCAGGGCCGGGGCGGGCGGCGTGCCCGACGGCACGACCGTGACCGTCCGGTTCGCCGACGGCACCGTGCAGCCCTTCCGGGTGGTCGCCGTCACCGAGGAGATCCCGGCAGGCCAGGAGGACAGCACGGTCACCACGGACAGCCCGCTGGGGCTGGCACTGGCCGGTCACCAGGCCGGGGACACCATCAGCTATCCCGCCCCCGCCGGCGAGGTGCGCGCCGAGATCCTTTCACTGGAACTACCCTCCTGACGCCCGAATCCGGTCCCGGCGTTGCCGAGCTGCCGTGAGGGTCCCCTCACCGCCGATACGGCCAGGGTCCCGGCAAAGTCCGGTCCGCTCGCGGTGTGGGACGCGCCCGCCGGGCGAGTCCCACCCTCGTGCGCC
>NZ_VJWX01000838.1 GCF_007713715.1 Amycolatopsis rhizosphaerae
CAGTTGCCCTCCGCGCCCGTCTCCACCACCAGGCGCCCGCCCGGGCGCAGCACTCGCCGAATCGAGACGAGCGCCTCTTCCGGCCGGGGCAGCCAGTGCAGGGCCGCATAGGAGAAGACCGCGTCGTACGGGGTGCCGACGGCGAGATCGTACACACCGGACACCGCGAAACGGGCGCGCGGATGCGCCTCGCCCGCCCGAGCGATCTTCCCCGGATCGCCGCACACTCCCGTGGCCGCCGCACCCCGCGCGGCGATCGCGGCGGTCAGCCACCCCGTGCGGCACGCCACGTCCAGCACCCGTTCCCCCGGCCGGGGGTCGAGCAGGCCGACCAGCGATTCCCCGGAAACGGCCACATCGGACGACCAATCGAACCAGGGCGGATCCAGGCGCAGGCGAAGACCCTACCGAGGGTGACCATATTTTGGGAGTTCTTTCTCTCATAGTAAGACGACTGCTTCACAGCGACGGCACAGGCGGCCAGTGCCAGGATGACCGCGAAACCAGGGTGAGAGGACCAGGAGAATGCCCCAGGAACCGGAGGAAAAGGACGCGCCCCACGAGGACGCGACCCATGAGCACCTCGCCGCGCTGCATTCGGTGCGCGCCGAGCTGCTCCGGCTCGAAGAGCTGCTGTGCCGGGGAAAGCACCCCGTGTCCGGTTCGGCGGCCAAGCTGGCCGGTACGGCGAACCAGGCGCTGCCGGCCTGGCTGCGGGTGACCAAGGGCGAGCAGCGCTGGGCGGTGACCGGTGCCATCGTGCTGGCGGTGGTCCTGCAACTGATCCTGCCCGACCGCCTCGCCTTCCACCCGCACTGGCTCCTGCCGTGCCTGGAGGTGGCACTGGTGGCGCTGCTGATCGCGTTGAACCCGGTGCGGATCAGCCGCGAGCACCCGTGGCTGCGCCCGCTGTCGATCGCACTCATCGCGGTCATCAGCCTCGCCAACGGCTGGTCGGCGGTGCTGCTGGTGAACGACCTGCTCACCGCCCGGGCCGGGGAGGACCCGGGGCCGCTGCTGGGCAGCGGGGGCGCGATCTGGCTGACCAACGTGATCGCCTTCGCGCTGTGGTACTGGGAATGCGACCGGGGCGGGCCGGTGGCCAGGGCGCTGGCCAAGCGGCCGAAACCGGACTTCCGCTTCCCGCAGATGGAGGATCCCGCCGAGCACCCAGACTGGGAACCGCATTTCCTGGACTACTTCTACCTGTCCTTCACCAACGCCACGGCGTTCAGCCCCACCGACGTGATGCCGATGTCGCGCTGGGCGAAGGTGCTCATGCTGTGCCAGTCGGCGGTCTCACTGGTCACCCTCGCCGTGGTCATCTCCCGGGCGGTGAGCCTGTTCAAGTGAGGGGCACTCAGGCCACTCGAACCGGCGCGAACCGGTACAGGGAAACCCTTTTCACCCCGAAACGCCCCGCGCCACCGGCGGGTGTCCGAGATCCGGCCGCGGCAAGGCGTTAGGG
>NZ_VJWX01000839.1 GCF_007713715.1 Amycolatopsis rhizosphaerae
GTGCACGACCTGCCCCCGCCCGGCGACACCCGCGAGCTGCAGGAGTTCGTCGCCGCCGAACGCAGCCGCCCGCTCGACCAACACCACCCGCTGTGGGTGATCCACCTGCTGCGGGGCTACCGCGGGGGCAGCGCCATGGTGATGCGCTCGCACCACGCGATGGCCGACGGGATCCGGCTCACCCAGGTCATGTTCAGCATGTTCGACCCCATCGAGGAGGAACCCGCGGCGCCCGCCGCGCGGGTCGGGGGCATGGCGCCGCACCACGAGCCGACCACCCACCCCGCGGCCCGGTTCGCGGCGGCCACCCTGCGCGGCGTCGACCAGCTGGGCCTTCGCCTCGACCAGGCCGCCCGCCGCCTCGGGCCGGTCGCGCAGGCCGTGGTGGCGCTGCCCGCCCTGGGCACCTCGGCGGTGGTCGGTGCGGCGGGCGCCGCCGTGGATCTGGCCACCTCCGTCCTGCCGCCGGGACCGCGGCGGCTGGCCGACGCCGTGGCCAACACGGGCGTGACGGTCTGGCACAGCGCGGGCAGCGTGGCGAAGCTGTTCGGGTTCAAGGGCAGCGGACGGGCCTGGGAGGGCGAGCCCGGTGAGGAGAAGACGGCCGCCTGGGGCGAGCCGGTGCCGCTGAGCACGATCAGCCGTATCAGCCGCGCGACCGGGACCACGGTGAACGACGTGTGCACCGCGCTGGTCGCCGGTGCCATGGACCGCTACCTGGCCCGCGATCGCCCCGCCCGGGGCATCCCGCGGGACATGACCTGGATGCTGCCGGTCAGCCTGTCCCGGTTCGACGCGCAGCTCCCGCCGACGCTGGGCAACCACTTTTCGCTGGTGCTGGCGCACCTCCCGCTGGGCAGGGGCGGTTTCCACGAACGGCTCGCCGAGGTGCACCGGCGGGTGCTGCGCATCCGCGACTCCTACGAACCGGTGCTCACCCTGGTCCTGCAACAGCTGGTGAGCCAGAGCCCGCCCGCGGTCGCCGCGGCGCTGATCCGCTACTTCACGGACAAGGCGGTGGGGGTGCTGACGAACGTGCCAGGGCCGCGGTCGCCGATGGCGGTGGCAGGGGCGAAGGTGGCGGGCGTGGTCGGCTGGGCACCGTGCAGCGGGCGGCAGGCGATCACCGTGTGCATCTTCAGCTACGCGGGCCAGGTGTTCTTCGGGTTCGGCACCGATCGCAGGCTCCTGCCGGATCCCGAACGGCTGGTGGCCGCGCTGGAGGCGGAGGTCGAGGAGGCCAAGGCGCTGGCCGAGCGCAGCGTGATCCCGCTGCGGCGGGCGACGCGGGCGAAGCCGGCATGACCACCGTCCCGCCGGGGGAGGAACCGGTCGTGGTCGGCGTGGACGGCTCCGACAGCGCGCTGGACGCGGTCCGGTGGGGCGCCGCGGAGTCGGTGCGGCGGAGGCTCCCGCTGCGCCTGCTGCACGTGTGCTCCGTGCCCAGCCTCGGCCGGGATTGGC
>NZ_VJWX01000083.1 GCF_007713715.1 Amycolatopsis rhizosphaerae
GCGTAGGACTTCAGGCTCCTCTGCGGCAGCATCCTCTTGACCAGTCGGACGAACTTCACCGTGACCTCCGATTTTTCGTGGAACGGAACAGCGGTGGTAATGGGCCGGAAGGTACCGGCCTTCGGCGAGGGTAACCGCGCCGGTGGTTTCCCGGTCAAGCCAACGGCGCGCCCGTTGCCCGCCCGGTTCGAGGTTTCGGTTCGTGGTGTTCTGTACCAGGTCTGAACCATTGCCGCGAATGGGGCCACCGGGTAGGCTTTTCACCCGGTGAAAATCGGACATCGCGGTCTCGAACCCGGCCTCAGCCGCCGGTGCTTTCGCGGACCTTCAGGGCGAACGGGGTCTGGATGTACTGCCCGGGCGCCGAAGCCTCGCCGGCGATCCGGCGGCAGACGAGGTCGATGGCGGCTTCGGCCAGCGCGGTCTTGTCCGGGGCGATGGTGGTGAGCGTCGGGGTGCAGAACGCGCTTTCCTCGTTGTTGTCGAACCCGGCGATCGCGACGTCCTCCGGAATCCGCAGGCCGCATTCGGTGGCCGCCCGCAGCGCGCCGATCGCGAGGAGGTCGTTGAAGCAGAACACCGCGTCCGGCGGCGTGGGCAGGGCCAGCAGGGCCCGCATCGCGGCCGCGCCGTCGGCCCGGTGGTACTTCTCCGCCGGGGCGACCAGCTCGTCCTCATAGGACAGACCGCGCTCGGCGAGCGCCGCCCGGTACCCGGCCATCCGCTGGTCGCTGGTGCCGCGCGCCGCGTTGAGGCCGATCGCCGCGATGCGGCGGCGGCCGAGTCCGGCCAGATGGCGCACGGCGGTCCGCGCGGCGAGCACGTTGTCGATGGCCACGCGGTCGATCGGCACGTCGACCGCGTGCTCGCCCAGCATCACCAGCGGGATCCCGCCGGACGGGTCGGGGAAGTCCGCCGCCTCCAGTGCCTCCGGATGCACCAGCGCCCCGTCCACCAGATGCGGGCCGAGCGAGGCCAGGGTGTCGCGCTCCCGGTCGCGTGTCCCTTGTGTCTGTTCGATGAGGACGGCCCAGCCGCGCTTCTGCGCCGCGGTGAGGACCAGTCCGGCCAGTTCGCCGAAGTACGGGATGTTCAGTTCGGGCACCATCAGCGCCAGGAAGCCGGTACGGCCGCGGCGCAGGTTGCGGGCGCCGAGGTTCGGGCGGTAGCCGGTGGTGGCGAGCGCCTCCTCCACGCGCCTGCGGTTCTCCGGCTTGACGAAGGCGTAGCCGTTCACCACGTTGGACACGGTCTTCACCGACACCCCGGCGAGCCTCGCGACGTCTTTCAGGGTCACGGCCACGAGCGGTCCCTTCACCTCGAACTGCTCAGATCGTACCTTCGACCGGCGGCTTTACAACGTTGTTCCAACGATGTAAAACTGGTTTCAGCTTCCGAAGTGACCTGAGTCACTCCGGTGAGTGGGTCATCGACGTCGCTGCCCCGAGGAGTAGTCGTGCCCCTGTCCGTTCGTCGTCCCGGTCCCCGCGCCGCGCTGATCGCCGCGGCCTCGTCCGTACTCCTGCTCGCCGCGTGCACCAGCCGCGAGCAGTCCGCCACCCCGTCCACCGGAGGCGGCGGCCCGGCCGCCTCGGCGGCTTCCGTGGCTTCCGCCGCCCCCGCAGGCGACGCCTGCACGCTCAGCAGGACCGGTTATCCGAAGATCGATCCGAAGACCGCGATCATCGGTTTCTCCCAGTCCGAAAAGGAGGCGAACCCGTTCCGGATCGCCGAGACGCAGTCGATCCGCGACGAGGCCGCGGCGCTCGGCATCCCGGCGGACCATCTGCTGGTCACCAACGCCCAGAGCGATCTCAACAAGCAGATCGGCGACATCAAGTCGCTGCTGGACCGCGGTGCCCAGCTGCTCATCGTCGCGCCGCTGAACTCCGACGGCCTGCAGCCCGCACTCGATGCGGCGAAGGCGAAGAAGGTCCCCGTGGTCACGATCGACCGCAAGGTCACTTCGCAGCCGTGTACCGACTACCTGACCTTCATCGGCTCCGACTTCGTCCAGCAGGGCAGGCGGGCCGCCGCCGAGCTCGCCCGGGTCAGCGGCGGGACCGGCAAGGTCGCGATCCTGCTCGGCTCCTCGGGCAACAACGTCACCACCGACCGGACCCAGGGTTTCAAGGAAGAACTGGCGAAAACGCCGGGACTGAGCGTGGTCGCCGAGCAGACCGGCGAGTTCGACCGGTCCAAGGGGCAGGCCGTGATGGAACAGCTCATCCAGAGCCATCCCGATCTCACCGCGGTCTATGCGGAGAACGACGAAATGGGCGTCGGCGCGGTCAACGCGCTGCGCACCGCGGGCAAGACCCCGGGCAAGGACGTCAAGATCGTCTCGATCGACGGTACGCGCAACGCGGTCCAGCTCATCGCGGACGGCAGCTACAACGCCGTCATCGAGTCGAACCCGCGTTTCGGGCGGCTCGCCTTCCAGACGCTGCAGCAGTTCGCCGACGGCCGGCCGGTTCCCGCGAGCATCGTGATCAGTGACGATTCCTACGACGAGACCAATGCGGCGCAGAAGGCCGGGAACGCGTACTGATGACCGCCGCCACCGACACCGGTCCCGCCTCCGAAGGGCCCGCGATGACGACGAGACCGGTCCTCGAAGTCCGCGGCGTCACCAAGAGGTTCCCGGGAACACTCGCGCTCGACGACGTCGCCTTCACGCTCCGGCCCGGCGAAGTGCACGCGCTGGTGGGGGAGAACGGGGCCGGGAAGTCCACTTTGATCAAGGTGCTCACCGGGGTGCACCGCCCGGACGAGGGCGAAATCCGCTATCTCGGCGAGCCGGTCGCCTTCCGGCGGCCGGACGAGGCCCAGCGCGCCGGGATCTCGACCATCTACCAGGAGGTCAACCTCGTTCCGTTGATGAGCATCGCCGCGAACGTCTTCCTCGGGCGTGAACCCCGGACGAGGACCGGTCTCGTGGACCGGAAGGCGATGCAGGCCGCGGCCGCCGGACTGCTCGCCGGCTTCGGCATCACCGGCGACGTCCGCCGTCCGCTGCACTCGCTGGGTGTCGGCGCGCAGCAGATGGTGGCGCTGGCCCGTGCCGTCTCCACCGACGCCAGGGTCGTCATCATGGACGAGCCGACCTCGTCACTGGAACCGCGCGAAGCGGAGAAACTGTTCGAGGTACTGGACCGGCTGCACCGCCGGGGCATCGCCGTGGTGTACGTCAGCCACCGCATGGACGAGCTCTACCGGTTGTGCGACAGCGTGACCGTGCTGCGCGACGGCCGCGTCGTCCACAGTGGACCGCTGCCCGGCCTGCCGCGGATCGAACTGGTCTCGCTCATGCTGGGCCGGGAGCTCCGCCGGATTCGCGAGGAAGGGGGCACCGGTGACGGAAAGGCGCACGAGGTCGGCGGGGAACCGTTGCTGCGGGCCGAAAACCTGACCGGGATGCGCAGGCTGCGCGGTGTCTCGCTGAGCATCCGGCCCGGCGAGGTGGTGGGACTGGCGGGACTGCTCGGCTCGGGCCGGAGCGAGACGGCACGGGCGATCATCGGGGCCTTCCCGCTGGAAGACGGGACGGTGCTGCTCGCCGGGAGACCGGTGAAGCGCGGCCGGGTGGCGGCGGCCGTGCGCGCCGGAATCGGACTGCTGGCCGAAGACCGCAAGGCCGACGGGATCATCCCGCACCTGTCGGTCCGGGAGAACATCGTCCTGGCCGCACTGCCGCGGCTCTCCCGGTTCGGGCTGGTCAGCAGGTCCCGCCAGGACAGGATCGTGCGGATCTTCATGGACCGGCTGCGGATCAAGGCCGCGAGCCCGGAACAGAAGGCCGCCGAACTCTCCGGCGGCAACCAGCAGAAGGTCCTGCTCGCGCGGTGGCTGGCCACCGGGCCGAAGGTCCTGCTGCTGGACGAGCCGACGCGCGGGATCGACGTCGGCGCCAAGGCCGAGGTCCAGGCCCTGATCGGCGAACTCGCCGAGGAAGGACTCGGCGTGCTGCTGATCTCGTCGGAACTGGAGGAGCTGATCGACGGCGCGGACCGGGTGGTCGTGCTCGCCGACGGTGCGGTGGCGGGGGAGCTGACCGGGGAGGCGATCACCGAGGAGAACGTCCTGGCCGCCATCGCGGCCGAATCCGCGGGAGGGGGACACGATGGCCACGGCCACGTTCACCGCACCTGACCGCGTCCGGGTCACGGCCTGGCTTCAGCGGTACGGCGTCTACCTCGCCGTGGGCGTGCTGCTGCTGTTCAACGCCCTGTTCACGGCGAACTTCCTGTCCGCAGCCAACTTCCGCACCCAGCTGGTGCAGGCGGCGCCCGTGTGCATCGTCGCGCTCGGGATGGCGCTGGTCATCGGTACCGAGGGCATCGACCTGTCGGTCGGGTCGGTGATGGCGCTGACGGCCGCCCTCGTCCCGCTCTACCTCGGCGCCGGACCGGCGGCGGCGATCGCCGCCGCACTCGCCGCCGGTGTCCTTTCCGGACTGTTCAGTGGTTTCCTGGTCGCCTTCCTGGGCATCCAGCCGATCATCGCCACGCTCGCCCTGCTCGTCGGCGGGCGCGGGCTGGCACTGGTCCTCGCCCACGGGCAGCTGGTCGGGCTGCACAATCCCGCGTTCCTGGCGCTGGGCACCGGGGACGTCCTCGGCGTCCCCGTCATGGTGCTCGTCGCGGGCGTGCTGGCCGTGCTGGCCGGACTTCTGGTGCAGCGCACGGCTTTCGGCCGCAGGCTGGTCGCGATCGGCGGCAACCGGGCGGCCAGCGCCCTCGCCGGGCTCCCGGTCCGGCGCGTGCTGCTCACTGTGTACGCGCTTTCCGGCGGGCTGGCCGCCGTCGCCGGGGTGCTGGCGACCGCGCGGCTGGGCGCGGGCGACCCCAGTGACCTCGGGCAGCTGATGGAGCTGTCCGCGATCACCGCCGTCGTCGTCGGCGGCACCCCCCTGACCGGCGGACGGGTCCGGGTGCTCGGCACCGTCTTCGGCGCCCTGCTCATGCAACTGGTGCACGCCACGCTCATCAAGCACGATCTCCCGGACTCGGCGGCGCAGATGGCTCAGGCGGCCATCATCGTCGTCGCGGTCTACCTCGCCCGCGAACGGAGCGGCCGATGACCGCCACCGCCGCACCGACGGGCCCCAACACCACCCGCAACACCACCCGTAACGCCACCCGCAACACCACTGTCGCCGGACTGCTGCAGCGGCAGGGCGCCGCCGTGGTGCTCGTGCTCGGCGCCGTCGTCGCCTGGCTGTCCTTCCCGCATTTCGGGTCGGCCGACAACCTGCGCGATCTGGCGCTGCAGAGTTCGTTCCTCGCGATCATCGCGCTCGGCATGACCTTCGTGATCATCTCCGGCGGCATCGACCTGTCCGTCGGTTCGGTGTACGCGCTCGGCGGGGTGCTCGCCGCGTACGGCAGCCAGTACGGCACGATCGTGGCGATCGTCCTGCCGCTCGCGGTGTGCTCACTGATCGGCCTGGTCAACGGCCTGCTCATCGCGCGCACCGGGATGGCCCCGTTCATCGTGACGCTCGCGACGCTGCTGTTCGCCCGCGGCCTCCTGCTCGCCATCACCGGCGAGGGGGCCGACACCTACCGGGTCGAGGGCGGCTCCCCGTTTCTCCAGCTGGGACAGGGGAAACTGCTCGGCATCGGCGTTCCGGTGTATCTCGCGCTCGTCCTGTTCGGACTCGGCTCCGTCCTGTTGCGACGCGCCGCCTTCGGGCATTCCGTGTTCGCGATCGGTGGCGCCGAGCAGTCCGCGCTGCTCATGGGACTGCCCGTGGCGCGCACCAAGATCAAGCTGTACGTGCTCAGCGCCGCCCTCGCCTCCTTCGCGGGCGTGCTGACCGCGGCCTACCTGCGCTCCGGGGTCACCGTGATCGGGGTGGGCACCGAACTCGACGCGATTTCGGTGGTCGTCATCGGCGGGACGCTGCTCGTCGGCGGTGCCGGAACCATCGCAGGCACGCTCGTCGGCGTCCTGCTGCGGACCCTCATCCAGAACGTCATCAACCAGATCGGCACCCTCGACGCCAACTACCAGACCGTGGTGAGCGGGGCCTTCCTGCTCGTCGTGGTGGTGATCCAGCGTCTGCTCGCCCGCACCCGGGGGTAACCCCGCCCGTGGTGCCCTTCCTTGCCCGCATCACGTGGAGGAGGTCATTCATGTCCCGTGCCCGCTGGACGGCGATGCTGTTCGCCTTCGTCGTCGCGCTCCTCGGCTTCGCGGTCCCCGCCGCGCACGCCGGGGACACCCCGCAATGGCATCGGCTCACGCCGCCCCTGAGCACGCCCTGGACCGCCGACGTCTCGCCGTCGAACGCACTGCCCGAGTATCCGCGGCCACAGCTGACCCGGCAGAAATGGCAGAACCTCAACGGTGTCTGGGAATTCGCCAAGGCAGGGCCGGGGGATGCCGCGCCCGTCGGCCGCGCTCTCCCCGAACGCATCCTCGTGCCCTACCCGGTGGAATCCGCGCTGTCCGGGATCATGCGGCACGAGACGCAGATGTGGTACCGGCGGGGTTTCCAGGTACCCCGCGACTGGCGGATCGGCCGGGGGCAGCGGTTGCTCCTGCACTTCCAGGCCGTGGACTACGAGGCGACGGTCATCGTCAACGGCAGGACCGTCGCGCACCACACCGGTGGCTACGACTCGTTCACCGTCGACGTCACCGACGCGCTGACCACCGGCCGGGACCAGGAACTGATCGTCGGCGTCACCGATCCCAACGACCAGGGCGGGCAGCCCCTGGGCAAGCAGCGGTCGCCCGGTGACGGCATCTTCTACACCCCCACCTCGGGCATCTGGCAGACCGTGTGGATGGAGCCGGTCACACCCGCGCACATCGACCGGCTCGACATCGTGCCCGACGTCGCGAGCGGTTCCGTCACGGTGACCGCCCAGGTCGGCGGCCCCGTCCGCCAGCACGTCGAAGTCATCGCCCGTGACCACGGCACCGTCGTCGGCCACGCCGGCGGGGACGCGAACCAGCCGCTGAAACTGGGCATCCGCAATCCGCACCTGTGGTCGCCGGACGACCCGTTCCTGTACGACCTCCAGGTCCGGCTCTCCGGCGGGGACGAGGCCGGGTCCTACTTCGGCCTGCGCTCGATCGGGGTGGGCAGGACCGCCGACGGCCGGGAACGGATGCTGCTCAACGGGAAGTTCGTGATGCAGATCGGCCCGCTGGACCAGGGGTTCTGGCCCGACGGCATCTACACCGCGCCCACCGACGCGGCGCTGAAGTCCGACCTCGAGCAGGAGAAGGCGCTCGGGTTCAACATGGTGCGCAAGCACATCAAGGTCGAACCCGACCGCTGGTACTACTACGCGGACAAGCTCGGCCTGATGGTGTGGCAGGACATGCCCGCGATGAAGGACGACGTCGAGCCCGGCCCGGCGGCCAGGGTGAACTTCGAGTCCGAACTGCACCGGATGATCGACCAGCACCGCAGCTTCCCGTCGATCGTCACCTGGGTGCCGTTCAACGAGGGCTGGGGCGACTACGAGGTCGGCCGGATCGCCGACGAGGTCAAAGCCTGGGACCCGAGCAGGCTGGTGGACGCGGAGTCGGGGGTGAACTGCTGCCGGTCCGAACCGGACAGCGGCCGGGGCGACCTCTACGACGACCACACCTACACCGGCCCCGGCTCTCCCGTGCAGTCGGGAACGCGGGCCGCGGTCGACGGTGAGTACGGCGGGCTGGGGCTCAAAGTGGACGGTCACCAGTTCGACCCGTCGGGCAGTTTCGCCTACGAGATGGAGCCGGACAGCGCGACGCTGACCCGCCGTTACGCGGAACTCCAGCAACGGCTGAAGCTGGTCGCGCAGCGGTGCGGGGTGTCCGCCGGGGTCTACACGCAGACCACCGACGTCGAAAAGGAGGTCAACGGGTTCCTCACCTACGACCGGCAGGTGAAGAAGATGGACTTCGCGGCGGTACGGGCGGCGAACCTGGACGTGATCAACGGCGTCACGGGTGCGGCCCACGCCGGGCCCGTGGTGGCTTCCGGCACGCCGGGCATCGACGGCATCGCCGCGTATCCGTTCGACGAGAACGCGGGCACGGTCGCCAAGGACGTCGTCGGCGGCCACGACGCGACGCTCGTCGGCGGTGCGTCGTGGACGGCGGGGGAGAGCGGATCGGCGCTGGCCACCAACGGTTCCGGCCAGTTCGCCGACACCGGTGCGGCCCTGCTCGACACCGAGGGCAGCTACAGCGTGGCGGCCTGGGTGAAGTTCACCGCGCCCGGCGACGGGTTCCAGACCGTGGTGAGCCAGGACGGCGGGGACCACAGCGCGTTCTACCTGCAGTACTCGGGCGCCGACCACCGGCTGGCGTTCAGCGTCGTGGGTGCCAGGGCCCTGGCCCCGGCGGCGCCGGAGGCGAACCGGTGGTACCACCTCGTCGGCGTCCGTGACGCGGTTTCGGGCACGCTGAAGCTCTACGTCGACGGCCAGTTGGCGGCGACGAGGTCCGTGTGCCTCGGTGAGGCGGCGACCGGGCACACCGTGATCGGCCGCGGCCAGTACGGGGGCAACCCGGTCGACTACGTCGACGGCGCGGTGGACCAGGTGCACCTCTACGACCGGGCCCTGTCCGACGCCGAGGTGTCCACTCTGTACTCCAGCGGCAGGTGAGCCGCGGCAGGGCCGTGAGGGATGCCCTCACGGCCCTGCCGCTGTGCTTGTTTTCGGTTGTGTCCCACGTTCGGCGGGTCGGGCTGGTGGCCCGGGCTTGACCTGGAGCGCGCTCCAGCAGCTACGGTGGCCGAGAAGAACCAGCCACGCGTGAGGAATCATTTCATGGAGCTCGGCTTCCACATTCCCGTTTTCGACATCGAGGGCGGTACCGCCGCCATCGCCGGTGAACTCGCCAGGGTCGGCGCCGCGGCGGAGGAGTCCGGGGCGACCTGGTTGTCGTTCATGGACCACTACTTCCAGATCGAGCCGACCGGGTTTCCCGCGGAGGCGAACATGCTGGAGGGGTACACCACCCTCGGCTACCTCGCCGCGCACACCTCCAAAATCGACCTCAGCCTCCTCGTCTCGGGGGTGACCTACCGGCACCCCGGTCTGCTCGCCAAGATCGTCACCACGCTCGACGTGCTGTCCGGTGGGCGGGCCGTGCTCGGCCTCGGCGCCGCGTGGTACGAGCGCGAGCACCATGGGCTCGGCGTGCCGTACCCCCCGCTGGCCGAACGATTCGAGCGCCTGGAGGAGACGCTGCGCATCTGCGCGCAGATGTGGGATCCGGAAAACAACGGCCCGTTTGAGGGCAAGCACTACCGGTTGGCCGAGACGCTGTGCTCGCCGCAGCCGATCAGGCGGCCCAGGGTGCTCATCGGCGGGGGCGGGGAGAAGAAGACGCTGCGGCTGGTCGCCCGCTACGGCGACGCGTGCAACCTCTTCGCCACCTCGCCCGCGGACGTCGAGCACAAACTCGGCGTGCTGCGGCGGCACTGCGACGAGGTGGGCCGGGACTACGACGAGATCCGCAAGACCATCACGCCCAACAACCCCCGGCCGACCCCGGACAAGCGGGACGAGTTCGTCCGCGGCATGGCCGACTACGCCAAGCTCGGCGTGCATGCCGTGATGGTCACCCCGATCACCCGTACTCCGGCGGCCTGGATCGAGGAAATGGCACCGGCCGTCCCGCAACTCGCCGAACTCGGGTAGCGCTCCGTCTGCAGGGTGGCTCGGTGGCGGTTTTTCAGCCGCGGCCCGCCAGGCTCGCGGGCCATTGCCGGAGTGCCAAGACGACGTGCTTGGCGCCCTCGGCGTTGGCCTGCCGCAGGGTTTCACGCAGGTCTGGTGCCTACTCGGCCAGAACGTCGAGAGTTCTTCTACCGGGGACTCCACGCCCATCCTCATGCCGACCAGACCAGGCCAGTGCAACTCAGTGAAGAATGTTCGAATTCGTGTTCGAAGTATCCCTGATCGTGTGATGCTGTTGGCGGTGTGTCCTCGATAGAATCGTGACGTGACCGAGAACTGGGGGTTTTCCGGGCCCGATCCGGAACTGTACGAGCGTATCGCCGCGTTGGAGCGGGATGAGGTGTTGTCGCTGATCGTGGCGGCTGAGGCGTGTTCGAATGCGTGTCAGGCGGTGAAACTGGCCGCGGTGGCGGCGTTGGGGGATGCGGATTCGGTGGCGAAGGAGGTCGCTCTCGAATTGCATTATGGTGCGCGCCAGGCGGAGGGGCAGGTGTCATTGGCCCGGGATTTGGCACAACGGTTGCCTTCGACGTTTGAGGTGATGAGGCGGGGTGTGCTGGATCCGTATCGGGCGTCGAAGGTGGCCGATCAGACCTCGGTCCTGACCGATGAGCAGGCGCGGGAGGTCGATGCGCGGGTGGCGGGGAAGATCACCACGCGGGATGCGACGTCGGTGCGGCGCTTGGTGAACAGGACTGTCGCCCGGGTCGATCCGGACGGGTACACGCGGCGGTGTGAGGAGCGCAAGCGGTCCCGCAGTGTTCAGTTGTGCCACGAGGACGAGGGCATGGCGACGCTGTACGCCTATCTTCCGGCGGAGATCGCCGCGACGATCTATGGGCGGGTGGATCGTGTCGCCCGGGGGCTGCGGAGCAGGGGAGAGGAGCGCACCCTGGACGAGCTTCGGGCGGACGTGTTCTCCGATCTGTGTCTGGGTGTTGCTGGTGAGGTGGAGCGGCCGCGGGGGGAAGTGTTTGTGTATCTGGATTTCCTGACCTGGACCGGGTTGCGTAACGAGCCTGCCGAGCTCGCCGGGCACGGCCCGATTCCCGCCCAACTGGCGCGGGAGATCGCCGCGAATGCGACGATCCGGCGGGTCATCACCGATCCGATGACCGGCACACCGATCGAGGTGGGACGTCATCGCTACCGGCCACCCATCGCCACCAAAGAACTGGTCCAGGTGCGAGACAGGGAGTGTCGGGTGCCGGGGTGTCATCGTCCGGTCCAGGCCTGCGACCTGGATCATGTCGAGCCCTGGGCCCAGGGCGGCGGCACCGACAGCGCCAATCTTTGCGGGCTGTGCCGCCGAGACCATCGCCTCAAGGACGAACCCGGCTGGCACCACCACATGACCGCCACCGGGACGCTGGAGATCACCTCCCCGGCCGGTCGCACCTACCGCAGCGAACCCGAACCCCTCACCAACGCCGCCTGAGTCCGCGGCGAGTGGCCGGGCGTGGCGCGGGGTGGGTAGTGTGGGGCGCGTGTCGAGTCCAGAGGCATCCAGGGTGGGGGCTTTCGGTCACCCCGTCAGCCCCCCGAACCACCGAATCACCGGATCACCGAACCGCCGGTAACCACCGGCCCCGTCTGCCACCTGCCCTGGTGGACGACGGGAGTGGCGGGGCGCTGAGAGGGGTGACGAGACGTCTCAACCGTTCTCTCCTCACCTCGGAGTCGTTCGATGCCTTTTTCGCTGTTCCTGCTTGCCATGGCGGTGTTCGCCATGGGCACTTCGGAGTTCATGCTCGCCGGCCTGCTGCCGGACATCGCCGCGGACCTCGGCGTCCCGATCGCCACGGCGGGGCTGCTGGTGCCTGCCTTCGCCCTCGGCATGATCGTGGGCGCCCCGCTCATGGCGACGCTCGCGCGTCCGTGGCCGCGGCGGTCCGGCCTGGTGGGTTTCCTGGTCCTGTTCCTGGGCGCCCACGCCGTCGGTGCGAGCACCGGAACCTTCAGCGTGCTGTTCACCACCCGGGTGGTCGCGGCGCTCGCCTACGCCGGGTTCCTCGCCCTCGCCCTCACCGCCGCCGCCGACCTCGTTCCCGCGCACCGCAAGGGCCGCGCACTGGCGGTCCTGCTGGGCGGTACCACGGCCGCCGTGATCGCCGGGGTCCCGGCCGGTGCGCTGCTGGGGACGCTGCTCGACTGGCGTGCCACGTTCGGGGTGGTCGCGCTCCTGTGCCTGCCCTGCGTTTTCGGTGTGATGAAAGGGATTCCCGCCACGGCGGGCCTGCCCGGGGCGGGAATCCCGGATCTGCGCCGGGAACTGGGCGCGCTCCGGCGACCGCGGCTGATCCTGGTTCTGCTGCTCGGCGCGCTGGTCAACGCCGCCACCTTCGGCACCTTCACATTCCTGGCGCCGATCGTGACCGGGGTGGCCCTGCTCGGTCCACTGTGGATACCGGTGGTGCTGGTGCTGTTCGGCCTGGGATCCTTCGCCGGTGTCACCGCCGCCGGCCGGGCTTCCGACCGGCGTCCCGGCCTCGTGCTCGCGGTGGGGGGACCGTTGCTGCTCACGGGCTGGATCGTCCTCGGCTTCGCCGCCGCCGAACCAGGGGCCTTGCTGGTGCTGTCCTTCTCCCAGGGCGCGCTGTCCTTCGCTGTGGGCAGCACGCTGATCACCCGAGCGCTCTACGAGGCCGCGGAGGCGCCCACCATGGCGGGCTCGTACGCCACGGCCGCGCTCAACGTCGGAGCCGCCGCGGGGCCGGTCCTGGCCGCGGCGACACTGGGGACCGGGCTGGCCCAGCGAGGGCCTGTGTGGGCCAGCGCCCTTCTCGTCGCGGGCGCGCTGTTCCTGACGCTCCTGCTTCGGCGCGAGCCCCCGTTTGGCCTCGCCCAGGACGGGTAGGTCCCCCTTCGATGCGAGACGGGGCGGCCCGCGAAGGACCGCCGGGGACCGGGAGCGAGACCGGTCCCCGGCTGACGCGGGCGGACCACCGGCTGCTGGCACTGTGCGTACTCGCCGTGCTCGCCGCGTACGCGGTGCGAGCCGCCGGGCTCGTCGAAGTGGTGGTGTTCCTGCTCAGTGCGGTGGCGCTGGCCCTGCTCGCGCGGCTGGTGGGACGCGGGGTCGAGGCGCTGGGCGACCGGCTCGGCGCGACACTGACCGGAGTCGTGCAGAGCGCGCTCGGTAACCTTCCCGAGCTGTTCGTGGGGATTTTCGCGCTGCGTGCCGGGCTGATCGGCGTGGTGTAGGCGGCGATCGTCGGCTCGATCCTGGCGAACGTGCTGCTCGTGCTGGGGCTGGCCTTCACGGTCGGCGCTCTGCGCCGCGGGCCGCTGAAATTCGCCACGGGACCGGCACGCATGCTGAGCCTGATGCTCGTGCTGTCGGTCGCGGCGATGCTGGTGCCCGCGCTCACCGCACTGCTGCACACCCCCGCGCTCGGTCACGAGGCGATGCTTTCCCGGATCGTCTCGGTGATCCTGCTCGTGCTGTTCGGGCTGTCGCTGGCCACCCCGGCCCTGCGGGAGCCCTCCGGTGCGGAGCAGGCCAGGGCCCGGCCCCCGGAATGGCCGCTGCCGGTCGGGCTCGGCGTGCTGGCCGTGGCCGGCGCCGGTGCCGCACTCGTCTCGGACTGGTTCGTCGAGGGGCTGCAGCCCGCGATGGACTCGCTGCACATCTCGCAGGCCTTCGCCGGACTGGTGATCGTCGCGATCGCGGGCAACGCGGTGGAGAACGTGGTGGGCATCCGGCTCGCGGCCGCGGGCCGGGCCGAATACGCGCTGTCGGTGATCCTGCAGAGCCCACTGCAGATCGCGCTGGTCCTCGCACCGGTGCTGGTGCTCGTCGCACCCCTGCTCGGCGCGGCGGCGTTCACCCTGGTCCTGCCGCCGCTGCTGATCGCCGCGCTCGTGCTCGCCGTGGTGATCACCGTGCTGGTCGTGCTCGACGGCGAGGGCACGTGGTTCGAGGGGCTGGCGCTGGTTTCGCTCTACGCCATCATCGCGACCGCCTTCTGGTGGGGCTGAGGCGGCGGTTATGAACGCGCGGCGAGCGGGTATGCCGTACCGGACGACGCAGGAAGGAGGGCAGACATGGCGAAGACCCGGCAGGGGAAACAGACGCTCACGGAGTCCGAACTCGAGGACATGAAGGTGGACGAACTCCGGGCCAGGGCACGGGAGCTCGGGCTGAGCGGCACCTCGCACATGCACAAGGGTGACCTGGTGAAGGCCCTCGCCGAGGCGGGTGGCCGGGAAACGCAGGGAGCCCCCACACCGCGCAGCGAGGGCAGCCACGGCGGTGGCGCGCAGCCGGGCTCGAAGGAGACGAAATCGGTCAAGTACGCGCAGGAGATCTCCTCCCCGGAGGAGGAGCCCGAACGCGAGGGCCGCAGCCTGGTCACCACCAGCCACGACGTCATCCGCGGGTGGGCCGAGCGCCGGGACGCGCAGCCCGCCACGGTGCCGGGCACCGAGCACGGCGGCAGGCCGGGGGTGCTGCGGTTCGACTTTCCCGGCTACGGCGGGAAGGACCTGCGGCACATCGACTGGGACGAGTGGTTCGAGACCTTCGATCAGCGGGGCCTGAACTTCATCTACCAGGAGGAGCGCACCGACGGCACGCAGAGCAACTTCTTCCGCCTGGAGAACCCGGACCGCGAGGACGCCTAGGTGGACCGGACGCGCGGCCGGACGTCCGAAGTGGACGCCCGGCCGCGCCTTGGCGTCAGGCTCGGTGGCCCGGTTCGAGATCGCGGACGTCCTGGAACGTCAACAGCCCGTCGCCCCGATGCCCCAGTTGCACCGAGGTGGGGCGCAGCAGGAATCCCACGTGGTCGCCGGTGTCGTACCGTTCGAGGACGTGCCCGACGAACAGCGCGGCCACCTCGTCCAGCATCGGCACCCCGGCCGGGCCGGGACGCCACGAGCACTGCGCGAACTTGTCCGTGTCGTGCCCGGTCCGCCCGCCGAACAGTTCCGCCAGCGCGGCGGCGTCCCGGTCGAGCACGTGCACGGCGAGAACCGGCGCGTCGCGGGCGATCCGGTAGGTGCGGTTGTTCTTCGACAGCCACACCATGAAACGGGGCGGGGCGATGCTGCACTGCGTGGCGAAGCCGACCAGGCATCCCGCCGGGCCCGCGTCACCGGTCGCGGTGACCACGAACATCGGGTAGTCCAGGCTCCCGGCCAGGGTGTTGAAGTCCTCTTCGGTGGTGTCGGGCATGACCGGGAGGTACCCGCGCGCCAGGGGAAAACGCGCCGGGCCGCCGGATTCCCCCGGCGGCCCGGCGTTTCCGGTTGTTTCCGGTCAGGATGCCAGCAGCGAGGCGACGGCGGTGACCACGGCGAGCGCGACGCTCAGCCCGCCCCAGGCCAGTCCCGTGCGCTGCCACGGGCGGCCGGCGTCGAGCGAGTACCGGCCGGGACCGGTGAAGGCGAGGGCCAGCGCGAGTCCGCCGACCACGATCGGGAAGCCCGAGGTGCTCAGGGGCGCGCTCGACACCGCGCTGAACGCGTTGATCATCACGCCCATCGCCATCGCGGCGCCGAGGGGGGTGAGCAGCCCGAACATCAGCAGCAGCCCGCCGATGAGCTCACTGGCCCCGCCGAGGACCGCGAAGAACAGCGCGGGGTGGTAGCCCATCTGCGCGAACGCGGCCTCGGTGCCGGACAGACCGCTGCCCCCGAACGCGCCGAAGAGCTTCTGCGCGCCGAACACGGCGAGCACCCCGAACGGGATGACGCGGGCCAGCAGCAGGCCCAGATCGAGCGGGCTGGGAACGGTCCGGGTGGCGGGGCGGGTAGCCGTGCCGGAGGTGGCCGTCGACATGATTCTCCTTCTTCTTCATGGGTATTGCGGTGGCGGGAACTCAGGACGCGGGAAGTGCTTCGAAGGCCGCGTCCACGATGCGGGGCCGGATTTCGGGCTGGTGGCCGGTGATGACGGGAAAGCCCTTTCCCTACGGCGCCGACCACCGGAATCGGATGCCGGGGTTGCGCAGGTTCCGCCCGTCGGCCAGGAACAGGTGCGGGCTGCCCTGGACCGAAGGGGAGGCCGACAGCTCGAACTGGTCGTGGACGCGTTCGCGGTGCGTGCCCTGGCGCAGCGCGGCGTCCAGCCGGTCTTCCGGTGCCGCGTGGAACAGGGGTTCTTCCGGCATGAGAGTCTCCAGGTTTTCCGGTGAGGTCAGCCCAGCAGCCGGGTGTGGATGGCGCCGGCGAGTTCGCCCACCCCGTGCTCCTTGAGCACGCCGTAGTGGTCGCCGGTCAGCTCGACCACCGCGGCGGGAGCGGCGGAGTAGCCGGACCTGCCTTCGATGAACGAGTAGTCGTCGCCGGTGGCCTTGAAGATCGTGACCGGGGCGTTCAGGCGCCGCCGCACCAGTTCACGGAAGCTGTATTCGAACTCGTAGGTCTGGCCCACGATTCGCGTGATCCGCCGGATCATCTGCTCGTCCAGCGCGGGGTTGTGCTCGTGGACGAAGGCGGTGAAGGTGTCCTCGTCGGTCACCTCGGCCAGGCAGCGTGCCACCTCCGGCCCGGCGATCGTCCCGGTGAAGACGGACAACAGGATGGTCAGGTACCCCGGGTTGGCGAAGGACGCCGTCCGGTCGTGATCGGAACCGGTGCCGTGGACCTTCGGGTTGCCAGGGCAGATCAGCAGGAGGTGCTCGACGCGCTCACCCAGCTGTTCCAGCTGCCAGGCGGCTTCGAAGGCGACCCTGGCCCCGAAGGAGTAGCCCCACAGCCGGTAGGGGCCGGACGGCTGGATCCGCCGGATCTCGCCCACGTCGGCGGCGGCCATGTCCCGGATCGTGGCGTAGGGCTCTTCCCCGGGGTTGATGCCGCGTGCCTGCACGCCGTAGAACGGGCCGCCCAGTGCGGTGGCGGCGGCGAGCCCGCGCAGGTTCATCGGGTAGCCGCCGAGGCCGGGCCAGCAGAACACCGGCGTCCCGGGCTCGCCCGCCCCGTGCAGCGGCACCAGCCGTGAGGAGGCTTCCGCCGCCCCGCGCCCGATCCGGTCCGCGAGATCGGCCAGCTTCGGGTGTTCGAAGAGCACCTGCAGTGGCAGCCGTGTGCCGAAGGCCTCGTTGATCCGGTTCACCAGCATGACCGCGATGAGGGAGTTGCCGCCGGAGGCGAAGAAGTCGTCCTCTGTGGACACCTGGTCGTACTTCAGCGCGGCGCCCCACAGCCCGGCGAGCCGTCGTTCGGTTCCGGTGGACGGGGCGACGTGGGGAGTGTCCGTGCGGGCCGAGCGCACCAGGGGGGAGGCGGCCAGCGCGGTGCGGTCGACCTTGCCGTTCGCGCTCAGGGGAAGCTCGTCGAGCACCAGCACCTGGTTGGGGATCATGTAGTCGGGCAGCAGCCGCGCCAGGTCGTCGCGGATCAGCTCCGCCGGGCCCTGCATGTGCACCGCGTCCTCGCGCATGCCCTCGCTGCGGATCTGTTCGTCGCTGACCCGCCCGCCGAGGAAGAAGTACGACGCGCCAGGGGTGATCCCGGCGCCGGAGAGGATCGCGTCGAGCCGCCGAGCGGCGGGCAGCGGATGACCGGTCTTGGAACTGTAGCCCGAGGACATGAAACCCAGCCCCAGGCCGTTGCGCTGGAGGTGGTGCAGTTTCGCGCCGAGGCAGAGGTAGTCCAGCCAGGGCTCGGTGGCGCGGCCGACCGCCGCGATGCCGAAGCTCGCCCGGTCGTACACGCGCTGGTTGATGGCGATCACGTCCCGCCGCCGCACGACCTCGTCCGCGACGCGGACGAAGTCTCCTTCCGCCCAGCGGTACAGGCCCGCGGGCAGTCCGGCCACCCGGCCGGGGTGGGCCTGCACGTAGAGTTCCGCCGGGTCGTGGCGCGGGGCGTCCGTGCCGGGGCGGATCGCGAACGTGCCGAGGTAGTGGTCCTCGGCGGCGATCTCCAGACTGTCCTTTTCGGACGGGAAATGGCCCTGGGGAACGATTTCGAGCCCGTACTCGGGCAGGATCTCCTCGAACACCCCGAGCATGTGCCCGGCTTCGAACTCCAGCACCTCGACGATGTTGTTCTTGTACACCGGTTCGATCGCCGAGTGCCTGCCCGCGAAGTGGACCGACAGTTTCGCGCCCGGACCCGCTTGCCGCTCCGCGATGCGCACCAGGCCGTGGTCGACCGGGTGGTAATAGTAGATACCCGGCGCGAGGCCCGCCACGCCCGAGACCTCGAGGTACAACTGGGTCGCGTAAAGGGCGCCGGGGGAGGCGTAGGCGTACTTCGGCAACAGCCGCTGCTCGCTGTGGAACTGCCCGAACCAGCGCAGGATCTCTCCGAGCCCGGTGAACGTCAGCTCTTCCAGCGCGCGGGATCGCCCGCGCCCGGGCCGGTGCCCGAGCAGGGCCCGCAGATCGTCCACAGTGACCTCGCCGCCCTCGTAGAACCGGTAGGTCTTGCGGGCGAAGGTTTCGCGGCGCTGGCGCCCGGTCTCCTGCCGTCCCGGCAGCGGCAGCACCGGTTTCCCGTCGAGCTGCGCGGCGTCGCGGACACCCGGATTGGACAGCTGCGCCTTGACCTGGAGCTTGCTCTGCTTGGACTGGTGGTGCGCGCCGTGGCTGCCCTGGTCCATCAGGGCCGCTTCCTTCGGGTTCAGTTCGACGCAGGCCACCAGGTTGTCGAAGCCGGTGCGAGTGTCGCCGGTGACGAGCACCGCCGCCCGCTTGACCCAGGTGTGCTCCTCGATGGCCAGCCCGATTTCGTCGAGTTCGACGCGGTAGCCGCGCAGCTTGACCTGGTTGTCCGCCCGGCCGGCGAACTGGATGCTGCCGTCCGGGTTCCAGTGGGCGAGGTCCCCGGTGCGGTAGAGCCGGTCGGTGGGCACGAACGGCGAGCGGACGAAGCGCTCCGCGGTCTGCTCGGGCCGGCCGAGGTAGCCCCGGGCCAGTTGCGTACCGCCGATGTAGAGCTCGCCGATCTCGCCGATGTCCGCGGGCGAGAGCTCGTCGTCCAGGATGAAGCACTGGGTGTTGTCCACCGGTACCCCGATCGGGATCGACCCGGCACCGTCCTCGATGGCTTCGGGATCGACCTGGTAGGCGGTGGCGTTGATGGTGCACTCGGTCGGTCCGTAGAGGTTGATCAGCGAGGCCCGGGGCATCTCGGTGACGAACTGCCGCGCCAGCGGGCGGGAAAGGGCTTCGCCACCGGAGAAGACACGGCGCAGCGTGGTGCAGGTGCCGAGCTTTTCGGTGTCCAGCAGCGCCTGCAGCAGCGTCGGTACGCACTGGAGCGTGGTGACGCCGTGGCGGGCGATGGCTTCGACGAGAGCATCCGGGTCCCGGTAGATGCCGGGGGCACCCATGACGACGTGGGCGCCGAAGGCGGGTGCGAGGATCTCCCACTGCGCCGCGTCGAAGCTCATCGGGGTCTTCTGCAGGATCACGGTGTCAGTGCCCAGATGCCCCACCGTGTGCAGCCAGCGCAGCTGCGAAACGATGCTGCGGTGCTCGATCATCACGCCCTTGGGGCGGCCGGTGCTGCCGGAGGTGTAGATGACGTAGGCGAGATCCTCCGCCGACGGGGCCGCGCTCACGGCCGGTTCGCACCCCTGTGCGTCGGCCGGCGTCACGATGCGCGTCCCGGGCGCGGCGATCGCGGCCAGCCTGCCGGTGAGATGGGGCTGGGTGACCACGGTGGTGGTGCCGCTGTCTTCGAGCATGTACCGGAGGCGCTCTTCGGGATAGTCGGGCGAAAGCGGCAGATACGCGGCCCCGGCGGAGAGGATTCCCCACACACCGGTCATCGTCTCCGGCGACGGTTCGACGTAGAGGCCGACGCATTCGCCGGTCGTCACGCCGCGCTCGCGCAGGAAGGCGCCGAGCCGGAGCGCGGACCGTTCGAGTTCGGCGTAGCTCAGGCGCGTTTCACCGCAGGTGAGCGCCAGGGCGCCGGGCTGCGCCAGTACCTGGCGCCGGAGCAGGTCGGGCAGGGCGGTGC
>NZ_VJWX01000840.1 GCF_007713715.1 Amycolatopsis rhizosphaerae
CTGCTGGACAGCCCCGGCCTTGGTCGAGTAGTCGGTGACGAACATCTGCAGCTTCGTCTGCGAGTCGGCCAGCGCCTGCTGGTACTTCTGGGTCTCCTCCTGGATGTTGTCCTCGGTGATCTTGTCGGCGACGCTGATCCCGAGCACCCCGATGAGCAAACCGGTGAGGCCGCCGAAGGCGAAACCGATCACCGCACCCGCGACCTTGTCGAAGGTGCTGCGGTTGTTCAGTTCCTGGATCTTCTGTTGCAGCTGGGAGATGACCCCGGGCAGTTCATCCTTGGCCTTCAACAGTTCGTCGACCTGCTGCGGCGAAAGGTGCGCCATCAGGCCGTCGCCGTAGATGTTGTGCACCTGCTTGGCGAAGTCGACGACCTGCTTTTCGACGGTGTCGATGCCCTGGGTGATCGTGGCGGGCGCGTTGCCCAGCGCCTGGGAAAAGCGGCCCGCCGCACCGTCTAGCTTGGACTTGAACCTGCCCGCCGCGGTGGCCGCGGAACCCTGCCAGTCCGCCATGTTCGTGCCCCACGCCGAGGCCAGTTGCTGGCCGGCGTCCGTGACCGCCTTGCCCGCCTGGGTCAGCGCGTCCGCGTCGGTCTTGAAGGCGGTGAAGTCGATACCGCGGAACTGCTTGGTGGCCTCGCGAAGGCTCTGCGGGTCCAGACCTCCGCCCGGGGCAGCCGCACCGCCCTGTGGCGCCTGCCCTCCGGCCTTGGCGAACCGGGGGTAGAAGTCGTCGAAGATCCTCAGCGCCACATCGGCCTGGTCGATGATCTCGTCGGAGTTGTTGAACTTCCCCTCGTCGAGCCGCTTCTGACTGTCATCGAGGGCCTTCTTCGCCGCCCCCGTACGGGACTGCTCGCGCGCGACCTTCAAGGCCATCTGGCCGTTTTTCAGGTTCTGCATCGGCGCGCGCCCGCCGAAGAGGATGTCGTTCGTGTCCAGGCCGTTCAGCCCGGAGTATTTGCCGATCTCCTCGGGGGTGATCGCGTTCATGTCCGACAGGGCGTACAGCATGTCCTGCTTGGCCTCGCGGGAGACATACGGGTCGTCCAGCTTGGCGCGCATTTCCTTGATGTCGTCCGGCGTGAACATCTTCGGGGCGGCATCTTTGGCCAGCATCGCCTCGAAGCCGTTCTGCGCGTACAGCGGGTTGTCGACAGCCATGGTCAGTCCTGCCCGGGAATCGCGTGCCGCTGGGCCTGCTCGTTGTCGGAGTACTTCTGCGCGGCCGAGCTCAGCGTCCCACCGAACTGGGTGACCTCGGTGCCGTACTTCGCCACGCCATCCTTGAACTTGCCGAACGCCTCGGCGTACTTGCCCGCCACGTCCTGGAAGCCCTGCCCGACCTGGCCCGCGGCGACCGTGGGCGTCAGCTTCCCCGCCGCCTGGCTGATCGCGCTGCCTTCCTGCGTGTAAGCGTTCGCTCCCGCGCTCAGCTGCCCGGTATCGGCCTGATAG
>NZ_VJWX01000841.1 GCF_007713715.1 Amycolatopsis rhizosphaerae
GGCCGGGCCGGGGCGTGAGCGGAGGCTGGGTGGGAACACCTGGTGCGTGGAGACCACCCGGCCCGCGGTGCTGACCTTCGGACACGGCACGGCGGGCGCCGCCGAACTGGCCCGGTTGCTGACCGGGGCGGGGGTGCGGTGCGTCGTGGACGTGCGTAGCGTGCCGGGCAGCCGCCGCAATCCGGACGCCGGGCGAGAGGCGCTGCAGCGGTGGCTCCCCGGCGCGGGCCTCGGCTACCGGTGGGACCGGCGGCTCGGCGGCTGGCGCAGGCCGCGGCCGGACAGTCCGGACACCGCCTTGCGCCACCGTTCCTTCGTCGGCTATGCCGGGCACATGAGGTCGCCGGATTTCCTGGTCGCGATCGGCGAACTGCTCGCCGGCGCCGCGGAGCGCCCCACGGCCGTGATGTGCGCGGAGTCGCTGTGGTGGCGCTGCCACCGCAAGATGATCGCCGATTTCCTGGTACTGGCCACCGGCACCGAGGTGCGCCACCTGCTGCACGACGGGAGCGTGCACGTGCACCGGCCCAGTCCGGAAGCACGCCTGGACGAGCGGACCGGTCTGCTCGTCTACGACGTGTCGCCGGAGCGGGCCTCGTGACGGGGCGGTTCACGGCCGAGGCGGTGCGCGACCTCGATCCCGGGGTGTTCGCCTTCGTGATGGCGACCGGCATCGTGTCCTTCGCCGCCTCCGGGTTGCGCCTGACGGTGGTGTCGGCGGCGCTGTTCGTGCTCGCCTCCGCCGGGTATCTGGTCCTGCTCGCCGCTTCCGCCTGGCGGTGCGTGCGGTGGCGGGGCCGTTTCCTCGCCGACGCGGTGAGTCCGCGCGGGTTCGCGCTGCTGACCTTCGTCGCCGCCTCCGCGGTCCTGGCCGGCCGGTTCGCGCTGGCCGGGGCCGCCGGGGTGTGGGCGGTGCTGCTCGCCCTCGGCGCCCTTGCCTGGCTCGTGCTCGGCTACGGGATCCCGCTGGGCCTGATCGCCGATCCGGGCCGCCGACGGCGCCGCTGGGGCCTCGACCTGGTCGACGGCACCTGGTTTCTGTGGGTGGTGGGCGTCCAGTCGCTCGCCGTCGCCGCGCTGGAGGAGTCCCGTGCGCCCGCGGCGCTCACGGCCGGGGCACTGGTGTGCTGGGCGATCGGGCTCGTGCTGTACCTCCTGCTGGCCGCGCTGGGCCTGGCCCGCCTGCTCACCCGCCCGGTCACCCCCGCCGAACTGACCGCGCCGTACTGGGTGTTCATGGGTGCCGGGGCCATCAGCGTGCTCGCCGGCGCGCGGCTGCTGGTCTTCCCCGAAGCCGACCGCCTGGTCCCGCACGCGCGCGTGGCCGGGGTTTCGCTGCTGCTGTGGTCGTTCTGCACCTGGCTGATCCCGCTGCTGGTCGCGCTGGGCGTGTGGCGCCACCGGGGCGGCGGGGTGCCGCTGCGGTACGACGGGGAGCTGTGGAGCAT
>NZ_VJWX01000842.1 GCF_007713715.1 Amycolatopsis rhizosphaerae
CTCGGGGACCGCGCGTGGTGTCCGGGGCTGGGCCAGTGCGACCGCGGCGAGCACGGCCACCGCACCGGCCGTCTGCCACGGCGACCACCGCTCGCCGAGCACGAGCCAGCCGAGCACGGTGGCGGTCAGCGGGCTGGCGAAACCCAGGAACGAGACGGTCAGCGCGGGCAGCCGTTCGATACCGCGGAACCAGACCGCGTAGGCGAACAGCGATCCGACGATGCTCAGGTAGGCGAAACCGGCGAGGTTCCTGCCGGTGAGGTGGCCGGGAACGCCTTCCACCGCGAGAAAGGCCGGTACCAGGGCGAGTCCGCCGACGGTCAGCTGCCAGCCGGTGAAGGCGGCCACGCCGACGCCTTCCGGACGGCCCCAGCGTTTGGTCAGCACGATGCCCGAGGCCATGCAGAGGGCGGCACCGAGTCCACAGAGGACACCGGCGGTGTCGAGACCGGCACCCGGCCGCAGCACCAGCAGCGCGATCCCGGCCGTGCCGAGCAGGCACGAGGCGGCCTGCGGGGTGCGGATCCGTTCCCCCAGCAGCAGGGCGGACAACAGGAGCACCAGCATCGGCTGCACGGACACCACCAGTGCGGCCAGTCCGCCGGGCAGGTGGTAGGCGGCGGCGAACAGCAACGAGAAGAAGCCGCCGATGTTGAGGATGCCGAGCACCGCGGCCCGCCACCACCACCGGCCGCGGGGCAGGGTGCGGGTCACGGCCAGCAGGACCAGGCCGGCGGGCAGGGCCCGCACCGCGGAGGCGAGCAGTGGGCGGTCCGGCGGCAGGAACTGGGTGGTGACCAGGTAGGTGCTGCCCCAGATCGCGGGGGCCAGCGCGGTCAGCGCCGTGTCGGTGGTGGTCTTGCGCCGTGCGGTCGCGGGACCAGGGCGGGGTGGTGCGGGCATCGTTTTCCCCGTGTCGTCGGTGAGAGGGATTTTCGATCCGGCTGCTGAAAGGGCCGTCTCATCGTTGATGGGGCCCGCGGCCGGTTCAAGCAACATCCGGTGAACCGGACTCCAACGGGGGGTGGCCGCGCGCGCGGGCGGCCGGGAAAGGGAAAAGCTTCAGGCTAAGCCGGTGTTTCACGGCCGCTCAAGCGAACGACGGGTGAACAGTGCGTGCGCTGCGCCGGATGGAGCAGGGAAAACGCACGCTCTGCCCGCTTCCGGTGCCGAACGGCCGAATTCGCGTGCGCCGCTTGCGCGCGCGGGATCGCTCCCGCCTGCGGGAGCGGGCGTGCGGGGTTGCCCCGGTGATCGTCACCACTTGCCCCGCCAGGTCGCCGGTGCCCGTTTCCGGGGCAACCGAACGTTCACGCGACGGCCGGACGGAGGTTGCCCGCTTCTTGGTTCCCGCTGTTTCCATTGCCTACCGTGACGACGCGAATACGGGATCGGCTCGCGCTGGGGCCGATGCGGGCGGTGCCCGGACGGCTCCCGGTGCACAAGC
>NZ_VJWX01000843.1 GCF_007713715.1 Amycolatopsis rhizosphaerae
CCACGCGCCAGGGCGATCCCGCCGCCCGCCTGGTAGCCCCCGCCTCTAGGCTTGATCTCACCCTTCTGCGGCTCGGGCCTGCGCAGGCTGATGCGGCGCCGCCGCGCCACGGTCAGGCCCGTGACCAGCGCGATCGCCAGCAGTACCGCGACTACCAGGAGGATCCAAAACCACAGGTTGGGTGTCACAGCGCCATCCTCGCATCCGCCTTCCGGCCGGCGGGAACGCCCCGCCCCCGGGTGCGTCCAAGGACCGGAAAACTATTCGGACAAGTTCTCACCCGATGCCTTGCATCCTGGTCAGTAAAGGACTAGACCACTCGCTCATGGTCATGCGCGTGATGGGGCTCATCTCCGGCACGTCGATCGACGGGATCGACGTGGCGGTCGCCGAGCTGTCCCGGCACGGGGAGGAAATCCGCCTCACCCCGCTGGGTGCGCTCGAGGTCGCCTACCCGGAGGACCTCCGCTCCGCACTGCTCGCCGCGCTCCCGCCCGCCCCCGCCAGCGCCGAGTTGCTGACCCGGCTCGACACCCGGGTCGGCCAGGCCTTCGCCGAGGCCGCGCGGCAGGGCCTCGACCACGCCGGGCCCGCCGCCCTCGTCGCCTCGCTCGGCCAGACCGTCTACCACTGGGTGGAAGACGGCCGGGCACTCGGCACCCTGCAGCTCGGGCAGCCCGCCTGGATCGCCGAGCGCACCGGACTGCCCGTGGTGTCCGACCTGCGGGCCCGCGACGTGGCGGCGGGCGGCCACGGCGCCCCGCTGGCCGGCACACTGGACCGCCTCTGGCTGCGCTCGCTGGCCGAATCGGACGGCAGGCCCGCGGTGGCCCTCAACATCGGCGGGATCGCCAACATCACCGTCGTCCACCCGGACGGCACCACGATCGCCTACGACACCGGGCCCGGCAACGCCCTGCTCGACCTCGCGGCGCGGCGCACGACCGGGCAGCCGAGCGACCTCGACGGCGCACTGGCCGCCCGGGGCACCGTCCGCGAGGACCTGCTCGCCCGGCTGCTCGCCGAGCCCTACTACGCGGCCGAGCCCCCCAAGTCCACCGGCAAGGAACTGTTCCACGCCGGTTACCTCGACGGCCTCGGCGGCCTCGGCGACCCGGACACCGAACCGGCCGACCTGCTCGCCACGCTCACCGCGCTGACCGCCCGCACGATCGCCGACGCCTGCCTGAAACACGGCGCCCGTACCGTGGTCGCCTCCGGCGGCGGCGTGGAAAACCCCGCACTGATGCGGGCCCTCGCCGCCCGCCTGCCCGGTGTCCGGCTGCTGACCAGCGACGAACTCGGGCTGCCCCGGGCGGCGAAGGAGGCGTACCTGACCGCCCTGCTCGGCTGGCTCACCTGGCACGGCCTGCCCGCCAACGTGCCCAGCGCCACCGGGGCACGCGGCCCCCGCCTGCTGGGCAGCATCACGCCC
>NZ_VJWX01000844.1 GCF_007713715.1 Amycolatopsis rhizosphaerae
GCAAACGCGGGGACCAACGGCTCCACAAGCTCCCACAACTCGTCCGGCACAAGACGCAACGACAAACGATCAACCACGACAAAGATCATCACACATCAGCCGTTGATCACCACGTAAGACACGCTCTAAGTCGATCTTGGGATCGTTGCGCTGCGGGTTTCGGTGGGTAAGGACGGTGAGTGCGGCCTGCACATCGACGGCGGGCGGCTGGTCGGGACACCCGCCCTGCGGGTCACGTTTGGTTGCTTCGCGCACGAATGCGGCCAGCACGTTGACCATGGCGGGCTGATCGCCGGAGGAGTCGCGGGCGATGCGTGCCAGGACGTAGATGCCGCCGAGACGAACCGCGGGGTTGTCGGCGAAGGTGGCCAGGATGTGGTACCCACGTCAGGAAGCTCTTCCTCGACCGTCGGGACGACAGGATTGGAAACTGCGCCCCTTTGACCGTTAGGCGAAGGCAGAGAAACCGCAGCATAAACCGGGCCCGTTGAAGGTCAATTCGCCGTAGTTCACCGCATCACCCGAACGCTCAACTCTCCCGTTTTTCTCCTTCTCCGAGCGCATCGGTCGTCACAGTTCCCCGCCGGCCGGGCGGATCCGGGAGTGGCCCGCCGGGTGAGACCGGCCGGAAACATCCCGCCTTGGAACATTCTTCGGCGTGGCAGTGGCGCCCGTTTTCACACCTCCGAAGCGAGGATCAGGGCACTGGTCGGAACCCCGACTCCGGCTGTCACGAGGACGTTGCGGACGTTCTCGGGCTGGTTGGCCGATGTGCCGCGCACGAGCCGGACGCCTTCCGCGATGCCGTTGGTGCCGTGGAGGTAGGCCTCACCGATCTGACCGCCGTGGGTGTTGGTCGGCAGGGAACCGGTCACCTCGAGGTGTCCGTCGGCGATGAAGTCCTTGGCCTCCCCGCGTCCGCAGAAGCCGTACTCCTCGAGCTGGTTGAGCACGTAGGGAGTGAAGTGGTCGTAGAGAACGGCCGCATCCACGTCCGAGGGACCGAGCCCGGACTGGGACCACAGCTGCCGGGCGCACAGCTCGACCTCGGGGACCCTGGTCAGGTCGTCACGGTAGTAGCTGACCATCTGGTACTGGTCCGGCCCCATGCCCTGGGCGGCACCGACGATATAGGCCGGTGTCGACGGCAGCTCCTTGGCCCGCTCGGCGCTGACGATGACCATGGCCTGGCCTCCGTCGGTCTCCTGGCAGCAGTCGAACAGGTGCAGCGGCTCCGCGATCCATCGCGAGGCCTGGTGTTCCTCCAGAGTGAGCGGTTTGCCGTAGAACCATGCCTTGGGGTTGTTCGCCGCGTGTTTGCGCGCCAGGACGGCCACCCGGCCGTAATCCTCACTCGTCGCCCCGTAGACGTGCATGTAGCGGCGGGCGAACATCGCCGTGTGCTGGGCCGGGG
>NZ_VJWX01000845.1 GCF_007713715.1 Amycolatopsis rhizosphaerae
GCTCTGGGCTGGGCCGTGAAGGGTCCCTTCACAGTCAAATCGACTGTGAAGGGACCCTTCACGGCTCACGGCGCCTGGGGACCCCTCAACGGCCACACGCATGCGCGGCGGTGGTGCCGGGGCGGGTGCTCCTTCCCCAGAAGCACCCACCCCGGGGCTCAGCTCGCCTTGGCCGCCTCCACGGCGGTGTCGGCGGTGGCAGGGGTGTCGGCGTCGGCGTCGGGGTCGTCCGCGGCCTTGGCCGGCTCCTGATCGCGCGGTTTGGGCACCTCGCGCAACTCGTCCGAGGAAGGTCCGTCGTCTCCGAGCAGCAGTGGGGTGGCCTGGGACAGCAGTTGCTGCGTGACCCGGAGCTCTTCGATGGTGCGCGTGCGGATGGCGTCGAGTGCGTCCGCCTTCCCGGTGGCCTCGGTGACCAGCTTGTTCGCCTTCTCCGTGGCCTCGGTGACCAGCCTGTCCGACTTCTCCGTCGCCTCGGTGACCATCCGGTGGGCCTTCTCCGTGGCTTCGGTGACCAGCCTGTCCGACTTCTCCGTCGCCTCGGTGACCATCCGGTGGGCCTTCCCGGTCGCCTCGGTGACCATCTTTTCGACCTTCTCGCGGGCCTCGCGTTCCTGCTGCTCGATGGCGTTCACGGCATCCTGGCGCCGGATCGCCATCGCCTCCTCGAAGTCCTTCTCCACCTGCTGGCGGCGGCGCGCGGCCTGCTCGTCGAGTTTGCGCCGCAGCAGCGTGGCCTGGCTGGTCATGGCCTCGACCTCGGCACGGGTGCGCCGCATGAGCTCCTGGTGCTCGGCTGCGGACTGCTTGCGCCGCGCGTCCACCTCGGCGACGAGCCGCTCATGGCGTTCGCGCAGCTTCTGGGCCGAATGCTCGGCGGCGGCCCAGCTCCGCTCGGCGGCGGCGTGGGCCCGCTCGGTGATCTCCCTGGCCTCGTCCTCGGCCAGTTCCACCATGCGCAGCAGCCGCTCGCTCAGCCCGTCCGCCTCGATGGGCGTGCGGCTGATCCGGTCGATCTTCTCCCGCAGCCGGTCGTTCTCGCTGCGGAGTTCCTCCAGCTGACGCGCGAGATCCTCGGCCCCGGCGGCGGCCGCGTCACGGTCGGCGATCACCATCCGCAGATCCGCCTCCACCCGGCGGACGTACTCCCGGACCTGACGCGTGTCGTACCCGCGCCAGGTCCGGTCAAAGTCCGTGCGCAGCGGAACCAGATCATCACGAGTATCCACGCCCGTCATAGCACCTCCTGTAGCTCACCGGCCTGCTCGCGGACGAATCCCCATCCGACAGTCCTTTATGGACAAGGGGGAGAACCTGCTACGACAAGCATCCTCTTCTCGCCGCGTTCCGTCCACCAGCATTGTGCCAATCGCGCGGTTTCGCAGTGTGAATCC
>NZ_VJWX01000846.1 GCF_007713715.1 Amycolatopsis rhizosphaerae
CTTGACCTCGGTGCCGTGGTTGGTGCGCAGCGCGTTGATCGGGGTGGCGCCGGGGAGGGTTTCGTCCTCGCTGTAGAGCCACCGCAGCATCTCCGTGCGGCTGAACCCGGCATCCGCCAGTACGGTCAGCAGCCCGTTCAGGCCCTTCACCGGCACGGCACCGGCGAGGAAGTCCGCGGGCACGCACAGATCGCCGCTCCGGCGGACGGCGATCAGCTGGCCGTCCCGCAACAACTGCCGCACCTTGTTGACCGACAGGCCCATGACCGCGCCGACCTCGGCCAGCGGGAGCAGGGTGACCTCCGGGCCAAGTACGTCATCAGCGACTGGAATCGCACTCACAGCTGACACTGTGCCATATGGCGCGGCCAGGGGTGCACTATCGCACCGGCGCCGTGACGAAACTTCGACGGAGCGCCAAGTTGATCATGGGCTGTGTCCGCCGGGGGCGCGCGTATCCGTACGATCCCCACCGTGACACCCACCGACGCCAGCCTGGCCGGAACGCTCCTCGAGCGGCGTTACCGCGTCGACGCCCTGATCGCCAGGGGCGGCATGTCCTCGGTGTACCGCGGGGCCGACACCCGGCTGGACCGTCCGGTCGCCATCAAGATCATGGACCCGCGGTTCGCCGACGACCGGTCGTTCGTCGACCGGTTCGAGCGCGAAGCACGCTCGGCGGCCCGTCTGCACCATCCGAACGTGGTGACCGTGCACGACCAGGGCGTCGACGGAGCACATATCTTCCTGGTGATGGAGCTCGTCGCGGGCGGCACCCTGCGTGACCTGCTCGACGAACGGGGCCGCCTCGAGGTCCCGCTCGCGCTGAGCGTGGCCGAGCAGATGCTCGCCGCGCTGGCCGCGGCCCACCAGGCCGGCCTGGTCCACCGCGACGTCAAGCCGGAGAACGTGCTGATCGGGCAGGCGGGCACCCCGCCAACCGGAGTGGTCAAGGTGGCGGACTTCGGGCTGGTGCGCGCGGTCGCCAGCTCCGGTACGACCAGTTCCAGCATCATTCTCGGCACGGTCGCCTACCTCTCCCCGGAGCAGGTGACCACCGGGATGGCCGCCGAACGCGGTGACGTGTACTCCACGGGCATCGTGCTGTACGAGATGCTGACCGGGCAGGTGCCCTACACCGCCGACACCGCGATTTCCGTCGCGTACCGCCACGTCAACGACGACGTGCCCGCCCCCGGCGAGAGCACGCCAGGACTCCCGCCCGAGGTGGACGAGCTGGTGTTGCGGGCGACCCGCCGTGACCAGGAGGGCCGCCCGGCGGACGCGGGTGCCTTCCTGGAGGAGCTGCGGCGGGTGCGGGCCTCCCTCGGTCTCGAACCGGTGCCGATCCCCGTTCCGGCCCCGAAGGCGGCACCCACTCCCACTCCCACAC
>NZ_VJWX01000847.1 GCF_007713715.1 Amycolatopsis rhizosphaerae
GCCCTCATCGCCTCGACCGCCGTCGCCGCCGCCCTCGTCGGAGGCGTCGGCGGTGCCGCACTGGTCGGCCTCGAAGGCAACCATTCCACCGGCACCACGGCTTCGACCACCTCGGCACAGAGCGTGTCCGCCACGACGAACGGCGACGTCAGCTCCGTCGCCGAAAAAGTGCTCCCCAGCGTGGTGCAGGTCAACGTGACCACCCGCCAGGGCAAAGCCATCGGCTCCGGGATCATCCTCAGCCCCGACGGCAAGATCCTGACGAACGCGCACGTGGTCTCGGGAGCCACGGCCGTCACCATCGCCCTGTCCGACGGCACGAAATACCAGGCAGCCGTGGTCGGCGCGGACACGAAGGCCGACATCGCCGTACTGCAGGCCAACGGTGCGAGCGGACTCACCGCGGCCACCCTCGGCGACTCCAGCCGGCTCAAGGTGGGCGACCAGGTCGTGGCCATCGGCTCCCCCGGCGGCCTGCAGAACACCGTCACCTCCGGCATCGTCAGCGCACTCAACCGGAAACTGTCCGACATCGGCACCGGCGAACCCAACCCGTACAACCAGACCGCCAACCGCGCCACCGACTCGCCCAGCTACACCGCCATCCAGACCGACGCGGCCATCAACCAGGGCAACTCCGGCGGCCCGCTGGTCACCATGACGGGCCAGGTCATCGGCATCAACTCCGCGCTGTACAACCCGTCATCCACCTCGGCCGGGTCCGTCGGCATCGGATTCGCCATCCCCGTCAACGACGCGAAGACCATCATCGACCAGATCGAGAACGGCTGAGCAACCCGGGCGCGACCGGGGAAAACGGAACGGGCCGTGGTCGGGGCGGCCCGTTCCGCTGTGTCGGACGGACACCCGGATGCGGGCGCGTTAGGGTTTTCCGGTGACCGACCGTCTTGTCTGGATCGACTGCGAGATGACGGGGCTCGACCTCGCCAAGGACGCACTCATCGAAATCGCCGCCCTCGTGACCGACGCGGAACTCAACATCCTCGGCGAAGGCCTCGACCTCGTCATCCACGCCGACGACGAAACCCTCGCCAACATGCCCGACGTCGTCCGCGACATGCACGCCCGCTCCGGGCTCACCGAAGAAGCACGACGCTCCACGGTCACCCTCGAACAAGCCGAGCGGCAGGTCCTCGACTACGTCCGCGAACACGTCCCCGACCCCAACAGCGCCCCCCTCGCAGGCAACTCCATCGCCACCGACCGCGGCTTCATCGCCCGCGACATGCCCGCGCTCGACGCCCACCTGCACTACCGCATGGTCGACGTCTCCTCCGTCAAGGAACTCGTCCGGCGCTGGTACCCGCGCGTCTACTACGCCAAGCCCGAGAAGGGCCTCGCCCACCGCGCCCTCGCC
>NZ_VJWX01000848.1 GCF_007713715.1 Amycolatopsis rhizosphaerae
CTAGTACTGCAACGGCAGTTAGGTGAGGGGGTAGCCGCGGCGTTTGTAGTGGCTGAGTCTGGCTTGGTGTTGTCGGCGTCGGCGCCAGCGGGACCAGTGCCAGACGTGCCGGGCATCGGGAAGGTAGTGGTGGACCAGGTTGATCAACAGGCGGCGGATCTCGGGTACCGTGTAGCCGATCATGCCTTGATCGCTGGTGCCGATTCCCCTTTTACAGCCAGGGTTTTACTCGCGGCGAGCCAGGCGTGGGCCAGCATCGAGAGGGTGATGTGGGCATACCAGGCCCGCCAGGTGCGGGCCTGGTAGTGGTCGAGCCCGGCTTCGTTTTTGGCTTGCTGGAAGCATTCCTCGATCCGCCATCGGGACCCGGCTATCCAGGCCAGGTCCAGCAGAGTCGAGCGGCCGGGCCCGTAACAGAGGTAGTAGGCGATCTCGGTCGGGTCGCTGATCGAGCGCCGCGCCAGCAGCCACTGCCCCCGGCCCGGTCGCCACCCGGTGTGGATCGGGATACGGGCCCAGTCGTATTCCCGGGGACCGTGGGCGCCGGCGCCGACCGAGAGTCGCCGCCACGCCCGCGCGGGCAGGGCCGCGACCAGCACATCAGCCTGGACAGGATCACCGTCGGTGGTGATCACGGTGTCGTTGCATCGGGTGGCCAGCACATACCAGGCGTCTTGTTCTTCCAGCCACACCCGAAGATACGGGGCCTGGCCATAGGCCTCGTCCGCGGTGACCCACGCAAACGGCACACCCGCGGCGATCGCCCGTTCCAGCATCGCCATGAACAGGCGTGGCTTGGTCGCGAACCCCACCTCGTCGGGGACACCCGCGGCCCGGCACCGGTCCCGGTCGGTAATCCAGGACTCCGGCAGATACAACTCCCGATCAATCAACGCATGCCCATGCTCGGAGGCGTAGGCCAGAAACACCCCGATCTGGCAGTTCTCGATCCGCCCGGCAGTCCCGGAATACTGCCGCTGAACCCCCGCCGAGCGGACACCCTTCTTCAGGAAGCCGGTCTCGTCCCCGATCAGCACCCCCCGCGCATCACCCAGATGCTCGACCACGTAGTCGCGCACGTCGTCACGGACCCCGTCGACGTCCCAATCCGCGCGGCGCAGCAACCGCTGCATCCCATCCGGGCTGACCTCACCAGCCCGTTCCGCCAGCGTCCACCCGTTCTTACGTTCCAGGCCCGCGACCAGCCCCGACACATACTCCCGTACCCGAGCCCGCGGCTCCGACCGCCCAAACCGGCCCGCGATCCGCGCATGCAACTCATCCAACTGGCCCACGACAAGATCCAACACCACACACACCATGATCCACTACAGATCAAGCAAGTGCCGTTGCAGTACTAG
>NZ_VJWX01000849.1 GCF_007713715.1 Amycolatopsis rhizosphaerae
GGTCATGCCTGCGCCCCCGCGACCGCCTCGACGATCGACATCACCGACGAGGTCGGGACCACCCGGGTGACGCGCAGCCCGGCGGCGGCGAACAGCGGCCGCAGCTCCGCGGCGGTCCGTTCCTGCCCGGTGAACGCACCGAGCATCATCAGGTCCATCAGGTGGCTCTGGTGCTTGCCGCCGTCCTCGGGGACGACCGCGTCGACGACCAGCACGCGGCCGCCCGGTTCGAGGGCGCGGCGGCAGGAGCTGAGAATCCGCACGGAGTCCTGGTCGTCCCAGTTGTGCAGGATCCGCTTGAGCACCAGGACGTCACCGCGCGGGACATCGAGGAAGAAGTCGCCCCCGACGGCCTTCCAGCGGCCGTCCTGACCGGCTTCTTCCAGCCTGCGGGTGTCCAGGGCGTCCGGCCGGTCGAACAGCACCCCGTCGAGACCTGGCCGGGCCTGCAGCGCGGTGAGCAGCATGCTGCCGTTGCGGCCTCCCACGTCCACGATCGTGCCGGAACCGGGCAGGTCGGCCGCGGCGGCGACGATCGCGTTCTCCGCGTCGGAAACCGTGGCCATCCCTTCGTAGAAGAGCTCGTCGGTTTCGGGGTTGCGCGCGAAGTAGTCGTCGAGCGGCTCGCCGAAGTACCGGGCGAAGTCCGGCTCGTGATCGGTCAGGCTGGACTCCAGCCGGTGACACATGGTCCAGAACATCGGGTCGGTGAACATCAGGACTCCGGAGCGCGCCGACGGCTCGGCGCTGCTCCGCAGGGCGCGGCCCAGCGGGGCGAGGGTGTACTGGTCGCCGTCGTGCCGGCGCACGACGCCGCGGGAGGCGAGGAAACGCAGGAGCCGGGCCAAACCGGCCGTCCGCGTCCCGGTCGCCGCGGCGAGGACGGTGACCGGGACGGGCACGTCGTCGTCGACGTGGTCGGCCACACCCAGCCTGGCGAACGCGCGCAGCGCGGCTGACCCGGCGAAGGCCATGGCCTCCTCGTAGAGGAGCAGGGCGGACTCGTGATCTCTCATGGCTCTCACCCCGAAGTCTGATAATAGTTTCGATAGCTACCTTAGGCGCCCGTGCCGGGTGCTATCAAGGAAAGATCCGAGATTGACCCCGTAACTTACTTCAGGAACACTTACTTATTTGAAACCTGAGTGCGGCCAGGGCGCCGCGGCGCGTCAGCGTACCCGCCCGGGTCTTGCCGGCCGGGACCGCCGAGGGAAGAGGTGCGAGACACGTGTTCGAGAGGTTCACCGACCGCGCGAGGCGGGTGGTCGTTCTGGCTCAGGAAGAGGCCAGGATGCTCAACCACAATTACATCGGCACCGAGCACATCCTCCTGGGCTTGATCCACGAGGGTGAGGG
>NZ_VJWX01000084.1 GCF_007713715.1 Amycolatopsis rhizosphaerae
CCGCCGTACAGCCCGCCGGTGCTCTGCATGGCGGCCGGTGCGGTGCCGAGCGGGGGCACCGAGGAGTAGCCGCCTTCGACGTCCTTCTGCACCAGCTGCATCACGCGCTGGATCTCCTGGTTCGCCGCGTTGAGCTTGCTTTCGATCTGGCTCTTCGCGTCGTCGGCGATCGCGGTGGTGTTCTGCAGGTTCTGCGCGATGATCGCGTCGGGCGTCTGCGCCGGCATCGTCGCGCCGTCCCGGTGCGCGTTGACCGCGTCGATCTGGGCCTGCGCGGCGTCGGCGGCGGACTGCGCCTGCCGGTTCGCCGCGTCGATCTTGTTGTGCGCGTCGTCGTGGAGCTGCTGCACCTCTTTCTGGGTGCGGTCGAGGAAGGCCTGGAGGTTGCCGAGTTCGTTCGCCACCTCGTCGAGGTGGTCGTTCACCTTCTGTCCCGCGTCCCCGATCTTCTTCACGTAGTCGAAGAACGCGTCCGCCTGCGGACCGGACCAGGTGCCCCCGCCGAGCGCCGCGGTCGCGTTGCGCAGCGCGACGGTGTGGTCCGCGGAATCCTTCGACGCCTGGCGGAACTGGTCCGCCACCCCCTGGATCGTCGAGGGGCGGACGTTTTCCACCTGCTTGGTCTTGGCTTCGACGTCGGGCCAGTTGGGTGGGAATTCGGCCGTGGCGCTCATGGTGTCCCCCAGATGTGAAGAAGAAGGCCGGTCAGACCTGTCAGACCTGCAGACTGTCGTCCTTGACGGTGAGACTGTCCTTCGCGGCCTCTTCGGTCTCGCGCAGTGCGCGGGCAGCCTCCCGCAACGCCCCGCCGGTCGACTTCATCAGCTCGGCGGCCGCGTCGAACTGGCCGTGCATCCGGTCCCGGAACGAGTGCAGCGTGGTCACCGCGGCCTCCGACGGATGTTCGCCGGGGCGGTTGTCCGGATGCCTGATATCGCCGAACGGGTTCTGCCCGGCGATGCCGGTCATCTTGCTCTTGGCGTCCTTGAAGTGGTCGTGCAGCACCTCGACCTTGCCTGCCACGTGCTCCAGTGAGTCCGGATCGCTTTGCGCCACCCTCGTCATCCCCTTCGCCAAGCTCGCTCCGCCATTCCGACGCACTGTCCCCCACCGGCGGTTCCCGCTATTTCTAGCACCGCCGCGGTCAGACCTCGTCGAGCAATTCCCAGATCCGGTTCGCCAGCAACTGGTTGTCGGCGGGCGCCACGGTGACCCAGGCCTGGCCGTCGCTGTTGGGCGACACCTGCACCAGGTAGCGCCCGGCGTCGGTGTCGTGGAAGGCGATCACCCGGTCCGCCCGCCGGGTCACCCCGTCCCGGCCGGCACGTTCGACCCCGAACTGGCCGCGCGTGGTCATCCCCACCAGCATCCCGGCCAGCTCCTGTGCCTGCCAGAGCACCACTCCGCGGTCCTCCAGCGCCGTGACCAGGGCCTTCGGATCGCCCTTCGCGGCCGCGTCGGCGGCGCGGACCACCGCGTGGGGAGCGCTGACCGAGTGACCGATCCCGGCGGGCAGCTCACCGGCCACGGACACGGCCGACTCCGGCAGCGAAGTGTCGCGCGCCGGGATCAGCCACACCTCGTCGCGGTCGACGACGCCGAGCAGGGCCTGGCTGCCGGTGCTCACCGCGAGCCCCTTGATCTGGCGATCCGTCCAGACCCAGATGTCGATGCCGACCCTCGGACTGGCCAGCAGGTGCAGCTGGTCCATCAACTCGCCCGAGACGCGCTTGCCGCGGGCGAGCCGCCGCTCGGCCAGCGATTCCCAGGCCTGCTCGACGAGGGCCCGCCGCTCGCTGTGCGTCCGGCCGGGGCTGGGCACCCGCAGCGCGGGATGCGCGGGCGGCAGCCGTTCGGCCTCCCACAGCACGTCGAATTCCAGGGTGGACAGCACGATGCTGTCGTTCGGCTCGTTCACGGCGCTCAGCGGTCTTCCGGCAGTTCCTTGTCTCCGATGAGGTCGGGTGAGACCTCGCGCGGATCGGTGAACAGGTCCTTGTCGTCGATGCCGTAGCGCCGGACGTGCGCGGCGTCCTCCTCACCGTCCTGGGTGGCCGCCGGTTCGAGGATGGCCCGGGTGCGCTCCCGGCTCGGCGGTGCGGGGGCGGCCTTGCGCACCCGCTCGGCCTCCGCCTCCTCGGGCAGGTCGCCGACCGGCAACTGCCGGACGCGCTTGCCTGCCTGGTCGCCCTGCCTGCCCCGGCCGCGCCCGCCCTGGCGCTCGTTCTCGCCGCCGACCACGCCGCCCGCACCCGCGGCGCCGATCGCCGGTACCGCTTCGGCGAGGCCGCCGACACCGCCGACCGCGCGCGTCGCGGTGAACCCGGGGCCGAGGCCGGAGCTGGTCGGATTGACCGGGGCGGACCCGACCATCTTGCCCTTGGCCAGCCCTTCGGCGCCCCCACCGGGTCGGTTCAGGCCTTCGCCCGCTCCGCCTGCGGGCTGGCCGAAGTTCTGGCCGGAGTTCGCGCCGCCCCCGGGCTGCTGGCCCCAGGCGGCGTTGCCGCCGGGCTGGCCCCAGACGCCGGAACGTCCGCCCTCCGGGCCGGCGCCGGTCGCCGTCCTGCCGTCCACCAAGCCGTTCGTACCGCTCGTACCACCCGGGCCGCCGCCCAGCGGTTCTCCGGTGACCGTCTGGGTCGGGCCGGACGTGGACCGGCTCCCGTCGTAGGCGTTCGACCGGCCGTATCCGGTGTTCGTGCCGCCGGTGGTGCTGGTCTCGTCGCTCGGCGCGGGCACCGAACTGGGCAGCGTGACGTGCTGGGCGGTGGTCGAGGTGTCCGCACCGGCAAGGCCGGCCGCCGCGACCATCGCCGGTGGAGTCGGTACGTCGTGCACCACGGACGCCGCCGGGGCGGACACCGGCGGGACGTGCACTGGTGCGGTCCGCACCGGCGTCACGGGTGCGCTCGCCGCCTGCGTCGGCGCGGTGTCCGGACCCGAGGGCACCGACGGCACCTGCGGTGCCGGGGGGACGGGGGTGATCGGCGGGCCCGTCACCGCCGCGGCCGCACTGCCCGGCGCGGCCAGATCCATCGTCTCCGGCGGCGCCGCCACCGGTTGCGACGAGGCCAGGAAGTCGCCGGTGTCGTGGGCGTAGGCGTTGAGCGCGTCCACGGCCTGCGCCTTCGCCTCCAGGTTCGCCTTCACGGCCTTGGCATGGTCGGTTTCGAAGCCGAACAGGCTGAACAGGCCGTCGCCGGCGGAGAAGCCGTCACCGCCCTGCCGCAGCGCTTCGGGGTCGGGCAGCTTGTTCCTGGTCCGGTTGAACGCCTCACCCTGCTCGAAGATCAGCTCGGCGGCCTGGGTGACCTTCTGGTTGGCCTCGCCGGAGAATCCGGCCTGCCCGGCGAGCACGGAACCGGCCTGCCCGCCCGCCTTGCTCTGCCACTCCACGCCGAGCGTGGCCAGCTGGCGGCGCAGTGTGGTGTCGGTCTCTCCGAGCGCGATCGCCACCTTCTTCAGCGCGGCGACCGCGTTGCCCATGCTGGCCGTGCCGCCGCCGCCCCGGAACTTCTCCACCTCCTGGGCGAGGGATTCCGGGTCGTAGCCGTCGAAACGCTGGTCGCGCAGCTTCTCGATCAGTGTCGTGATGTCGTAGCGGCTGCTGTCGAAGGTGATCATCGGAATGTCTCCAAGGTCTCGACGGCCATCTTCGCCACCGTGGTGGACATGTCGCAGAGCTGTTGCCGAGTGAAGGTGTTGCCGTCCGGCGCCGTCTCGGCCCGCAGCGTCTGGCCTTCGGCGACCCCCACCAGGGTTTCGCAGTCCGGCACGCCGCGACTCGGCGCGTAGTGGATCAGCGCGGGGAAACCGGGCACGTTCACCGGCTCCCTCGTCGCACTCGCCTTGAAGTGGCCGCCCTCGGTCCAGTCGCGCAGATCCGCGGTGGCGATCACTTCGAGGTAGTAGGTGTAGCTCGGCGTGGTGGCGTCCACGTCGAACGCGCAGGTGGGCCCGTCCCGGCGGGTGTCCTCCGGCAGCAGCCGGGGGATGCCGTTCTCCTTCAGCCGGTTCAGCTGCTCGGTGGTGAGCAGGCTGCACGGATCGACCCCCCGCACGGACACCTCGCGGGCGCGGGGCGGCAGGCCGGGGTCGCCGGAACCCCTCGGCGAAGGTACCGAGCCGTCCGGAGCCGGGTCGTTCGTCGAGGTGCAGCCGCCGAGGGTGATCATCGCCAGCACCCCCGCGGTCAGTGCGCTAGTTCTGGTGGTCACGGCGGTCCCCGAAGGCCGTGATCTTCTCGTCCTCGCCGAGCTGGTAGGTGTCCGCCGCGGTGCGGAGCTGCCGGGCGAGAGCGCGCAACTGCTGCAGGTAGTTCATCACCCGGCCCGCGTAGGAATCCTCACCGCGGGCGATGAGGCGGTTCCAGGCGTCCGCCGCGGTGGCGCTCACCACGTCCCCGGCGGGCGCGTCGATGCTCAGTTCCAGTAGCAGCTGGTGGATCTTGTCGTCGAGCGCGTCGGCCTGATCGTTGACGATCCTGGCGACCTGGGCCACCTTGTCCGGCTCGACCTGGATGTCCATCGCCCCCGGAACGGAGGGGACGGTCGTGCTCAACGCGCTCACGGTGTTCTCTGCCATGCTGCGCACCCCCGGGTACGGACGGTAGCCGACCAGTTCCTAAGCAGGCTACCAACGTGCGTGTGACAACGGGCTGAGTTTCGACGAGCCGTGACCAGGGTTCCCGCCGGTTGCCGGTTCAGCCGGGAACGGAGATCTCCCCCTGGATCGCGCGCAGCGCGATGTCCTTGCGGTGGTGCGAACCCGCCAGGTGCACCTTGGCCACCCGCTCGTACGCCTGCTCGCGCGCGGCGGCCAGGTCGGGACCGGTGCCCACCACGGACAGCACGCGGCCGCCGTGCGACACGACGGCGCCGTCGTCCCGGCGGCGGGTACCGGCGTGCAGCACGCCTTCGGCCTCGGCGCCGGTGATCACGTCCCCGGCACGCGGGACACCCGGGTAGCCGTCGGCGGCGACCACCACGGTGACCGCGGCGCCCGGATGCCATTCGAGCGGCGGCTGCCCGGCCAGCGTGCCGGTGGCCACCGCGTGCAGCAGCGTCGCCAGCGGACTGGCGAGCAGGGCCAGTACGACCTGGGTCTCCGGGTCGCCGAAGCGGCAGTTGAACTCGATCACCTGCGGGCCGTCCGCGGTGAGCACGAGTCCCGCGTACAGCAGGCCGTTGAACGGGGTGCCGCGGGCCGCGAGTTCGTCGACCACGGGCTGCACGATCTCGGCCGCGATGCGTTCGGTCAGGCCCTCCGGCGCCCACGGCAGCGGGGCGTAGGCACCCATTCCGCCGGTGTTGGGCCCGGTGTCGCCGTCACCGACGCGCTTGAAGTCCTGCGCGGGCAGCAGCGGCCGCACCGTCCGGTCGTCCACCAGGCAGAACAGCGAGACCTCCGGACCCTCCAAAAAGGATTCCAGAAGCACCGGGTGCCCGCCGTCGAGCAGGGTCATCGCATGGGCGCGCGCGGCGTCGTAGTCCGAGGTCACCACCACGCCCTTGCCCGCGGCGAGGCCGTCGTCCTTGACCACCCAGGTGGGGCCGAAGCGGGCCAGCGCCGCGTCGAGCCGCGCCGGGTTGTCCACGGTTTCGCTGTGCGCGGTGGCCACCTTCGCGGCCGCCATCACGTCCTTCGCGAACGATTTGGAACCCTCGATCCTGGCGGCCGCGGCCGACGGCCCGAAACAGGGGATGCCCGCCTTGCGCACGGCGTCGGCGGCCCCGGCGACCAGCGGGACTTCGGGGCCGATCACCACGAGGTCCGCCCGCCAGCCGGTGGCGAGTTCGGCGACCGCGGTGGGATCGCCCGCGTCGACGCCGAGCTGTTCGGCCACGCCCGCTGTCCCGGCGTTGCCGGGCGCGCAGGCGAGCGCGGTCACCGCCGGGTCATGGGCGGCCGCGAGGACGAGGGCATGTTCACGGGCTCCGGACCCGACAACCAGGACACGCACACACCGAGCCTAACCGGGGGCGCATCGCACGTTCCGTTTACCCATCCGTCAGGATGCCGTCGATCCATTTTGTCGTGCCGGATGTCCGCGGGCGTGAGAGTGACTCGGACCGCGATTTCCTTCCCGACGAAGGTTGTCGATCACCCGGACCCGACTGGTGGTGTTGATCCTGTCCAGCCTCGCCCTGCCCGTCCCGGTCGCGCCCGCGGCCCTCGCGTCCGGGGTCCTCCCCGTGGTCGTCGGCCACCGCGGTGCGCCGGGTCACCGTCCCGAACACACCCTCGGCTCCTACGAACTGGCGTTCCGGCAGGGAGTGAGCTGGGTGGACGTGGACCTGGTCCCGACCGCGGACGGGCATCTGGTGGCCCGGCACGAAAACGAGATCGGGGGGACCACCGACGTGGCCCGCCGTCCGGAGTTCCGCTCGCGGAGGACCACGAAGGTGGTCGACGGGGTCGAGCTGACCGGCTGGTTCACCGAGGACTTCACGCTCGAAGAGCTCAAGACGCTGCGGACGGTCGAGCGCATCCCGAAGCTGCGCCCCGACAACACCATCTACAACGGACGGTGGCCGATCGTCACCTACCAGGAGGTGCTGGACCTGACCGTGCGGCTCGGCCGCGAGCTGAACCGCACCCTGGGCACCTATCCCGAGGTGAAGCACTCCACGTACTTCTCCTCGATCGGCAATCCGGTGGAGCCGAAACTGGTCGAACTGCTGGAGCGCAACGGGCTCAACCGAGTGGACGCCCCCGTGGTGATCCAGTCGTTCGAGGTCGCCAATCTCCGCCGGCTCAGCGAACAGGTACTCGTTCCACTGCTGCAACTGACCTCTTCGGACGGTGCTCCCGCCGATTTCGCGGCAACCGGCGACGTGCGGACCTATGCCGACCTGGTCACCCCCGCGGGCTTGGCCGAGATCGCCGAGTACGCGGCCTACCTGGGGCCGGACAAGAACCAGGTGATTCCACGGGATCCGGACGGAAACCTGGCGAGCCCGGCCGCGCTGGTGCACGACGCGCACGAGGCGGGCCTGCTGGTGATCCCTTACACCTTCCGCAACGAGAACTCGTTCCTGCCGGTCGAGTTCCGTTCGTCCGCCGATCCCGCCGCCTGGGGGAGCATCTTTTCCGAGGAGTCCGTCTTTCTCGCCACCGGTATCGACGGGCTGTTCGCCGACCAGCCCGACACGGCGTTGCTCGCCGTGACCGGTTCGTAGCGCGATCCGCTGATATCCGCTTTAGGCGAAAACCGGTAGCGTCCGCTTTTCCCGTTTCGATAGCGTCAACGGCGGGTCGAGGGGGGCGCGGGGGTGCACTTCTTCGGTCGCCGTCTGCTCTCACTTCCACGGAAACGGACCCGATGACTACCGCTGAACCTGACAAACTCCACCCTGCCGGTTCGGACAGGCTCGACGCCGCCGTGCTCAAGGTCGCCGGCGTGGTCGTGCTCGGCGCCGTGATGGCCATTCTGGACACCACGGTCGTGAACGTCGCGCTGCAGGCGCTGAGCCTCCAGTTCTCGACCTCGTTCGACACCATCCAGTGGGTGGTCACCGGCTACATGCTGGCGCTGGCCACGGTGATCCCGGTCACCGGCTGGGCCTCCGACCGGTTCGGCACGAAACGCCTGTACCTGCTGTCCATCGTGCTGTTCCTGGTCGGTTCGATGCTCGCCGGAATGGCGTGGAACATCGAGTCCCTCATCGCGTTCCGCGTGGTACAGGGCCTCGGTGGCGGCATGCTGGTCCCCGCCGGGATGACGATCATGACGAAGGCGGCGGGGCCGCACCGCGTCGGGCGCGTGATGGCCGTGCTCGGGGTGCCGATGCTGCTCGGCCCGATCGGCGGGCCGATCCTCGGCGGGTACCTGGTCGACGCGGTGAGCTGGCGCTGGATCTTCTACATCAACGTGCCGCTCGGGCTGGTGGCGCTGCTGACCGCCTGGCGCGTGCTGCCGAAGGACGAGCCGCGGCCCACCGAACGGCTGGACCTGCTGGGCATGCTCATGCTGTCGCCCGGCCTGGCGCTGCTGATCTTCGGTGTGTCCCGGATCCCGCAGGAGGGCGGGTTCGGCTCGGTCCGCGTGTTGCTGCCCGCGCTGGTCGGGCTCGTGCTGATGGCCTCCTTCGTGATCAGGGCGACCAGGGTGGCGAACCCGTTGGTGGACGTGAAGCTGTTCGCCGACCGCACCTTCACCATCGCGATGATCACGATGAGCCTGTTCATGGTGGCCTTCCTCGGCGCGATGCTGGTGCTGCCCACCTACTTCCTGCTGGTGCGCGGCGAATCGGCGTTGCACGCCGGTCTGCTGCTCGCCCCGCAGGGGCTCGGCGCGATGCTCACCATGCCCGTCGCGGGGCGGCTGGTCGACCGGATCGGCGCGCGCAAGGTCGTGCTGCCCGGGCTGGTGCTGATCGTCGCCGGGGTGGCGGTGTTCACCGGGGTCGGCGCGAACACCTCCTACCCGCTGCTGATGGCCGGGCTGTTCGTGATGGGCCTCGGCATGGGCTGCACGATGATGCCGATCAACACGGCGGCCCTGCAGACGCTGACCCAGCGTTCGGTCGCGAGGGCGTCGACCGCGATGAACATCGTGCAGCAGACCGCGGGCGCGATCGGGTCCGCGGTGATGTCGATCATCCTGGCGAGCCTGCTGGCGGGGAAGTTCGGCGTGCCGACCAGTCAGGGGCAGGTGGCCGCGACCGTGGCACTGGGGAACCCGCAGAGCCACGACGCCGCGGCGACGCTGGCGTCCGGCGCGTTCGCGTCGACCTTCCTGTGGGCACTGGTGCTGATGGCGGTGTGCTTCGTCCCGGCGCTGTTCCTGCCCAAGCGGCCGCCGGTGCACGCCGATGCCCGCGAGGCGGCCCCGGTCCACGTCTAGTCGCGCTCGTTCCCGGCTGAAGGCCCCCGTTACCGCCGCGTGACGGGGGTTTTTCTTCGTCCTGGGCCCCTTGACCTGCTGTTCCGGCCGGGCTACTTTCTGCGGACCCGCAATGGAACAATTGCAGACCTTTGGGGTAGCGATGGATGAAGACAGCGCTCGCCTGCACCAACTCGGTTACGCCCAGGAACTCAGACGGACCATGTCGGCGTTCTCCAACTTCGCCGTCTCGTTCACCATCATTTCGATCCTGTCGGGCTGCCTGACCCTCTACGGCTTCGGGCTCAACACGGGCGGCCCCGCCGCCATGGTCTGGGGCTGGCCACTGGTCGGCCTGTTCGTCATCCTGGTCGGGCTCGGCATGGCCGAGGTCTGTTCCAGCTACCCGACCGCGGGCGGGCTCTACTACTGGGCCGCCAAGCTCGCGCCATCCGGTGGGGCGGCCTGGTCGTGGTTCACCGGCTGGTTCAACCTGATCGGGCAGGTCGCGGTCACCGCGGGCATCGACTTCGGCGCCGCGCTGTTCCTCAACGCCTTCCTCGAGCTGCAGTTCGGTTTCGCCGCCACGCCCGGGCACACGATCCTGCTGCTGGCGATCATCCTCGCCGTGCACGGGCTGCTGAACACCTTCGGCGTGCGCCTGGTGGCCGTGCTCAACGGCGTCAGCGTGTGGTGGCACCTGCTCGGCGTGCTGGTGATCGTCGGGGTACTGGTGTTCGTCCCCGCCAAGCACCAGTCCGCGTCCTTCGTTTTCGGGCATTTCGTCAACAACACCGGCTGGGGTTCCACGCCGTACGTCTTCGCGCTCGGCCTGCTCGTCGCCCAGTACACGTTGACCGGGTACGACGCCTCGGCGCACATGACGGAGGAGACCAAGAACGCCTCGACCGCGGGACCGCGCGGAATCGTGAACTCCATCCTGGTGTCACTGGCGGCGGGCTGGGTGTTGCTGATCGGGCTGACCTTCGCGATCCAGGACTACGACGGCGCGGTCGGCACCAAAACCGGGGTGCCCCCGGCACAGATCTTCATCGACGCGGCCGGCGCGACCACCGGCAAGTTCCTGCTGCTCATCGCGATCGGCGCACAACTGTTCTGCGGGATGGCCTCGGTCACCGCAAACTCCCGGATGATCTACGCCTTCGCCCGGGACGGCGCGATCCCCGGATCCGGCTGGTGGCACCGCATCAACAAACGCACCCGCACGCCCACCAACTCGGTGTGGCTCGCCGCGGTCGGCGCGTTGGTCCTCGCGCTGCCCTACCTGTGGAGCGCGACCGCCTATGCCGCGGTCACCTCCATCGCCACCGTCGGCCTTTACGTGGCCTACGTGATCCCGGTGTTCCTGCGGGTTCGCAAGGGCGACGCCTTCGAACGCGGACCGTGGCACCTCGGCCGCTGGGGCAGGCCGATCGGCATCGTCGCCACGGTGTGGGTGGTGCTGATCTTCGTCCTGTTCATGCTGCCGCAGGCCTCCCCGGTCACCGTCGGGAACTTCAACTACACGCCGGTCGCGTTCCTGGTGGTGCTCGGCGGGGCGACGCTGTGGTGGGTGCTTTCGGCCAGGAAGTGGTTCACCGGCCCCAAGGTGCAGGGCACGGCGGAGGAGCTCGAAGCGGTCGAGGAGGATCTCCGGGCGGTGTGATCGTGCCCGCTGCACCAGGATCGGGGCATGGAGCAGCTGACCCTGATGGTGGTGCTGGGCTGCGCACTCGGCCTCACCGCGCTGGCCCGCCGGTTCAACCTGTCGGCGCCGCTGCTGATCGTGGTGGTGGCGCTGGCGGTGTCCTTCGTGCCCGGTGTGCCGCGCATCGAGCTCGACCCGGAACTGATCCTCACCCTGGTGCTGCCGCCGCTGCTCTACTCGACGGCGCTGAACAGTTCGTTCGAACAGTTCCGCGCGGTGATCAGACCGATCGTCGCGCTCGGGGTGATCCTGGTCGTGGTCACCGCGGTGGTGGTGGGGCTGGTCGCGCACCTGCTGCTGCCGCAGCTCCCGCTCGCCTCGGCGATGGTGCTGGGCGCGGTGGTCGCCCCGCCGGACGCGGTGGCGGCGGTCGCGGTGGGCCGAAGGCTCGGCCTCCCGCGCCGTCTCACCACCGTGCTCACCGGTGAGAGCCTGGTGAACGACGCGGCGGCGCTGACGCTGTACCGCATCGCGCTGGCCGCGGTGCTGGGCACGGCCGGGTCGGTCGGGCACGGCTTCCTGATCTTCGCGGTGGCCGCCGTGGCCGGAATCGGGGTCGGCCTGCTCTCCGGAATTCTGATCGGCTACCTCCGCCGCCGGCTCAACGATCCGCTGATGGAGTCGGTGTTCGGGATCATCGTGCCGTTCGCCGTCTACGTCGTCGCCGAGCAGGTGCACCCCTTCTCGCCGGACTTCAGCGGGTCCGGGGTGCTCGCGGTCGTGACCGCCGGGCTCTACCTTGGCAACCATTCCCTGCACGCCGGGTCCGCGACGCGCATACAGGACTCGTCGATCTGGGCGACGCTGGACGTGCTGCTGGAAACGCTGGTGTTCGCGCTGATGGGCCTGCAACTGCCGTTCGTGGTGGAAAACCTGCGCGCCTCCCCCTCGGACAACGTGACGCTGCTGCTCATCGCGCTCGCCCTGCTGGGCGTGACGATCGGGGTCCGCATTCCGTACGTGTTCCTCACCGGGGCGCTGCCGCAGGCACTGCGGCTGTTCGGCCGCGAGCCCAGCCGGCCGTCGTGGCGCTACTTCCTGGTGCTGTCGTGGACGGGTATGCGGGGGGTGGTCACGCTGGCCGCGGCGACCGGTGTGCCGCTGGTGACGCACACCGGCCAGCCGTTCCCGGGACGGGCGGAGATCCAGCTGTTCGCCTTCTTCGTCGCGATCGGCACCCTGCTCGTACAGGGGCTGACCCTGCCTTCGCTGATCCGGCGGCTGCACGTGTCGAGTGAGGCGGAGGCCGAGCGGGACGAGGCCGAGGAGCTGGCGGCCCGGGAGGCCGCGATGCACGCGGCGCTCAAACGCCTCGACGAGCTGATGCCCGAACTGCTGGCCAAAGTGGACATATCGCCGGAACGCGCGGAGCGCCTCGCGCTGCGGCTGCGGGGGCTCGTGGAATCGCGGTACCAGGGTGTGGTGGCCGCCATCTCCCTGTCCGCGGAGGAACGCGAGACGAGCCCCCACACGGCGTTCTTCGAAGCCCGCCGCCAACTCCTGCTGTCCCAGCGTGAGGCCGTCCTCCGCTGCCGGGAACAGGGCGAACTGGACGACGACGTGCTCCGCAAGGTGCTGCGGGAACTCGACCTCGAAGAGCTTGCCCTGTCCGACACGCTCACGTCACGCGTGAGCTGAATTCAACTCACCGAGCAGCTTCCAGGTGCGCCGCTGGTCGGCCTCCCCGCCCAGGTCGGTAGAGGTGAGCACGACCTCGGTCGCGCCCGCGTCGAAGTAGCGCCGGATCCCGTCGGCGACCGTCTCCTCGTCGCCGATCAGGGCGAGTTCGGCCGCCCGCGTCGCGCCCTCCAGTTCGATCACCCGGCGGTACGAGGGCACCTGCTCGTAGAAAGCCAGTTCCCGCCCGGCCTTTTCGCGCACGGCCGCCACGTCGGAGGTCACCACCCCGGGCACGAACGCGACCACCCGCGGTGGTTTCGGCGCGGCCTTGGTGAGCGCGGGCACGATGTGTTCGCCCAGTGCTCTCGGCCCGGCCAGGTACGGCAGCGCGCCGTCGGCGAGTTCACCGGTGACGCGCAGCGCCTGCGGCCCCATCGCGGCGACCAGCACCGGCACCGGCGGCCGCGCGCCCGGCAGTGAGACCGGCATGACCGGGGAGGCGGTCAGCAACTCGCCGTGGAAGTCGGCCGTGCCGGTCTCCAGCAGGGTCCGCAGCGCGGTCAGGAACTCGCGCAGCATGGCGATCGGCCGGGCGAACGGGATGCCGAGCGAGTCGTCGGCGGTGAACTTCGAGCCCAGCGCGAGACCGAGGTGGTAGCGGCCGTGCGTGGCGGCCTGCGTGGTCTGGGCCTGCGCGGCGACCAGGAGCGGATGGCGGCCGAAGATCGGGATGGCGGAGGTGCCGACGGTCAGCCCGGGCACCTCGCGTCCGACCACGGCCGCGAGACCGGGCGAGTCGTAGTTCATGCGCTGCCCGAACCAGGCCGACCGCACGCCGAGCTCGGCGGCTTGCCGGGCCTGGTCGACCACGGCGTCCACGTAGTTGGCGGTTTCTGCGGCGGCGAACGAGACCCCAATGCTCATGCTGTGGCGAACACCTCGTCGAGAAGCGGAATTCCCGTTCCACCCGTTGGGAGGGGTCGCGCGCGGCCGCGGCGGCCGTCATTTTTGGGGCGTCATCCGTCGAGCACCCGCACAGGAGCGCACCATGTCACTGACCGACGTCATCGAAGGAACCCGTCAGGCCGCCGCCGCTGATCCCGCCAAGGCCGCGGTGTCCTTCAGCGTGGACAACGCGCTGGTGCCCGGGACGGCGACCGTGGTGGACGTCCGGGTGCGCGACCACTCGTTCTCCGTGGACGAGCCGAGCGGTCTCGGCGGCACGGACAAGGCGGCGAACCCGGTGGAGTACGCGCTCGCCGCGCTCGGCTCCTGCCAGGTCATCACCTACCAGTTCTGGGCGGCCAAGCTCGGCATTCCGCTCGAGTCGGTCAAGGTGACCGTCGACGGCGACCTGGACCTGCACGGGTTCTTCGGGTTCTCCGAGACCACCCGGCCCGGCTTCACCGACGTCCGCGTCACCGTCGAACTCGGCGGCCCCGCGAGCGCGGAGCGCTACGAGGAACTCAAGCGCCAGGTCGACGAGCACTGCCCGGTGCTGGACCTGTTCCGCAACCCGACCCCGACCTCGACCACCCTCGCCTGAGCCAGGCCCGTGAAGGGTCCCTTCACAGTCGATTCGACCGTGAAGGGACCCTTCACAGCAAAGGCCGGGTCACACGAACTGGTGCCGCACGATCGTCTGGTCCCGTCCCGGGCCGACGCCGATGGCGGAAATGCGGGCGCCGGAGAGCTCTTCGAGGCGTTCCACGTACGCACGGGCGTTGGCGGGCAGATCGTCGAAGCTGCGGCAGTCGGACAGGTCCTCCCACCAGCCGGGCAGCTCCTCGTAGATCGGCTTCGCATGGTGCACGTCGGTCTGGGTCATCGGCATGTCGTCGGTGCGCACGCCGTCGACCTCGTAGCCGACGCAGACCGGCACCTTGTCCAGCCCGGAGAGCACGTCGAGCTTGGTGAGGAAGAAGTCCGTGATCCCGTTGACCCGCGCCGCGTACCGGGCGATCACCGCGTCGAACCAGCCGGTGCGGCGGGACCGCCCGGTGGTCACGCCGAACTCGCCGCCCGCCTTGCGGAGGTGCTCGCCCATCTCGTCGGTCAGCTCCGTCGGGAACGGGCCCGAGCCGACACGCGTGGTGTAGGCCTTGAGGATGCCCAGGACGGTGGTGATCCGGCCGGGGCCGATGCCCGAGCCCGCGCTCGCCCCGCCCGAGGTGGGGTTCGACGAGGTCACGAACGGGTAGGTGCCGTGGTCGACGTCGAGCAACGTGCCCTGCGAGCCCTCCAGCAGGACCGTCTCCCCGGCTTCGAGGGCCTGGTTGAGCTTGAGCCGGGTGTCGGCGATGCGGTGCGCGAACTTCTCACCGGCGGCCAGCACCTCGTCGGCGACCTGGTCGGCGTTGAGCGCCTTGCGGTTGTAGACCTTGACAAGCACCTGGTTCTTGAACTCGAGGGCGGCTTCGACCTTCTGCCGGAAGATCTTCTCGTCCAGCAGGTCCTGCACGCGGACCCCGACGCGCGCCACCTTGTCCTGGTAGCAGGGGCCGATCCCGCGCCCGGTGGTGCCGATCCTGCGGCTGCCGAGGTAGCGCTCGGTGACTTTGTCGATGGCGACGTGGTACGGCATGATCAGGTGCGCGTCGGCCGAGATCAGCAGGCGCGTGGTGTCCACGCCGCGCTTCTCGAGTCCGTCGAGCTCCTCGAGAAGGACGCCCGGGTCCACCACCACGCCGTTGCCGATCACGTTGGTGACCCCGGGGGTGAGGATGCCCGAGGGGATGAGGTGCAGGGCGAAGTTTTCGCCATTCGGCAACACGACCGTGTGGCCCGCGTTGTTGCCACCCTGATAACGGACGACCCACTGGACACGGTCGCCGAGCAGGTCGGTGGCCTTGCCCTTGCCTTCGTCGCCCCACTGGGCGCCGATGAGCACGATGGCCGGCATGTGACACTCCTGGTATTCGGCGAGTAGCTAGGGTGCGGGTGTCCCGGCGGGACACGGCGCAATGCCGGTGCATGAGCGTAACGGAGGACCGCGGAGTGCGGGGACAGGTACTGGTTTGCGGGGAGTCGGCTCCGTCACTGCCGGAGGTGGCCGGGCTGGCGGTGCACCGGATCGGGGCGCGCCCCGGCAAGGCCGAGGTGGACCCACTACTGGACACCGAGACGCTGGTCGTCGCGGGTACCGACGCGGATCTCGCCGCAGTGGTGGTTCGCTTGGTGCGTAAGGAGAAGCTCGGTTCCGTCCGGGTCGGTTTCGTGCCATCTGACCCGGGGTCCGCGGTGGCGGCGCTGTGGGGGCTGCCGACCGATCCGGCCCGCGCGCTGGCACTGGTGACGCGGGGCGAAGTCGACCCGGTGCCGCTCATCCGCGACGACTCCGGCGGCGTTTTAGTGGGAAGAGGCACATTCGGCGCGATCCGGGGTGTCGCATACTGTGACGACCAGGTCGCGTTGCGTGGTCCCGCTCGCTCCGTCGAGGTGACGCCGGACGGGGACGGTGGACCGGGGCTGGTGGTGCGGGTCGAGAAGGGGCTGCTGTTCAAGCGGCCGGTCACCTTCACCGGCCGCGCTTTCCAGATCGGCTGCCTGCCCACGCGTCCGCAGTCCGACGGCGTGCCCTTCCCGCGCGCCATCACGCGCTGGACCTGGTACCGGCACACCGAGGATCTGCGCTTGATCCGCGGGCTCGGCTGACGGTCAGCGGACCCTGGCGAGGATCTCCGGTGCCTGCCGGAGGCGCTGAACACCGCCGATGGTGAACTCGGTGAGCAGGTCGATGATCGCCTCGGGCTCGGGCGGATCGCCCTCCCAGGCCAGGTCGACCAGCGCTTCGGTCATCGCGAAGCACATCGCGACCAGGGCCCGGTCGGCGCGGCCGGACTCGATGCCGTGTTCGTTCCAGCGCCGCCTGCTGGCCGCCGTGTAGATCTCCGCGAGCCGGGTCCGGAGCCGGTTGAGGGCCGGGTTGCCCGCCCGTTCGGCCTGCTTGAGTACGACCAGCGCGTCCGGGTACTCGGCGGCGAGCGTGACCAGGGCCGAGAACCCGGCGCGGGCCCAGGTCGGCAGGTCGAGATCGGGACCGTCCACGCCCAGTTCGGCGATGTGCCGGTAGACGAGTTCCTCCACGTCCGCCACGGTCTGCTCGAACAGCACGGTCTTGTCGTCGAAGAGGTCGTAGACGGCCTGGCGAGTCACTCCCGCGCAACGTGCGACCTGTTCGATCGTTGCTCCCTGCACACCGTGGGTGGCGAACACGTGGCGGGCCGCGACGAGCACCAGCGCGCGCTGCTCGTCGAGCGGCAGCTTGCGTGGCCGCCCCCGGCCCCGCTTACCGGGGGTTGACATGGCGTCACCCTACCTGGATCCTTTTTTCGACACTGTTGTCGGAAATTAGCTCAATGGGGAGCGGAGAGGCGTCTCATGCGTCGATGGCGGTTCTTGGCGATCTTCACGTCGGTCCTCGGGGCGGTCTCGCTGGCGGTCACCGCGCCCGCGGGTGCCGCCGACTTCTACGATCCGCCCTCTCCGCTACCCGCCGGGAGCAGTGGCGACGTCATCCGTCACCAGCCCACCCAGTTCTTCCTCGACCCGGCCAAGCTCATCCCCGCCCCGGCGAGCGCGCAGCGGATCATGTACCGCAGCACCGACGAACACGGCGCACCCATCGCGGTGACCGGCACCGTGCTCACCCCCACCGCCGCCTGGACCGGTCCGGGGGCACGCCCGATCATCAGCTACGCGGCCGGCACCCAGGGGCTCGGCGACCAGTGCGCGCCGTCGAAGGCGATGGCCGCCGGGCTGGAGTACGAGGGGCCCTTCATCGCGGGCCTGCTTTCCCGCGGCTACGGCATCGTGATCACCGACTACGAGGGCCTCGGCACGCCGGGCCTGCACACCTACGTCAACCGCAAGGCCGAGGGCTACGCGGTGCTCGATGCGATCCGCGCGGCGCAGCGACTGCCGGAGGCCGGGCTTCCCGCGAACGGTCCCGTCGGCATCTCCGGGTACTCGCAGGGCGGCGGCGCCTCGGCCGCGGCGGCCGAACTGCAGCCCGCCTACGCACCGGAGCTGAAGCTGAAGGGCGCCTACGCCGGTGCCGTTCCCGCCGACCTCGGCCCGGTGGCCGCCCTCGGCGACGGCAGCTACGCGGTCGGCTTCACCCTGTTCGCGGTGGCGAGCATGAACTACTCCTACCCGGAGCTGAACGTTCCCGCGCTGCTCAACGACAAGGGCAAGCAGGTGCTGCAGGCGGTCGCGACGGAATGCACCGCGGACGCCCTGCTCAAGCACGCCTTCACCCGCACCGCGGACCTGACCGCGGACGGCAGGCCGCTCACCGCCTACCTCGGCGAGGAGCCGTTCGCCTCGGCGCTGCGGGAGCAGCGCATCGGACTGACCCCGCCGAAGGTGCCGATGCTGGTGGCGCACAGCTCGGCCGACGACATCGTGCCGTTCGACCAGGGCCGTGCGATGGCTCGTGCCTGGTGCGCCGAGGGGGCGACGGTCCAGTTCGACACCCTCTCCGTGCCCACCCACATCGGTGGGGCGGTCGCCGGGGCCCCGCTCGCGTTCAGCTGGCTGGACCAGCTGTTCCAGGGGCAAGCCGTACCGAGCAACTGCGGCTCGTTCTAGGGCCTGCCAGTGCCGTGAAGGGTCCCTTCACAGTCGTTTCGACCGTGAAGGGACCCTTCACGGCCAGTGCTCAGGCCAGGCCGGTCGCCTCGGCCGCGGCCGGGTCGGAGTCGATGAGGAAGGTACGGCAACGCTCGTACTCCTCGGTTTCCCCGATCCGGCCCGCCGCCTTGGCCAGCGTGGCGAGCGCCCGCAGGAAACCCTGGTTCGGGCGGTGCTCCCAGGGGATCGGCCCGAAGCCCTTCCAGCCGTTGCGGCGAAGCTGGTCGAGCCCCCGGTGGTAGCCGGTGCGCGCGTAGGCGTACGCGGCGACCAGTTCACCCGCCTCCAGCGAGCGCTCGGCCAGTGCCGCCCACGCTTCGCTGAAGTCCGGATGCTCCGCGGCGACCTCCGCCGGATCCGTTCCGGCGTCGAGGGCGGCCTGAGCGTCGGTGCGTTCGGGGAGCCGGGTCGGCTCGGGGCCCAGCAGGTTGGCGTGCGTCATACCCGCCATCCTGCCGGATCGTTCAGAAAAACAAGCTGGTGAGCACCCCGCTGCCGAGCAGCACGAGCGCGGCGACCAGGACAGCGGCGACCATTCGTTTCGGCATCATCGGCGCACACACTGCCGTCTCGTCCCCGGCCGGGGCAAATTCTTCACACCTCAGGGTGAACCCTGGTTTTCCTCCGACCTCGTCCCGATCGTGACCGTGAACCGCCATGATGAGCCCATGACGCAGGCGATCCAGGGGGACGTCGTCGTTCCGGGAAATCCCGTTGCGAAGACCAAACTCTTCTTCAAGCTGTACTGGCACCGTGGCGCGCCGGGGCAACCGACACCGCCCTGGGTGCTCAGGTTCGCCTACGGCATGTGGCTGGTCGCGTTCACGTTCAAGGTGCTCGGCTCGTCCTGGGACGTGTCATGGCACTTCAAGTTCATCCGCGACGACTTCGCGCCACCGCACCTGATCAACACCGTGGGCACCGGCATCGTGATCGTGCTGGTGATGATCCACACCTATACCGGGCTCGGCTGCGACCGGCGCTCCCTGCGGCTGATGCAGTGGGGGCTGGGCCTGTTCCTCATCGCGGCGCCACTGGACGTGATCAACCACCGGATCAACGGACTCGACCTGACCTCCTGGAGCCCCACCCACCTGCTGCTGTACTTCGGCACCGCGGTGATGCTCGCCGGCGTGATCGACGGGTGGATCAAGCTCGCCGAGCCCGGCAGGCTGCGCACCCTCGTGCTCACCGGGCTCTGGGCGTTCTTCCTGGAGAACATGTTCTTCCCCAATGAGCAGCAGGAGTACGGCATCCTCGGGCTGCGCGCGTGGGAGCGGGGAGCGCCGGAGGCGGAACCGTCGCTGCTGAGCTTCGCCGCCCAGCAGATCGGGCATCCGGTGGACCGCACCGCGGTGCTGCACTTCACCATGCCGATCCCGGACTGGGTGTACCCCCTGTGGGGCATCGGAATGTCGGCGCTGGTGCTGCTGCTGGTCCGGCACACGGTGGGCCAGAGGTGGTCCGCGACCGTGGTGGCCGGGGCTTACGTCGCCTACCGCGCGTTGATCTGGCCGCTGCTCGTGGTGAGCACCTTCCCCGCCTCCGCGATCCCGTTCTACCTGGTGTTCGTCGGGTTCGCGGTGGACCTCGGTGCCCGCTTCGGCCGGACGGCGTCCGGTCGCGCGGCGCTGACCGGGCTACTGGTGACGGGCCTGGGCTACGGCGCGTTGTGGCTCCAGTCGCAGCTGCGGCCCTGGCTGCTCGGCGACGCGCACACCGAATCGGCGCCGCCCGCCGCCTACTGGACGGCGCTGGTCGTGCTTCTCGCCGTGCCCGCACTGTGGTTGGCGGGCCGGCGG
>NZ_VJWX01000850.1 GCF_007713715.1 Amycolatopsis rhizosphaerae
GCACCAGTTGGCCGTCCGTGGCCCGGGGCCGGGCCAGCAGCAGGTTTTCCCGCAGTGTGCTGTCGAACAGGTGGGTGGCGGGCCCGCACCACCCCAGTTGCTCCCGCACCGCGTCGCCCGGGCAGGACAGCGTGTCGACGCCGTCGATCCGGACGTGCCCCGCCGAGGGGTCGAGATAGCGCATGATCGCCGCGAGGGTACTGCTCTTGCCCGAGCCCGACGGTCCACACAGGACGGTCGCGCGGGGGCCCGCGGCGAGGTTCACCCCGCGTACCGCGTCCTCCGCCGCACCCGGCCACCGCACGGCGAGTCCGCTGGTGGCCAGCGTGGCGGCGGGCACCGGGATCGCGCGGGGCCGCGCCGGTTCACTGCTCGGCGTCGCGGTCGCGTCCAGTTCGCTCAGGCGGCGGGCGCTGTGCCGAGCGCTCAGGAACCGTTGTGCCGCTTCGGGAAGCGCGGCGACGAGCTCGGTCGCGGCCAGCGGGGTGAGGGCGAGCACGGCGAGTGCGGGGCCCGGGAGGCGGCCGGCCGCCAGCGCGGCGATCCCGGCCGTGAGGCAACCGATCATGGTCGCCCCGATCGCGAGCGTGCCCACCCCGGCGCCGAGGCCGCGCGCCGCGGCGGAACGGCGCAGTGCGCGGGTCAACTCGGCCGTGACACCGCGGAGCGCCTCGTGGCGGCGGCCCGCGGCACCGAAGGCGATCAGATCCGGTGCCGCCTCCAGGATTTCCACCGTGCGGGAGCCGGCCTCGGCGCGCAGCGTGGTGGTGTCGCGTTCGGCCTTGCGGGCCGCGAGCGCGGACAGGGCGGGCGCGAGCAGTCCGGCGCAGGCGAGGCCGCCCAGCACGACCACCCCGGCCTCCGGCAGGAGCGCGCCGAGCGCGCCCGCCATCCCGAGGCCCACCAGCCCGGCCGAGACCGCGGGCACCAGTACCCGGACCAGCACGTCCTGCTGGCTGTCCACATCGGACACCACGCGGGTGAGCAGGTCGCCCCGGCGCAGGTGCTCGGTGATCGCCGGGCCCAGCCGCACCAGCGTGGACCACACCCGGACCCGCATCCCGGCCAGCGCGCGCAGCGCGACGTCGTGGGACAGCAGGCGTTCGGCGTACCGGAGCACGCCCTTGGCCACGCCGAAGGCGCGCACGGCGACGATCGCGACCGTCAGGGACAACACGGGCGGGTGCAGGGCGGCCGCCGAGATCAGCCACGCCGAGGTGGCGGTGAGTGCCACCGCGCTGCCCAGGGCGCCCGCCCCGGCGAGGCAGGCCAGCGCCAGCCGCCCGCGGTAGGGCCGCACCGCCGAGCGCAACCACCCTTCGGACCGGTTCCGGCCGTAG
>NZ_VJWX01000851.1 GCF_007713715.1 Amycolatopsis rhizosphaerae
CTTCACAGTCGAATCGACCGTGAAGGGACCCTTCACGGCCAAGCCCGGGGTGGACAGGGGGACTTATACGCGCGTATAAAAAGAGACGTTGGTCTCACGGTCGAGGAGGGGTCGCCGCATGTCCACCGGTACCGCGCCCGTCGCCGCACCGCGCCGGATCGCCCCCCTGCCGCCCGGTCCCCGGCTGCCCGGCGCCGTGCAGACCGTGCTGTTCGGCAACTTCCGCCACGTCCTGCTGCCCCTGCTGCGCCGCCTCTACGGCGACGTGATCCGGCTGAACCTCTACCCCGAACGCTCGGTGGTGCAACTGGCCGACGTCGAGCACATCAAGACCGTGTTCAGCGGCCCGGCCACCACCTTCCACGCCGGCGAGGGCAACGTCATCCTCAAGCCGATCATGGGCGCGCATTCGGTCCTGCTCACCGACGAAGACGTGCACCTGCGTGCCCGCAAGCTGCTCATGCCCGCCTTTCACGGCGCCGCGTTGCGCGGTTACCGGGAGATGATCACCGGGCTGGCGGAGCGGGAGGTGGACCGCTGGCCCACCGGCCGCGTGTTCCGCCTGCACGACCGGATGCAGGCCCTCACCCTGGAGATCATCCTCCGGGTCGTGTTCGGGGTCGCCGAAGGCCCCCGCCTCGACGAGCTGCGCCGCCTGCTCACCGACCTGGTCGACATCGGCGTGCTCGACCTTTTCGGCTGGCACAACGAGAAACTGCAGCGGTTCGGCCCGTGGCGGCGGTCGATGCTCAAGCAGCGCCGCGTCGACGAGCTGCTGTTCGCCGAAATCGCCGAGCGCCGCACCGCGACCGACCTCCCCGAGCGCACGGACGTGCTGTCGCGCCTGCTGACCGTGCCCGCCGAAGACGACCGCCTCTCCGACGCCGAACTGCGCGACCAGCTGGTCACCCTGCTGCTGGCCGGGCACGAGACCACCGCGACCACGCTGGCGTGGTCCTGCCACGAACTGGCCCGCGACCCGGTGCGGCTGGCCCGCGCGAGCCAGGCGGCCGACAGCGGCGACGAGAAGTACCTCGAAGCCGTCGCGAAGGAGGCGATGCGGCTGCACCCGGTGATTTCCGAGGTCGCCCGCAGGCTCACCCGGGACGTCGAGATCGGCGGTTACCGCATCCCGGCCGGATTCACCGTGATGCCCTCGATCGCGCTGGTGCACGGCGATCCGGCGCACCACCCCGATCCCAAGGCGTTCCGGCCGGAGCGGTTCCTCGGCAGCGGACCGGCCACCGGCACCTGGTTCCCGTTCGGCGGCGGTGGCCGGCGCTGCCTCGGCGCCGGTTTCTCCTTGCTGGAAGCCACGATCGTGCTCCAGACGATCCTGT
>NZ_VJWX01000852.1 GCF_007713715.1 Amycolatopsis rhizosphaerae
GGCCGGGGACAGCGTGGATCTGCGGCTGCTCGGACGGATACCGGACGAAGAGCTCGCCGAGGTGCTGCGCCGGGCCGCGGTGGTCGCCGTGCCGAGCCGGGCGGAGGGTTTCGGCCTGCCCGTACTGGAGGCCATGGCCGCCGGGGTGCCGGTGGTGCACTCGGACGCCCCGGCGCTGGTGGAGGTCGCCGGGGGCGCGGGCCGGTGCGTGCCCCGGGGCGAAGTGGAAGCGCTTGCGGCCGCACTGCGGGAAGTGCTTTCCTCCCCCGGCGAGGCCGCCCGGATGGCCGCGGCGGGCCGTCGCCGCGCGGCGGATTTCTCCTGGGACCGGGCGGCCGAGGCGGTGTGGGACATTCATCGCACCGCGAGATTGTGATTTCCTGACCAAACCGTCGCCCGCTGGTCGTACCCTGCTCGGGTGGGAAGAGGCGAACCCAGCGTCCTGATCGACGCCACCGCCGTGCCGGCGGACCGGGGCGGAGTCGGCCGTTATGTGGATTCGCTGGTGCAGGCGCTCGACGCGGACGGCGCCCCGATTTCGGTGGTGTGCCAGCTTCGGGACGTGCGGCTCTACCGGCGGCTCGCACCCCGGTCCCGCGTCGTGCCCGCCGGACCGTCCACAGTGACCAGGACCGCGCGGCTGGCCTGGGAGCAGACCACGCTGCCGATGCTCGCGCGGCGGCTGGGTGTGGACGTGGTGCATTCACCGCACTACACGATGCCGCTGGCCAGCCCCGCGGCCTCCGTGGTGACCCTCCACGACGCCACGTTCTTCACCGACGCGGTGCTGCATTCCTCGGTCAAGGCGCGGTTCTTCCGCACCTGGACGGCGACCGCGCTGCGCCGCGCCGACCTGTGCGTGGTGCCCAGCCGTGCCACCGCGCACGAACTGGCCCGCGTCACGAAGGCCCGGCCGCGCGCGCTGGAAATCATCGAGCACGGCGTGGACAGCGAGCGCTTCCACCCGCCGTCGCCGGAGGAGATCCGCGCCGCGCGCGCGACCCTCGGTCTGGAGCGCATGCCGTACGTGGCCTTCCTCGGCGCCCTCGAACCGCGCAAGAACGTGCCGGCGCTCATCCGCGGATTCGCCAAGGCCGTGGAACACCGGCCCGATCCGCCCGCCCTCGTGCTGGCGGGCCAGCCGGGCTGGGACGCGCAGGTGGAGAAGGCGCTCGACGCGGCGCCGTTGCGGCTGCGCGTGATCCGGGCGGGCTATCTGCCGTTCGAGCAGCTCGCCGGGCTCCTCGGCGGCTCGCTGCTGGTCGCGTACCCGAGCCTCGGTGAAGGTTTCGGCCTGCCCGTGCTCGAGGCGATGGCCTGCGGCGCCTGTGTGC
>NZ_VJWX01000853.1 GCF_007713715.1 Amycolatopsis rhizosphaerae
GAAGAACTCGGCCCTGCCCGAACCGCCGCCCGGCCCGTCCGTGAACGCGCCCCCGCCGATCGGCCCCTCGGTCACCAGGTCCTCCTCACCAAGCCCCGCCCGGCGCCATGCTGGTGTTCGCGGCGCCGGAAAGCATCTCGTTCAGTCGATGGCGCAGGGACGCCGCGTCGGCGGGCGCGACGGTGATCCAGTCGCGGCCGTCGTGCCCACGGGTCGCCTGCGTGAAGTACCGGCCCGACTCGGTGTCGAACCAGCTCAGTACCGGCGAGCGCACCTTACCGCCCATCCTGCCGCGCGCGTTGGCCCCGATCTGCCCGCCCCGCAGCCGCGGCTGCGCCTGCAGCCTGGCCAGTGCCTTGCGGTCCTCGTCGGCGCCGGGCCTGCCGGAGGAGTCCGGCACCCGCCGCTGCAGGAAGTCCGCGCCGGTGCCGGTGAGCAACTGCTCCAGCGGCACCGTGATGGACTTTTCGCCCCCGCGGGCGGCGGCGGGCAGCAGCGAGACGATCGCCGAGGCCAGCCCGTCGGCAGGCGCCGGGTGCAGGTGAGTGCCGCGCTCGTCCTGGACCGCGAGCACACCCTGCCCGCCCAGCGCGGCCGCCACCGCCAGCAGCGGCCGCGCGTTCGGCGCGGGCAGGTGTACCGAATCCAGGCTCACCTGGCAGGCGGAAAGCACCTCGAAGTAGTTCTCCACGTGCGGCTCGGGGCGGCCCCGGTCGTCCGCGAGCCCACGCCGGGCCAGCTCCGTCAGTGTCTGGCGGCGCAACTGCCCGCGCTCGTCCATGGTCGTGCCGTGTGACCGGATCTCCAGTGGATAGGGCAGCTCACCGCCCCCGAACGACTCCCACAGGAAATCCAGTTCCAGCGGAGTAAGAAGCTCCGCTCGCGTCACGTTGTCCCCTCACCGCGACCGGCAGGCGACGCGGGTCGCCTGCCGGAGCGCTGTTCGAGTGCCGAAGGAGGGCCGTTGCGGCCGGTGTCTTGCCGGGTGTTTCAGTCCTCGTCCTCGTCGGACCATGCCCCGATCACCGGCGGCGCGGTCGCGACGTTGGCCCCGAAGGCTTCGTCCGGGTCGGCTTCGATGAGGAAGGACGCACGGTTGTGCTCCTGGTCCTCCTCCTGCTGGGCGTGCGCACCGCCCATTCCGCCCATCCCGCTCATCGGGGTCGCCGGGGTGTTCGCACCGCCGATCGTGCCGTTGGCCGACACCACGGGGTGGTTCTGCGCCTGCTGCCCCGCGGCCTGCTGGCCCTGGTCGGAAGTCGCCGCGGCCGCGGTCTCGTCCTCGGCCTTGGCCCCGGACTTGTTGCCCCGGCCCAGCACCGCCTTGCCGGCG
>NZ_VJWX01000854.1 GCF_007713715.1 Amycolatopsis rhizosphaerae
GGCAAAGGCACCAAGCGCACGGCGATGCCCGGCCAGTCACCGGGCCACTCACCGGCCAGTCAGCAAGCCACCTATGACTGGCCCACTGACTGACCCGCCCCAACCCCGCTCTATCGGCAGCTCAGCGTGTCTGAAGGAGGGATCGTGCGCGTCTCCCGACATTCATCGATACATCCCCACACACCCCCGAGGGTGGACATCCGCCCGGCCGGAAAGGCCGACCTGCTCACGCGCTCACGAGGGCTGACCGCCCGCGACGCGGAAGTGCTCTCCTACCTCGCCCGCCACCGGGTGCTTACCGCGTTGCAGCTCGCCCGGCTGGTGTTCGGCTCCTACTCCCACGCCCGCTCCAGGCTCGCCGTGCTCCACGAGCGCGGGGTGCTGGCCCGCTTCCGCCGCGACATCTGGCCCGGCTCCCAACCCTGGCGCTACACCCTCGGCCCCATCGGCGCCATCGTGCACGCCGCCGCCACCGGCGCCGCGCTACCCCGCCCGGCCACGGTCACCGAAACCGTGCTCCGCCTGGCGCACTCCGCGCACACCGAACACCGGCTCGGCGTCAACGACTTCTTCGCCACCCTCGCCGGACACTCCCAACACCACGACGGCCGCGCGCTCGGCGAGTGGTGGCCGGAAAACGAGGTCGGCGCAACCTGCGCTGGAATCGTCCGCCCCGACGGCTACGGCGAATACAGCGACCACGACCGCACCCTCGGGTTCTTCTACGAATACGACACTGGAACCGAAACCCTCGACACCCTGGTGGAGAAAGTCGGGAAATACGCCGAACTGGCCGACGCCGGAATCTGCAAGCCCATCCTGTTCCACCTCCCGAGCGCCAGCCGTGAACACCATTTCCACGCCGCCGTCACCCGCCGCTGGCCGGTCAAACCCCCGGTGCCCATAGCAACCATGCCCGCCGACCAACTCGCTCCGCCCGGCCACCACATCGCCGCCGCGAGCCCGTCCATCGTGGACGCCCTGTGGCGACCCATCGGCCACACTCGCCGCCGCACCCTCGCCGACCTCGCGCCCCGCACCACCCGGCAGCCCACCGCTCGTACGGACGCGGCATGACGAGACCCAACCGAGACGGCGCGTCGAGAGCGCGAGACCCGCCGAGACCAACAGTCTCGCGAGACCGAGACCACCGGGACCGCCACAGTCCCATGCTCTCCCAACAGGTCTCGCCACTGCGAAGCTGATCACCGCTGGCAACCCGCCTTCCTTGCCCGCCACGCTCGCCCGAGGGAGAACCCGTGCCCGACCCGCGCCGCAATCCCACCCAAAACCAGCCCGGCGACAGCAATGACGACCACGACACC
>NZ_VJWX01000855.1 GCF_007713715.1 Amycolatopsis rhizosphaerae
CCGTCCAGTCCTGGGAGGCGGTGACCGAGCCCGGTTCCGACGCGCGGATCGCTTCCTTCACCTCGATTTCCGGGCCCTGCCTCGACCACATGGGGTACTGGATGCGGGACCGGTGGCGCCGTCCGTCGCCGCGCGGGCTGCGGCGGGCGCTGAGCCAGCAGCTGCATTCGTGGTACGTGCTGCTGTTCCACGTTCCGGTACTGCCGGAGCTGGTGTGGCGTCTCGTGGTGGCGAAGCGGTGGCCGTTGCTGCTGCACCGGCTGGAGGGCGTTCCGCCGAGGCCCGGCCATCCCGCCCGCACCCTCGCCCGCGATGCCGTGCACGGGCTTTCCCTGTACCGGGCCAACTTCCGGCCCCGCCTGCGGCGGCCCCGGGAGCGGCGCACCGAGGTGCCGGTGCAGGTCGTGATGCCGGTCCACGACCGCTACGTGACGCCCCCGCTGGCGGAGGGACTTCAGCGCTGGGTTCCCCGGCTGTGGCGCCGCCGCCTGTACGCCGGGCACTGGTCGGCGCTTCTGCGGGACGGGGCGCAGGTCGCCCGCATGGTGACCGAACTGATCGACCACGTCGGCGGCGCCCCGGAGGCCCGCGGGCTGGCACGGGCCCGCGCGGGCGCGAAGGCACGACCGCTGGTGGTCGTCACGGGCGGCGGAAGCGGGATCGGCCGGGCCACCGCGAGGGCCTTCGCCGCTTCCGGGGCCGAGGTCGTGGTGTGCGATCTGGACGAGCGGGCCGCCCGGGAAACCGGCGGCCACGCCTACCGGGTCGACGTCTCCGACGAGGCGCAGATGCGGCGGTTCGCCGACGAGGTGCTGCGGGCGCACGGGGTGCCCGACATCGTGGTGAACAACGCGGGAGTCGGCCACGCGGGCACCTTCCTCGCCACCACCGGCGAGGAGTGGCGGCGGGTGCTGGACGTCAACCTGTGGGGGGTGATCCACGGCTGCCAGGTCTTCGGGAAGCTGATGGCCGAGCGCGGCGAGGGCGGGCACATCGTCAACGTGGCGTCCGCCGCCGCGTATCTGCCGGTGAAGTCCCTCGCCGCCTACGCCACCAGCAAGGCGGCCGTACTGATGCTGTCGGACGTGCTGCGCGCCGAAGTCGCCGGGCGCGGCATCGGGGTGTCCGCGATCTGCCCGGGCCTGGTCGACACCGGCATCACCCGCACCACCACGTTCTCCGGCCTCAGCGAGGAGGAGCAGGACCGCAGGCGGGACGCGGCCACCCGCGCCTACCGGCGGCGGAACTTCGCGCCGGAACGGGTGGCCGCCGAAATCCTGCGCGCGGTCGAAACCGGCCGCGCCACCGTCCCGG
>NZ_VJWX01000856.1 GCF_007713715.1 Amycolatopsis rhizosphaerae
CCGGACTTCCCGGCCTGCCGGAAACGATCATCCTCGGCATCCTGCTCCTCGGCGCGGGCGCGGCACTCGCCTTCGCGAGCCGGGCACGTCGCGCCGGGCGGCACTGAACAACGAGTGGTGCGCCCGCCTGCGATCCCCAACGACCGCAGGCGGGCGCACCGCTTCCTCCGAAGGTCGCTCCGCCCCTCAGCGTTGCGCCACTACGAGCGGCCCGCCCGTGCCTCGGCGATGTGGCGCAGCCTCTCGGACGCGAGGAAACAGCGGTTGAGGCCGGTGCGGATGTCCGGCGCGTTCGCCCCGCACTTGATCACGACACCACCCGCGCCGATGCCCGCACATACAGGTTCCAACGCGCGTGCTCGTCGGCTGGATCAATCGCCTCATCGCCAAGCCTGCCCTCGATCTCGGCGATGATGGCGCGAAGACGGGAAGGCATCGTCAGCACCCACTCGAACCGGACACGGTCATCCTGAATGCCTTTTCCCGGTCACCGAGTCTCGCGAGTGCGGCGGTCCGCACGTGTTCCGACGGATCACGCGACAATCGCTCCAGCACGTCCGGCGTTTTCCTGTTCAGGGCGATCCGCATGCGAACCGTCTCGTCCGGATCGGAGGCCAGGGCCTCCCGGAGCCGAGGTGTGAGCTTGCGCTTCATCGCCACCCTGTGCCTGACCCGGGGATCGGCGTCGACCGCCAGGCGCTCGAGGATCTCGACCGGCACGGTCTTGTTCTGTGCGACCCAGAACCGCGCCGCCGGGTGATCCTCGATCGGGTCCCGACCGCACTGGATTCAGAGTAGGGATGACAGTGGCTGACCTGAGCGGTAAGGTGATGTCTGCGACTGACGTCAGTCACCGACATCAACCCCCTGAACCAGGCGCCGGCCCGAGGGCGGTGCGCCGAAGGAGATCACCTCATGCGCGTTTTCGTCACCGGAGCCTCCGGATGGATCGGCTCCGCCGTGGTCGACGAACTGCTCACCGCCGGCCACGAGGTCACCGGGCTGGCCAGGTCCGACGCGTCCGCCGCGGCCCTCGAAGCGAAGGGCGCCCGTGTCCGCCGCGGCGACCTCGACGACCTCGACGGCATCCGCCTCGGCGCGCAGGACGCCGAGGCCGTCATCCATCTCGCGAACAAGCACGACTTCGCCAACATGGCCGCCATGAACGCGGCGGAACGGGCCGTCGTGCAGACCATCGGAGACGCGCTCGCGGGCACCGGCCGCCCGTTCCTGCTCGCCTCGGGCTTCGCCGCCCTCGGCCAGGGCCGGCCCACCACCGAGGACGACCCCTCCCCGTTCCACGGCCCGGACT
>NZ_VJWX01000857.1 GCF_007713715.1 Amycolatopsis rhizosphaerae
GTCTGCTGGTGCTCTCGGTGGCGATCGGGGCGGGCGCGGGCCTGGGCGCGGTCGCGTTCCGCTGGCTGATCACGGCGTTCACCCGCCTGTTCTCCGGGCACACCGACTACGCGGCCGCCGGCGGGCAGGCCCATCCCTGGCTGCCCGCGCTCGGCCCGTGGTTCCTGCTGATCACGCCGGTCCTGGCCGGGCTGGTCTACGGCCCGCTGGTGCACCGGTTCGCCCCGGAGGCCCGGGGCCACGGGGTGCCGGAGGTGATGTACGCGGTGGCCGAACGGGGTGGCCGCATTCCCGCCCAGGTCACCGTGGTCAAAGCGCTCGCCTCGGCGATGACCATCGGCTCGGGCGGCTCGGTGGGCCGTGAAGGACCCATCGTGCAGATCGGCTCCGCGCTCGGCTCCACCCTCGGGCGGCTCGCCCGGCTACCCGAGTCGCGGCTGCGTGTCCTGGTCGCCTGCGGCGCCGCCGGGGGTATCGCGGCCACCTTCAACGCCCCGCTGGCCGGGCCGTTCTTCGCGATGGAGCTGATCCTGCGGGACTTCGCCGCCGAATCCTTCGGCGCCGTGGTGCTCTCCAGCGTCACCGCCAGCGTGGTCGGACGGGCGGTGTTCGGCAACGCCGCCTTCCTCAGCCTGCCCCCGTTCACCCTGCGCAACCCCGTCGAATACCTGCTCTTCGTCGCACTCGGCATCCTCGTCGGCGCCAGCGGCGTGCTGTTCACCCGCGTGCTCTACCTCGTCGAGGACGCCTGCGACTGGCTCTGGCGCGGCCCCGAGTGGCTGCGCCCCGCCGCCGGCGGGCTCCTGCTCGGCGGACTCCTGCTGCTGCTGCCCGAGATGTACGGCGTCGGCTACCCCGTCCTGCAAAACGCCGTCCAAGGCCGCTACGTCCTCGGCTTCCTGCTCATCCTGCTCGCCGGGAAGATCCTCGCCACCAGCCTGACCATCGGCATCGGCGGCTCCGGCGGCGTGTTCGCGCCCTCGCTGTTCATCGGCGCCATGGGCGGCACTGCCTTCGGCATCGCCGTGCACACCGCCCTGCCCGCGGTGACCGCCTTCCCCGGCGTGTACGGGCTGATCGGCATGGGCGCCGCCTTCGCCGGCGCCGCCCGCGCCCCCATCACCGCCGTGGTCATCCTGTTCGAACTCACCGGCCAGTACACCATCATCCTGCCGATGCTCACCGCCATCGTGGTCGCCACCCTCACCGGCAAAACGCTGTCCCACGACACCATCTACACCCTCAAACTCACCCGCCGCGGCATCGACCTCACCCAGCACCCGCAAGCCCGCCGAGC
>NZ_VJWX01000858.1 GCF_007713715.1 Amycolatopsis rhizosphaerae
GTGCTCGGCGATCCGACCACGGCGAGTGCCGAGGCGGGGGAGGAGATCCTGCGCGGCTGGGAAGAAGCGCTACTTGAAACTGCCGACGCGCTGACCGAAGGTGTCATCATGGAGGCGTAGGTGCCTGCGTCCCGCGACACAAAGAGGTGATTTCGCGTGAAGACCAAAGCCGCTGTCCTGTACGAACCCCACAAGCCCTTCGAGATCGAGGAACTGGACCTCGACGGTCCCAAGAGCGGTGAAGTGCTCATCAAGTTCACCGCCGCCGGGCTGTGCCACTCCGACCTGCACCTGATCGACAACGACCTGGTACCCCGCTTTCCGATCGTCGGCGGGCACGAGGGCGCGGGCATCATCGAGGATGTCGGCCCGGGCGTCACCAAGGTCAAGCCCGGCGACCACGTCGTCTGCAGCTTCATCCCCAACTGCGGGACCTGCCGCTACTGCGCCACCGGCCGGTCCAGCCTGTGCGACATGGGTGCCACCATCCTGGACGGGGCCCTGCCGGACGGCAGCTTCCGGTTCCACGGCGGCGGCAACGACTACGGCGGGATGTGCATGCTCGGCACGTTCTCCGAGCGCGCGACCATTTCCCAACACTCCGTGGTCAAGGTCGACGAGTCGCTGCCGCTGGAGACCGCCGTGCTGGTCGGCTGCGGCGTGCCCACCGGCTGGGGCACCGCGAACTACACCGGTGGCGTCCGTGCCGGCGACACCGTCGTCGTCTACGGCATCGGCGGCATCGGGATCAACGCCGTGCAGGGCGCCGCGCACGCCGGCGCGCAGAACATCATCGCGGTGGACCCGGTGGCGTTCAAACGGGAAACCGCGCTGAAACTCGGTGCCACGCACGCCTTCGCCGGCGCGGACGAGGCCATGGCGAAGATCGTCGAGCTGACCTGGGGGCAGATGGCCGACCAGGCGCTGGTCACGGTCGGCACCGTGGACGAAGAGGTGATCACCTCGGCGTTCAACGCCGTCGGCAAGGGCGGGGTCGTCGTGGTCACCGGCCTGGCCAACCCGGAAAAGCTCACCGTGCACGTTTCGGGCGGCATCCTGACCCTGTTCGAGAAGACCATCAAGGGTTCGCTGTTCGGCTCGGCCAACCCGCAGTACGACATCGTGCGCCTGCTGCGGCTGTACCAGGCGGGCGCGATCAAACTGGACGAACTGGTCACCCGGCGCTACACCCTGGAGCAGGTCAACGAGGGCTACCAGGATCTGCGGGACGGCAAGAACATCCGCGGCGTGATCCTGCACGACGCCGCCTGATCCCACCCACCCGAAAGG
>NZ_VJWX01000859.1 GCF_007713715.1 Amycolatopsis rhizosphaerae
CCTCTGACCCGCCCCAGCAGGGAGCGGAGGTAGGCCCATTCCAGGAAGCGCTCGACACCGCGGACGACGTGGGCGCTGCGGACGGACGGGAAGATGTCGAACGCGTGCTGGGCGCCCGCGAGTTCCGCGTAGGCGACCGGGTTGGGTGAGGCCTGGCGCAACCGCCGGACGAACTCCCGCGCCTCCCGGACGGGGACCATGGTGTCCCGCGAACCGTGGATCACGAAGAACGGCGGCGCCTTGTCGTTGATGCGGTCCAGCGGGGAGGCGGCCTTGTACTCGTCGAGGAACTCCACCGGATCCTTCCCGACGACATAGTGGGCGAGCAGCCCCTTGAGCCGGTACTCGCTGGCCGGTGAGCCGCTGGTGGCGGCGAAGTCGTACACGCCGTAGTGCGGCACGCAGGCCTGGATGGTGGTGTCGGCGTCGGTGAACCCGGGCTGGAGGGTGGTGTCGTTGGGGGTGAGCGAGAGCAGGGCCGCGAGGTGCCCGCCCGCCGAACCTCCGGTCGCGGCGAGGAACGACGGGTCGCCGCCGTAACGGCCGATGTTCTCGCGGATCCAGGCGACCGCCCGCTTCACCGCGACGATGTGCGCGGGCCAGCGCGCGGCGGGCGAGAGCGGGTAGTTGATCGCGACGCACACCCAGCCCCGCTGGGCCATGTGCAGCATCAACGGGATGCCCTGGTGGTCCTTGTTGTCCACCATCCACGCGCCGCCGTGGATCTGCAGCAGCACCGGCCTGCCCTCGACGGGTTCCTTCGGCCGGTAGACGTCCAGCAGGTACCGCCTGCCGCCGGGGGCGTAGGCGATGTTGCGGTCGCGCCGGACCTGGGGGTGGGCCATCCGGAACGGCAGCAGCAACTGGCCCCACGGGGTGGCGAGGTCCTTCGGGCCGGGCGGTCGCCGCAGGCCTTCGACGTAGCGTGGCCCGAGCGCTTCGGCCAGTGCCTGTTCGACCTCGCCGCGGGCCCGCTGGGCGTCCACGATCAGCTTGGTCAGCCCCGCCGCCGACAACGCCGACAGGCCGAGTGCCACCCGGTCGGACTTCGAGCCTTCGCGGGCGACGTGCGCGGCGGTGTCGGCCGCGGTGAGTGCCAGCAGATGCGGTGCGAGTTCCCCAGTGAGCCAGCCGGCGAAGAAGGCCGGGATGGCGGCCCGGTTGCCGGGCAGTGGCCGCAGCGCGTTCGCGGTCAGGGCCAGCTGGATCGCCCGTCGGGTGAGAAAGCGCGGTCGCATGTCCCGAGCATAGTGACACCGGCGGGCACCCCGCCCGGCCGGAAG
>NZ_VJWX01000085.1 GCF_007713715.1 Amycolatopsis rhizosphaerae
CCTCACGGCTCGCCCCGGATCCGCGGGAACGGCCGCTAGACGCGGCCCAGCCTGGTCAGCAGGATCGCGGAAGCAACGGAATGCGCGCCCACCCCGCGCGTGGAGTCGGCCACCGCGCGATCCGAGGTCGCCACCACCAGCGGGCGACCGGCGGGCTCGGCCCTGACCAGTGACCGGATCACGTCGTCGGCCTGCACGCCCGGATCGGAGAAGAGCACGCGCACCCCGCGGATCGCCGCGGTCGGCACGGACAGCACACCGGCGCCGTCGAACACCACGGTCACCTCGGCCCCGGTCCGTGCGGCGAGCGCACCGAGTTGCTGCACCAGCCGGTCACGCTGGTCGGCCAGTACCAGTTCCGGATAGCCGGTCTTGCTGACGTTGTAGCCGTCCACGATCAGATGCACGCTGGGCAGGGCGAGCAACCGGTCCAAACCGGCCGGGTCCCGCACCCGCTGGCCGCCGGGCACACCGCTCGCGCCTCGTACCCGGTCGGCGGGGCGACGGCCGCTGGCGTCCAGCGACAGCTCGCGGCGCAGTCCCGTCACCGCCCCCTCGATGGTGTCGACCAGCAGCGCGAGCCGGACCTCGTCGGCTTCACGGGCCTCCCGCGCCGCCTGCCGGGCGATCTCCGCCTCGGCCATCGCCCGCTCCGCGCGGGCCCGCTCGGCCGCCACCCGCTGCCGCTCGCGCTCCAGTTGCGCCATGAGCGAAGCCACCTCGCCGGTGAGGCGGACGTCCGCCTGCTCCGCCCCCGCCCTTGCCGCCTCGGCCGCGTCCTTGGCCTGGCGCAACAGCACCCCTTGGCCCCGCAACCGGGACCGCAGCCGGTCCAGTTCCTCGTCACGCTCGTGGCGGGCCGCTTCGATCGCGGCGAGCGCCTGCGCCAGTTCCTCCCGGGTGCGGGCCAGTTCCGCTTCCAGCTTCTGGTTCCGTGCCAGCGCCGCGTCCCGCTCCGCCCGCAGCGCGGTCTCGGCCGCGTTCTTCGCGACGAGCCGGACGCGTGAGGTGGCGCTGGCCTCCCCCAGCAGGACGGCCGCGGTGGCCGCGGCGACGGAATCCTCGTCGTTGGGGTCGAGCGCGTCCTGACGGTGTTCCCTCAGCCACTCGAGCACTTCGGTCCGGAACGAGGACGAGGACTCCAGGGCGCTCAGCAACGCCGCCGCCCCGAGCCGGGCGCGCTTGGCGGGCGCGAACTTCGCGACCGGTCTGAGCTGCTGCGGGATGTCGGCACGCGGCAGCTTGCCCAGTGCGTCGGCGGCGAGCTCGGCGAGCCTGGTGCGGACCGGCTCCGGCAGCTCACGCCAGTCGAGGGGCACGGCCGGCCCCGGATCCGGCTCCGGGCGCTGGGCGGCCGCCGGTGCTCGCAGACCTGGGTCTCCGGGTTCTTCCGGCTGCACTGAGGGCGGCATCTGTCCAGGGTAGAGTGCCGCGCCGGACACCGGCAGGTGCGTCCGGCCCGACGCGCCGGTCGAAGAACTGTCGGTGCCCTTGCCTAGGGTGCCGGTCATGCATTCGGCGCACGATCAGCTGGCCTTCGACGAGCTGGGCACGCCGCTGCGCGAGACCACCTTCGTGGTCGTCGACCTGGAGACCACCGGCACCCGGCCCGGTCCGGACGGGATCACCGAAATCGGGGCGGTCAAGGTGCGCGGCGGCGAGGTACTCGGCGAGTTCGCCACCCTGGTCAATCCGGGCATGCCGATCCCGCCGCAGATCGTCGCGCTGACCGGGATCACCGGCGCCATGGTCTACGACGCGCCGCCGGTCGATGAGGTCCTGCCCGCCTTCCTCGAATTCGCCGCGGGCGCCGTGCTGGTCGCGCACAACGCCCCGTTCGACACCGGCTTCCTGCGCGCCGCCTGCCAGGGACACGGCTACGCCTGGCCGAAACCGGCGGTGGTGTGCACGGTCCGGCTCGCCCGCCGGGTCCTGTCCCGCCAGGACACCCCGAGCTTCCGGCTGTCCGCGCTGGCGGCACTGTTCGGCGCCACCACGACGCCCAACCACCGCGCCCTCGACGACGCCAGGGCGACCGTGGACGTGTTGCACGCGCTGCTCGAGCGACTCGGCCCGCTCGGCGTGCACTCCCTGGAAGAGCTGCTGGACTTCCTGCCCGAGGTCACGCCCGCGCAGCGGGGCAAGCGGGGCCTGGCCGCGCACCTGCCGGAACGGCCGGGTGTCTACCTGTTCCGCGGCCCCGGCGACGAGGTGCTCTACGTGGGGACGGCGAGCAATCTGCGGCGGCGGGTCCGGCAGTACTTCACCGGTTCGGAAAGCCGCGGCCGGATCCGCGAGATGGTCGCACTGGCCCAGCGGGTGGACGGCATCGAGTGCTCGCACGCCCTGGAGGCGCAGGTCCGGGAACTGCGGTTGCTCGCGGCACACCGGCCCGCCTACAACCGGCGCTCGAAGAACCCGCGGAAGTCGTGGTGGGTGGCGCTGACCGAAGAAGCCTTCCCCCGGCTGTCCGTGGTCCGCCTGCCGAAGGACGGCGCGCTCGGTCCGTTCGGCTCGCAGGCGATGGCCCGGCTCGCCGCCGACTCGCTCGCCGGCGCCGCCGGACTGCGCACCTGCACCCTGCGGATCTCCGCCAAGGCCCCGTCCGGCAAACCCTGCGCACTGGCCGAACTGGGCCGCTGCGCCGCCCCGTGTGCCGGGCACCAGTCGGTGACGGCGTACGCGCCGTCGGTGCACGCGGTCACCGAACTGATCGCGGGCCGGCACACCGTGCCTCTCGACATCGCCCTCCACCAGGTGGAAGAGCTCGCCGCGGGGCACCATTTCGAACAGGCCGCGCGACGGCGCGACGAGCTGGCGGTGCTGGTGCGGGCGATCGGCAAGGCCCATCGCCTCACCGCGCTCGCGGCCATCCAGGAGCTGGTGGCCGCCGCGCCGGACGGCGAGGGCGGCTGGGAGTTCGCGGTCGTCCGCCACGGCCGCCTCGCTTCGGCCGGAGTGGCCCGGCGCGGCGTCCCGCCGATGCCGGTGGTCGACGCCCTCGTCGCCTCCGCGGAGACCGTCACGGCGGAAGCGGGTCCCCTCTACGGCGCCCCCGAGGAGGAGGTGGGCGTGCTGCTGCGCTGGCTGACCCGGCCCGGGGTCCGGCTGGTGCGGACCAGCAGCCCCTGGGCCGAACCGGCACACGGCGCGGGCCGCTGGCAGCGCTGGCTCGACCGCGTGGCCGCCGCGGCGGCACTGGAGAACGTGGGACAAGCGCTGAACTGAACGAAACCGGCGGGCACGGTTACGATTCCGGCTGCCGGAACTTTCACCGAGGAGGACACAGTGATCACCGCGTTCGTGCTGATTCATGCCGTGGCGGACGGCATTCCCGAGACCGCGCAGGCGATCGCGGACATCAACGGCGTCTCCGAGGTGTACTCGTGCGCGGGCGACGTCGATCTGATCGCGATGGTCCGGGTGCACACGCACGAAGAACTCGCCGACCTGATCCCGGGCAGGATCGGCCGGGTACCAGGGGTGATCGACACCGACACCCATATCGCGTTCCGCTCCTACTCCACCGCGGACACCGACCGGGCCTTCGCCATCGGCGCCGACGACGCGGACTGACCGCGGAACGCGAAGAAGGGGGCCCACCGCGGTGGGCCCCCTTCTTTTCACATCGGGTTACGGCTGTTCCGGCGTCTTCCAGCCGGCAGGCACCTCGCCGTGGCCCTTGGCGCGCTCGAGCGCCGCGGTCTCCTCGACGGGGTCCGGGGCCAGCAGGGTGCCGGGCAGCGGACGGCCCGCGGCACCGAGCTTGTTCATCTTCTTCGGCACCGACGCGCCCTGGTACTCCAGCGGGATCGCGTGGCCGTGGTCGTCCACCCCGCCCAGCGGCTGGTGGATCTCGATGAACTCACCATGCGGCAGGCGCTTGATGATGCCCGTCTCGATGCCGTGCTCCAGCACCTCGCGGTCGGCCCGCTGCAGGCCCAGGCAGATCCGGTAGGTGACGAAGTAGGCGAGCGGGGGCGCCAGCAGCACGCCGATCCGGCCGGCCCAGGTCGTCGCGTTGAGCGAGATGTCGAACTGGTCCGCGATGATGTCGTTGAAGCCCGAGGCCTCGATCACCGCGAAGAACGCCAGCGCCATCATGCCGAGGCTGGTGCGGACCGGCGCGTCCCGCGGCCGCTGCAGCAGGTTGTGGTGCGCGGTGTCGCCGGACAGCTTCCGCTCGATGAACGGGTAGGTGATCAGCAGCACGAACAGGATCGGCATCCACACCGCACCGGCGAAGAACACCGCCGGGACCGTGTAGCGGCCCAGGTAGAGCTCCCAGGCCGGGAAGATCCGGAGCAGGCCGTCCGCCCAGGCCAGGTACCAGTCCGGCTGCGAACCGGCGGACACCTGCGAGGGGTTGTACGGGCCGATGTTCCAGATCGGGTTGATCTGGAAGACGCCGGCCAGCAGCGCGATCACGCCGGTGACCAGGGCGAAGAACGCACCGCCCTTGAGCGCGAACACCGGCATGATCCGGATGCCGACGACGTTGGTCTCCTTGCGCCGCACGCCGGGGAACTGCGTGTGCTTCTGGTACCAGACGAGCGCGAGGTGCGCGCCGACCAGCGCCAGCATGATGCCGGGCAGCAGCAGGATGTGAATCGTGTAGAGCCGCGGGATGATCTCGTTGCCCGGGAACTCGCCACCGAACAGTGCCCAGTGCAGCCAGGTCCCGATCACCGGGACCGACAGCATGATGCCGGACAGGGTGGCGCGGATACCGGTACCGGAGAGCAGGTCGTCCGGCAGCGAGTACCCGAAGAAGCCCTCGAACATACCGAGGATCAGCAGCAGCGCGCCGATCACCCAGTTGGCCTCACGCGGCCTGCGGAACGCTCCGGTGAAGAAGATCCGGAACATGTGCACCATCATCGCCGCGACGAACACCAGCGCGGCCCAGTGGTGCACCTGGCGCACGAACAGGCCGCCCCGCACGTCGAACGAGATGTCCAGGGTGGTCGCGAACGCCCGGGACATCGGAACGCCCTGGAGGTTCGTGAAGCTGCCGTGGTAGACGACCTCGGCCATCGACGGGTCGAAGAACAGGGTCAGGTAGACGCCCGACAGGATCAGGATGAGGAAGCTGTAGAGCGCGATCTCCCCGAGCAGGAACGACCAGTGGGTCGGGAAGACCTTGTTCATCTGGTGCCGCAGGCCCTTGGACAGGCGGTACCGCTGGTCCATGTTCGTTCCGGCCTCGGCGAGCTGCCGTTGCAGCAGCCCCGCCCCCTTGGTCGGCGTGGTGAGTGAACTCATGACTTGCGCTCCCAAAAGGCCGGTCCCACGGGCTCGATGAAGTCGCCGCGCGCGACCAAGTATCCCTCGTCGTTCACCGTGATGGGAAGTTGAGCCAGCGCACGCGTCGCCGGACCGAAGATCGGCTTCGCGTAGTGCAGGGCGTCGAACTGCGACTGGTGGCACGGGCAGAGGATGCGGTTGGTTCGCTGCTCGTACAGCGAGGTCGGGCAACCGACGTGGCTGCAGACCTTCGTGTACGCGTAGTACTCGCCGAAGTTGAAGTCCTCCTGGCCCTTGCGCTTGACGACCTTGGCGGCGTCCTCGGGGCGCAGGCGGATCAGCATGACCGGGTTGTCGGAACGCAGGAACGCCGCGGCGAGGGCTTCCTCGTCACCGCGCTCGGACTCGCGGAACGGGTAGACCGTCTCCATCGCCCCACCGTCGAGGTCCTCGACGCGCACCAGGCTGATCTCGCCCGGCTTGCCGGTGTTGCGCCGCATGTAGACGACCTCACCGGGGTGCTTCGGCAGCCAGCCCGTGTGCCACAACGAGTTCTCGTTGTCGCTGTCCTTCCACGGGTCCTTGATGAAGGAGGCGACCGGCAGCCCGATCAGCCCGAGCCCCAGCGCACCGCCCGCGAAACCCATGCTGCGCTTGACCAGCGAACGGCGGCCGATGGTGCTGCGGGCACCCGCGTCCTCCAGGTGCGCGACGATCGTCTTCCGATCGATCTCCGCCGAGCCCTCGCCGTTGCCGTCGTGCCGCTCCTGCACCGCGAGCTCGTGCGGGATGAACTTCTTGGTGTAGAGGAGCACGCCGATGCCGAGGCCGAGAATGGTCAGGCCCAGCGTCACGCCGAGGACCGGGGTGTACAGCGAGTACAGGAAGGTGCCGCTCTCGCCCGGCGCCTTGTACTGCCACGGCCACCAGATCAGGCCGACCACGAAGGCCAGGCCCGCCAGTCCGGCGATGGTGAACCACAGCGCCACGATCCGCTCGGCGCGCTTCTCCGCCCGCGTGCCCTTGACGGGCCACGGTTCGGGATAGTCGACGAGCTCGACCCCGTCGAGCTTGCCGCCGAGCTTGACCAGCTCGTCGCGGCTCATCTCCGCCAGTTCGGCCTCGGACGGCAGGGTGTTGTCGGGCCCCTCGGTGCCGCTGCTACTCATGCCCTCGATCCAATCCACAAGGTCACGCCGACCAGAGCGGCGATACCCACGATCCACGCGATGACACCTTCGGACGCCGGGCCGAAGCCACCAAGCCCGTTACCGCCCGGGTTGTTGTTGCCGTCGGACACCGACTTGATGTAAGCGATGATGTCCTTCTTCTCCTCCGGCGTGAGCTGGCGGTCGGAGAATTTCGGCATGTTCTGGGGGCCGGTCAGCATCGCCGTGTAGATCTGGTCCTCGCTGGCCGGGTCCAGGTTCGGCGCGTACTTGCCTGCCGACAGGGCACCACCGCGCCCGGTGAAGTTGTGGCACGATGCGCAGTTGAGCCGGAACAGCTCACCACCGCGGGCCGGGTCGCCGCCCCGCAGGGCCGCACCGGTCTCCGCCGGGCGCTGGGGACCGCCACCGTTGGCCTGGATGTAGGCGCCGACCGCGTCGATCTCCTCCGGGGTCAGCTTCGGCGGCTTGCGCTGGGCCTGTGCCTCCTGCCGGGCCATCGGCATCCGGCCGGAGGAAGTCTGGAAGTACACCGCAGCGTCGCCCACGCCGATGAGGCTGGGCCCGCGGTTCTGCACGCCCTGCAGGTTCGCGCCGTGGCAGGTGATGCAGGTGTTGTTGTACACCTGCTGGCCCAGCCGCAGCTGCGCCGATTCCTCCTGCGCCTGCGCGGTCTGTGCCTTGGGCACGAAGACGGCGTACGCGGCGCCGGCGCCGACCAGCGCGACCGCCAGTGCGAGCGCACCGGCGAAGCGCCTCCGCAGCTTCGTGCGCGCGCGGAAGCGGCGCTCGGAGGATTTGTTGGTGGTGGTCATCTTGCGGCAACCCTTGCTGTTCGGTGAGTTCGGGAGGGGCTGTGCGATCAGGGGATGATGTAGATGACCGCGAACAGACCGACCCACACGATGTCGACGAAGTGCCAGTAGTAGGACACGACGATCGCGGAGGTCGCCTGCGCGGGCGTGAACTTGCTCAGCTTGGTGCGGATGAGCAGGAACACGAACGCGATAAGCCCACCCATCACGTGCAGCCCGTGGAACCCGGTGGCCAGGAAGAAGACCGTGCCCCAGGCGCCCGACGGGATGGTGACGCCCTCGCTGATCAGCTTGGTGTACTCACCGGCCTGACCCGCGATGAAGATGGCACCCATGATCAGCGTCAGCACGTACCAGCGGCGCAGCCCGTACACGTCCCCCCGTTCGGCGGCGAACACACCGAACTGGCAGGTGAACGACGACGCCACCAGGATGATGGTGAAGGGCAGCGCGTACGGGATGTCCAGGTGAATCGGCTCGCCGGTGGCGGCGTTGATCGGGGGCCAGAGACCACTCGAGTTCTGCGCCTTCACCGTGAAGAACATCGCGAACAACCCGGCGAAGAACATGAGCTCGCTGGAAAGCCACACGATGGTGCCGACACTGACCATGTTCGGCCGGTTCAGCGAGTGCACCCGCTGGCTGATGTTGGGAGCTGCCGTTGTCACGAGTCGCATTATGTCCTCCGGCAAAGCGGCTCGCCCGGTCGGGTCGCCACGCGGGTTGGCCGGACGAACGAACGCGGAGGGTGAAGATCGCTGATGAAACTGCTCGACCGACTGCGTGACCTGCTGAGAAAGGCTCCGGAGCAGGTGCTGACCCCGGACACCCCCGGACTGTCCGTGGTGGCCGAAGCCTTCGACATCGCGGAGGCGGATTCGGCGGTGCTGGCGAGATCACACCTGCTGGCCGCCGACCGGCCCGCGGTGCTCCGGCATCACCTCCGGCTGCCCGGGGACAAGGTGACCGAAGCCACCGGCCTGCTGGCCCAGGACGGCTGGGAACTGCGCCCCACGGCCGGTGGTTCCGCCGCCGAAGAGGCGTTGAACAGCGGTTTCGTCCGGTTGCACGCGCTGCGCGTGCAGCAGCTCGACGCCCTGCACTGCGCGCAGGAACGCTCCCGGATGGCGGGCCTCGCCCAGCGGCTCGGCGGGGACTCGCTCGGCTGGGACGCCCTGCAGCCCTCGCCGGAGGCCTGACGAACGCGACAACCGGCACAGGTCCTGGGTGATTTGCGCCGCTGGGACTAGCATCAGGACCACCAGTACGGCAACGAAGGCGGAGGCTTGACGTGACCGAGCAGCCGATGAGGATCCTGGTGTTCAGCCACCGGGCGGAAGTCCGGGAGTCGATCACCAACGCGGTGGGCCTGCGTCCCGCCGCCGACCTCGCCCGCGTGGAGTACGTCGAGGCCGCCGGGGTCGCCGACGTGCTCTCCGAAATGGACGAGGGCGGGATCGATCTGGCGATCCTGGACGGCGAAGCCCAGCCCACCGGCGGCATCGGCCTGTGCCGCCAGCTGAAGAACGAGATCTCCGACTGCCCGCCGATCGTGGTCGCGGTCCGGCGCAAGGACGACCGCTGGCTGGCCACCTGGTCCCAGGCCGACGCCGTCCTCGTGCACCCGCTCGACCCCCTGACCGCCGCGGAGACCGTCGCGGACGTGCTGCGGAACCAGCGGGTCCCGGCAGTGCGCGCGTGACCGGCAGATGAACGCTCAGACCTGGCCCGCCCTGCTCAACCAGCTCATCGCCGGCACCGACCTGACCGAAGACGACACCTCCTGGGCCATGGACCAGGTGATGTCCGGGGAAGCCACCCCCGCTCAGATCGCCGGTTTCGCCGTGGCCCTGCGGGTCAAGGGCGAGACGCCCGAGGAGATCTCCGGCCTGGCGGCGGCGATGCTCGCGCACGCCCGCCGCGTAGAAGTCGCCGCCCGCGCCGTCGACATCGTCGGCACCGGCGGCGACCGTTCCGGCTCGGTGAACATCTCCACGATGTCCTCGCTGGTGGTGGCCGGGGCCGGGGTGCCCGTGGTCAAGCACGGCAACCGGGCCGCCTCGTCCAAGTCCGGTGCCGCGGACGTGCTGGAGGCCCTCGGGGTGGCGATCGACCTGCCGCCCGAGCGGGTCGAACGGTGTGTGGCCGAACTGGGCATCGGTTTCTGCTTCGCCCCGGTGTTCCACCCCGGCTTCCGCCACGCCGGGCCGCCCCGGAGCCAGCTCGGCGTGCCGACCACGTTCAACCTGCTCGGCCCGCTGACCAATCCCGCCCAGCCGTCCGCGGGGCTGATCGGCTGCGCCTATCCGGACAAGATCGACGTCCTGGCCCGGGTGTTCGCCCGCCGTGGCGCCACCGCGCTCGTGGTCCGGGGTGACGACGGTCTCGATGAGATCACCACCACCACGACGAGCACGGTCCTCGTGGTCTCCGGCGGCGAGGTGCGCCGCGCGACGCTGGACCCGGCCGCGCTCGGGATCGCGCGGGCCACCGCCGAGGACCTGCGCGGCGGAAGCCCGCAGGTCAATGCCGAGGTCGTACGGGAACTCGTCGCCGGGAAGCCGGGACCGGTGCGGGACGCGGTCCTGCTCAACGCCGCGGGTGCGCTCGCCGCGCACGCCGGGTTCTCCGGCTCCCTCCACGACGACCTCTCGGCCGCGCTCGACCGCGCCGCCGAGTCGATCGATTCGGGTGCCGCCTCGGAGGTGCTGGCCCGCTGGGCCGCCTTCCGCTGACGCGGGCACAGCGCCGGGCAAAAGCCCGCATCTCCTTCGGGAGGTGCGGGCTTTTCCGTGCCCGCTACCGGCCCATCAGCGGCCGGTAACCCCCATCGACGCCCGCACACAGCAAAGCGGCCGGGCGCTTCCTGGGGAAGCGCCCGGCCGTTGCGTTGTTCCGGCTTCGGTTCTTACTCGTGGTTGGGGCCGGTGTGGTACTCGAAGACCAGCCCTCCGACGGCGATGAGCACCAGCACGGCACCGGTGATGATCATCCAGATGTGGAAGAACGCGAGCGCGATGCCGGTGAAGGCCGCGGCCCCGGCCACCGCGATCGGCCAGTAGCTGCCCGGGCTGAAGAAGCCCAGCTCACCGGCACCGTCACTGATCTCGGCGTCTTCACGGTCCTCCGGACGGGAGGTGATCCGGCGCGCGACGAACCGCATGTAGCTGCCCGCGATCAGGGACAGGCCACCGGTCAGCAGGAGCGCAACCAGGCCGGCCGGTTCCACGCCGTGGCCGCTCCACAGGTAGGTGGCCACGCCGTACACGATGGCGATGAAGAAGGCAAACGCCGTGACCATGTCGAAAATCCGGGCTTCGACCTTCATGAAGCTGTCCTCACTCTTGTGCCAAACACTCGACGTTGCCGACCGGCTCGATCAGCCGCTGGCCGTGCGCGCGGTGCGGTTGGTGTTGAACGGCTCCGTGGTCACCGCGTGCGGCGTGCACAGCTCGCCGCAGTTCATCGCGGCCAGCGCCTCGGCGGCGGTGTTGGGCACCCCGGTGGCCGGGTTGATCTGCGTCCGCAGCTGAATGTACTGCGCGTACAGGTTCTGCGGCAGGGCACGGACCTCGAAGTTCATCATCGAGTGGTAGGGGCCGCACAGCTCGGCGCATCGGCCGACGAACGAGCCGGGACGGTCGATGGTGTTCTGGAACGACGCATCCTGGTTGTTCTTCTCCGGGTACGGGAAGACGTCCCGCTTGAAGTGGAACTCCGGCACCCAGAAGGAGTGGATGACGTCGGTCGAACGCACGTTGTACTGAATGGTCTTGCCCACCGGCACGACTAGCAGCGGGATCTCGCTGGAGCTGCCGACCGTCTTGATGGTCTGCCCGGTCGCGTCCTTGGCTTCGTTCGGGTAGTCGAACTCCCAGTTCCACTGGAAACCGATCACGTTGACCGTGACGTCCGGGTTGGGCTTCTTGTCCAGCACCTGGCTTTCGGTGGTCGCGGTGAAGAAGAACAGCACGCAGACCATCACCAGCGGGGTGATGACGAGAAACAGCTCGAGCGGCACGTTGTACTGGAACTGGCGGGGCAGGTCGGTGGGGTCCGCGTTCTTCTTCTTGCGGTGGAAGGCGGACGACCAGAAGATCAATCCCCACACGATGACACCAACGACGAGCGCGGCGACGACGGACCAGGTCCACAGCCATCGCATCTTGTCGGCTTGCTCGGTGACACCCACCGGCCAGCCGAATCGCAGCACCTCGTCACCGGAGCACCCGGTCGCCAACAGAGCGACGAGCCCGGCCAGTGCGGCGACTTTACCGACCCTCTTCAACCCAGGCCTCCTCGTGTTCTGGCATAACAGCGGCGAGCCTAGCTGAGTTGACAGTCCCCGCTGACCAAGGGGTAACCGTTCGTGGAGAGCTGACCCGCGCATACTTGGGCTCTTATTATCCGACACGACCTTGAGGTGTGTGAGAACACGTGTGCGGCCTGCTCGGACTCATCTGTGCCAGTGAGAATGATGCGGTAAAAGCCCGTGACGCGGTGGGGGCCGCCCTTCGCTGCCAGCGCCATCGGGGTCCGGACGAGACCGACACCTGGGCCGATGCCGAGGTGGTCTACGGATTCAACCGGCTCGCCTTCATCGACGTGGAGCACGCCCACCAGCCGCTGGTCTGGGGTCCGCCGGAGTCGCCGCGGCGCTACACCCTCAATTTCAACGGGGAGATCTACAACTACCGTGAGCTGCGGGAACAGCTCATCGCCGAACACGATGCGAAATTCGCCACAGAAGGCGACGGCGAGGCGATCGTCGCGGCGTACCACTACTGGGGCCCCGGCGCGGTCGGCCGGTTGCGCGGCATGTTCGCCTTCCTGCTCTGGGACGCCGACGAGAAGGTGCTCTACGGCGCCCGCGACCCGTTCGGCATCAAGCCCCTTTACTACGCGGCGGGCCCGGGCGGGACCGCGTTCTCCAGCGAAAAGAAGAGCCTCCTGGAGCTTTCGGAGGTGCTCGGCACGCGGGAGACATTGGACACGCGTGCGCTGCAGCACTATCTGACACTGCAGTACGTGCCGGAGCCGGAGTCGCTGCACACCGACATCCGGCGGATCGAGTCGGGCACCTCGTTCACCGTCTCCCCCGGCGGGCAGCTGACGAGCGAGCGCTACTTCTTCCCGCAGTTCACCGCGCGCCCGGTGCACGGACCCGCGGCGCAGAAGGCGCTGTACGACCGGATCGCGGACGTGATGCGCGACTCGGTGGCCAAGCACATGATCGCCGACCCGGACATCACCGTCGGCTCCTTCCTCTCCGGCGGCATCGACTCGACCGCGATCGCCGCGCTGGCCAAGGAGCTCAACCCGAACCTGATCGCGTTCACCACCGGTTTCGAGCGCGAGGGCTACTCGGAGGTCGACGTCGCCGCGGAGTCGGCGGCGGCGATCGGCGTCAAGCACGTGATCCGCACGGTCTCGGCCGAGGAAATGATGGACGCACTGCCGCTGATCGTCTGGTACCTGGACGACCCGGTGGCCGACCCGGCGCTCGTCCCGCTGTGGTTCATCGCGCGCGAGGCCCGCAAGCACGTCAAGGCCGTGCTCTCCGGCGAGGGCTCGGACGAGCTGTTCGGTGGTTACACGATCTACCGTGAGCCGCTGTCGCTCGCGCCGTTCGAGAAGGTGCCCGGCGGGGTGCGGAAGCTGCTCGGCAAGGTCTCCGACCGCATCCCGGAGGGCACCCGCGGCAAGGACCTGCTCCGCCGCGGCGCGCTCAAGCTGGAGGACCGCTACTACGGCAACGCCCGGATCTTCCTGGACCACCAGCTCAAGGGCGTGCTCCGCACGTTCTCCGAGCGGGTCGGGCACCAGGACGTCACGGCCGAGCACTACCGCACCTCGGCCGGCTGGGACCCGGTGGCGCGCATGCAGCACGTCGACCTGTTCACCTGGCTGCGGGGCGACATCCTGGTCAAGGCGGACAAGGTGACCATGGCGAACTCGCTGGAGCTGCGGGTGCCGTTCCTCGACGCCGAGGTGTTCAAGGTGGCGGCCGGGATCCCGCTCGAGGAGAAGATCACCAAGGAGACCACGAAGTACGCGCTGCGCCGGGCGCTGGAGGGGATCGTGCCCGCGCACGTGATCAACCGGCGCAAACTCGGCTTCCCGGTCCCGATCCGGCTGTGGCTGCGCGACGAGATGTACGACTGGGCGCGCGGCATCATCGTCGAGTCGCAGACCGACGCTCTGCTGGACAAGCAGGCGGTGCTGCGGATGCTGGAGGAGCACCGGACCGGCCCGCTCGACCACAGCCGCCGGATCTGGGCGCTGGTGGTGTTCATGCTGTGGCACGGGATCTTCGTCGAGCACCGCATCAAGCCCGAGGTGCCCGAGCCCGCCTACCCGGTGAAGATCTGACACCAGCCGATGTAACCGAAGGCCCTCCTCCCGACCGGGAGGAGGGCCTTCGCCGTGAGTGACGGCTTACAGCCGGAAGGCGGCGGCGATGTCGGTGGCGGCGTCGGGACCGTAGGCCTCACCGAGACGCTTGAGCCCGCTCGCCCAGTCCAGCTGCCATTCCTGGGTGCCGACGGTTTCCAGCACCAGGACCGCGATCAGGGAACCGAGTTGGGCGGCGCGCTCGAAGCCGAGACCACGCCGCAGCCCGGCGAGGAAACCGGCGCGGAAGCCGTCGCCGACCCCGGTCGGATCCGCCTTGGCCAGTTCGGGCACCGCCGCGACCTTGATCGACAGGCCGTCGGCGGACATGATCTCGACGCCGTGCTCGCCGAGGGTGGTGACGCGCAGGCCGACCCGGTCGAGGATGTCCCGCTCGGCCCAGCCGGTCTTCTGCCGCAGCAGTTCCCACTCGTAGTCGTTGCTGAACAGGTACTTCGCGCCGGTCACGAACGCCCGTGCCTGCTCGCCGTCCATCCGGGCCAGCTGCTGGGAGGGGTCGACCGCGAACTCGTACCCGCGCTGACGGCATTCGTCGGCGTGCCGCAGCATCGCCTCGGGGTCGTCGGGGCTGATCAGCACGAGGCCGAGGCCGCCGGCCCGGTCGGCGACCGGCTTGAGTTCGATGTTGCGGGCCTCGGCCATGGCGCCCGCGTAGAAGGTGGCGATCTGGCACAGGTCCTCGTCGGTCGTGCAGACGAACCGCGCGGTGTGCGCGATCTCGGAGACCAGCACTCCCGAGGTGTCCACGCCGTGCCGCTCCAGCCAGGCGCGGTAGTCGGCGAAGTCCTCGCCCACGGCCCCGACCAGCACCGGCCGGATGCCGAGCACGCCCAGCCCGAAGGCCACGTTCGCCCCGATGCCGCCGCGCCGCACCACGAGGTCGTCGGCGAGGAAGCTCAGCGACACCCGGTGCAGTTGTTCGGCGATGAACTGCTCGGCGAACCTGCCGGGGAAATGCATGAGATGGTCGGTCGCGATGCTGCCCGACACCGCGATCCTGGCTTCGTCCCCGGCTCCGGTTCCGGCTTCGATTCCGGCACTGCCTGTCACGAATGCTCCCTGCTCTCGACTCGGCTTCGACTCCAAGTTACTTGTCAGTCATCGCCCGTCGGGGGTAAATCCGCGCCGAGCACCGCACCCTACCGTCTGGTAAGGGTGTCGCCGTGCCCGCGCGAGCCCTAGCGTCGCGGACGTGAACACCAGCCTGCACATCCCGGCCGAAGCCGAAAGCCTGAACGAGCTGATCAGCGACTGCGACGACATTCCGCAGGAGCTGCGGCGGCGGCGCGAAGCCACCCCGCGGCCGCCCGCACCGCGCTCGTGGACCGTCGACGAGGGCACCCACGCCCAGGTCGCGGATCTCGACGAGTTCGCCTGAGCCGCGCAAACGAAGCAAACGAAACGGGCACCGGCCGGGTCGTACCCGGCCAGTGCCCGTTCGCGCGTTCATGCGGGCGTACCCGCCGCTGCCTCGGCGGAACCTCAGTGGAACGAGTCGCCACAGGCGCAGGAGCCGGTGGCGTTCGGGTTGTCGATGGTGAAACCCTGCTTCTCGATGGTGTCCACGAAGTCGATCACCGCGTCCTGCACGTAGGGCGCGCTCATCCGGTCCACCGCCACGCGCAGGCCGTCGAAGTCGCGGAACAGGTCGCCGTCCAGTTCACGGTCGTCGAAGAACAGCTGGTAGCGCAGCCCGGCGCAGCCACCCGGCTGGACGGCGATGCGCAGGTGCATGTCGTCGCGGCCCTCCTGCTCGAGCAGGGCCTTCGCCTTGGCGGCGGCGGAGTCGGTCAAGGTCACGCCGTGGGTGGCCTCGGTCTGCTGGGCGCCGGTCTCAGCGGTCGTCATGGCTCTCCCTCAGGTGTTGCTCGTGATGGGTGCGGGGTGCCTCCGATACGAGGTCAACAACCCACATACTTGTTCTGTTCCCTGCCGTGGCCCTTCCATCGTCGCACATCTTTTGCCCAGCTGAACACCGGCGGTAGCACCTGGAATATCCTGCTCGTGTGAGGTTCTTACGCCGCAGCAGCACCACCACCGAGGACAGCCCCGCCGACGAGGCCGTCACGGTGCCCGAAACCGCTGAACCTCACAAGAAGGGGTACACGCCGGGCAAGGGCCGGGCGACCCCGAAGCGCCGGGAAGCCGAGGGCAAGCGCCGCGGTCCGGTCAAGGCCGCGCCGCGCAGCACCTGGGAGGCGATGAAGCGCGCCCGCGAGCTGCGCAAGGCCAATCCGCAGTCCAAGGACGAGCGCCGCGCCAAGATCCAGGCGCAACGGGAGGGCTACGCCGCCGGGGACGACCGGTATGTGCCCGCCCGGGACCGGGGCCCGGTCAAGGCCTACGTGCGGGACCTGGTCGACTCGCGGCGCAACCTGCTCGGCCTGTTCATGCCGCTGGCGATCCTCGTGTTCGTCTCGCTGCTGGTGCCCTACGAGCTGGTCCGGTCCTACGCGACGCTGGCGACCACCCTGCTGCTGCTCGCGATGGCGGTCGAGGGCGTCCTGTCGGGGCGGCGGATCACCAGGCAGGTGCGGGCGAAGTTCCCGAAGGAGACCGTCCGGGGCGGTTCGATCGGCTGGTACGCGTTCGTCCGGGCGAGCCAGCTCCGCAAGCTGCGGCTGCCCAAGCCGCGCGTGAAGCCCGGCGACAAGGTCGACTGAGCGCCGGGCGGGACCGGTAGTTAGCAACGCGAAAGAATTGCGTCTAGGGTGACGGCATGGAGTTTCGCCGTCTCGGCCGTAGTGGCCTGTCCGTCAGTGAGATCGCCTACGGAAACTGGCTCACCCACGGCTCACAGATCGAGGAAGACCAGGCGCAGGCCTGCATCAAGGCCGCACTGGACGCCGGGATCACCACCTTCGACACCGCCGACGTCTACGCCAACACCGCCGCCGAATCCGTGCTCGGCCGGGGGCTCGCGGGGCAGCGGCGGGAAAGCCTCGAGATCGCCACCAAGGTGTTCTGGCCCACCGGCCCCGGCGGCCCGAACGACCGCGGGCTGGGCCGCAAGCACATCATGGAGTCCTGCCACGCTTCACTGAAGCGCCTGCAGACCGACCACATCGACCTCTACCAGGCCCACCGGTTCGACCACAGCGTGCCGCTGGAGGAGACCTTCCTCGCCTTCGCCGACCTGGTCCGCCAGGGCAAGGTGCTCTACATCGGGGTCTCCGAATGGACCGCGGAGGAGATCACCCGCGGCGCCGCGATCGCGCGCGAGCTGAACGTGCCGTTCATCTCCAACCAGCCGCAGTACAACATGCTGTGGCGGGTGATCGAACCGCAGGTCGTGCCCGCCTCGGAGCGTGAGGGCATCAGCCAGATCGTCTGGTCGCCCATCGCGCAGGGCGTGCTCACCGGCAAGTACCGGCCGGGCCAGCCGCCGCCCGCGGGTTCCCGGGCCACCGACGAGAAGGGCGGGGCGAACTTCGTCAAGCGCTTCCTGCAGGACGACGTCCTGGAGCGCGTCGCGCGGCTGGAGCCGCTCGCCGCGCAGGCCGGGCTGTCGCTCGCCCAGCTGGCCGTGGCCTGGGTACTGCAGAACCCGAACGTCTCGTCGGCGATCATCGGCGCCTCCCGGCCCGAGCAGGTCCACGAGAACGTCAAGGCCGCGGGCGTGAAGCTGGAGGCCGACCTGCTCACCGAGATCGACACGGTGCTCCTGGGCGTGGTCGAAGACGACCCGCGCCACACCCAGAGCCCGCGCTACTGACCGTTCAGGACCCCGGCGGCTGCCCCGCCGGGGTCCTGAACGCGCTGCGCCTCGAGAACCCGCTCCGCGACGATCAGATCGTGCGGGTAGGTGACCTTGAAGTTCTGCTGCTCCCCCCGGACCCAGTGCACGGGCAGTGCCGAGAACCGCTCCATCACCGACGCGGTGTCGGTGCCGTCGAAACCCTCGCGCGCGGCGCGTTCGTAGGCCTCCAGCAGGGGCGCGGCGCGGAAGCCCTGCGGGGTCTGCGCGCGGATCACCGTGCCGGACGGCGCCTCGCCCAGTGACACGCCGTCCGCGCCGATCGCGCGGAGATCGTCGGCGGGCAGGCCGGGGATCGCGCCCCCGTGCTCCCGGGCGCACCGCAGCACTCCGGTGATCAGCTCCGGGCTGAGCAACGGCCGGGCGGCATCGTGCAGCAGTACCGCGTCCACCACGCCGCGGCCGATGCGGTCGGCCAGGTGGCGCAGCGCGTTCAGCTCGGATTCCTGCCGCGTCTGCCCGCCGTGGACGACCTCGACCCCGATCCCGCCGACCTCCCGGTCGAGCACCGAATCGACGAGGTCGGCGTCCTGGGGGCGGGTGACCAGCACGAGTGTGCCCACCGCGGGGACCCGGGCGAAGGCGGCCAGTGACCACGAAACCAGGCGGCGCCCCGCCAGCGGCAGGTACACCTTGTTGATCCCGGCGCCCACGCGCGTGCCCGCACCACTGGCGAGCACCACACCGGCGGCGTGGGGAATGCCGTCTGCCTGCCGCCGCTGCCCCGCACTCACAACCGGAATCATACGGACCGCTCCCCGGCGGCCGCACGGCAGCGGCGGTACGTGCCGGACCGCCGATTTCCACTGAGGGGACGGATGTTCCGCTCGTCGAACCGTCCATTCGCGACACTCGGGACACGGTGACCGCGCCGGTGGGCGGGGCGTTGCCGGTGCCGGAGGAGCCCCGCTAGGTTGACCGCGTGAGTCAACTCGAGTTCGCCGCCGTCCCCCAGCCCGACGAACCGGCCCGCGCCGAGGCGCTGAGGCGGCACGCGACGCTGATCAAACCCGTCGGCTCGCTGGGCCGGCTGGAAGAACTCGGGGCCTGGGTCGCCGCGTGCCAGGGCACCTGCCCGCCCCGGCCGTTCGCCCGGCCGCGCGTGGTCGTGTTCGCCGGGGACCACGGCATCGCGGCGAAGGGCGTGTCGGCCTATCCGCCGGAGGCGACGGCCCAGCTCGTCCGGGCGCTGCTGGACGGCGGCGGTGTGCCGGGCACGCTGGCCGCGGTCGCCGGCGCCGGCCTTCGCGTGGCCGACCTCGCCGTGAACGGCGAAACCCCGGTGGCGGAATTCAAGGTGCGCCAGGGATCCGGCTCGATCGACGTCGAGGACGCGCTCACCGGCGACGAGGTGATCGCCGCCCTGCGCGCCGGAATCGCCCTCGCCGACGCCGAAATCGACGCCGGGGCGGACCTGCTCGCCGCCGGGGATCTCGGCGTCGGTGTCGGCACCCCGTCGTCCGTGCTGATCGCCGCGCTGACCGGCAGCGAACCCGTCGCGGTGGTCGGACGCGGGTCCGGCATCGACGACACGGCCTGGATGCGCAAGGCCGCCGCGATCCGCGACGCGCTGCGGCGGGCCAGGGCCGTCCTCGCCGACCCCGTCGCGCTCCTGCGCACCGCCGGCGGCGCCGATCTGGCCGCGATGACCGGTTTCCTCGCCCAGGCCGCGATCCGGCGCACGCCGGTGCTGCTGGACGGGCTCGCGGCGGCCGCCGCCGCCCTGGTCGCCGAGGAACTCGCCCCCGGTGCCCGTTCGTGGTGGCTCGCCGCGCACCGCTGCGCCGAGCCGGCGCACCGGCTGGCGTTGGAGCACCTGGGTCTCGAACCGGTTCTGGACCTGCACATCCGGCTCGGCCAGGGCGCGGGTGCGCTCACCGCGCTGCCGGTCCTGACGATGGCGGTGCGCCTGCTCACCGACGTGGCCACCTACGAAGAAGCCGGAGTCACGCCACCCGTCCAGCCATGACGTGCCGTGAGGGTCCCCTCACGGTCGAAACGGCCAGGGTCCCGGCAAAGTCCGGTCCGTTCGCGGTGCGCGGCGCGTCCGCCGGGCGAGTCCCACCCTCGTGCGCACGTGTCCCAC
>NZ_VJWX01000860.1 GCF_007713715.1 Amycolatopsis rhizosphaerae
CCTGGACTCGGCGTCCGGCGTCCCGGTACGCAGTCCCTAGACGACAAGCCTCCCGCGGCGCGCTGCGCGTGGGTGCCCGGAGGTCCGCGCACGGAGTTCTGGCGGGAAGGACGGAGACTTCTCTTCGTCTCCTCCGGGCCGACCAGATGTCCGCAACACCGTTTCTACCCAGTGACGGCGATCACTTCAAGGAGGTCTTGAGGGTGCACCGGTAAAGAGACTCGATTCAGTGAAGACCCGGAGGAAAGGGACTACGCTGCGCCCCCATCCCGGTCACCGATCACGCTTCCGGCGGGCAAGGCCGTACCAGGTCATCCCCGCCGCGGCCACCGCGCCCAGGCCCACGCCGACCGCGACCGCGGTCGCGGACGGAGTCGGAATGCGGTTCCGAAGTGAAACGGGTTTCTCGAAGGTCAAAATCGGCCAGTCGCGTTCGTTCGCGAGCCTGCGGAGCGCGCGGTCGGGGTTCACCGCGTGCGGATTGCCCACCACCTCGAGCATCGGCACATCGGTGCTGGAGTCGGTGTAGGCATAGCTGAGCGTCAGGTCGTAGCCGTGCTCGGCGGCGAGCCGCTTGGCGGCCACCGCCTTCTGTTCGCCGTAGCAGTAGAACTCGACCTCGCCCGAGTAGCGGCCGTCCACCACTCCCATCCGGGTGGCGACGCTGCGGGTGGCGCCCAGCATCGCCGCGATCGGCGTGACCACTTCTTCGCCCGCGGCGGACAGCACGATCACGTCGTGGCCCCACGCCTTGTGGTCCGCGATCAATTGGGCGGCCTCGGCGTAGACGAGGGGATCGACGATGTCGTGCAGGGTCTCGTTGACGATCGCGCGAACCTGGGCGACGTCCCAGCCCGCGCACAGCGCGGAGATTTCCGCCCGCATCCGTTCGGTGCGTTCTTCGTCGGCCCCGGAGAGGGAGAAGACGAACTGCGCGTAGGCGCTCTTGAGCGCCGCGCGACGGCTGATCAGTCCCTGGCGCAGCAACGGCTTGCTGAACGCGAGTGCGCTGGACGACGCGATGATCGTCTTGTCGAGGTCGAAGAAGGCCGCGACGCCGGCGGAGGGCGGCGGTGCGCTGCTCGGTTCTGTCACCCGCTCAGGATAGAAGCCCACGGAGTGGCGGCCCGCCGGTGAGCACACCACTTTCCGGTGGTGCGGGCCGAAAATCCATTACCGCGCCGGGGAAACGATGGGTGCTGACGTTATCGAATCGGTGACGCGAAGGGCTGGGAACCGGGTGCGATGGAGCTAAACTGGGGGCATCCGGTGTTCGCGCC
>NZ_VJWX01000861.1 GCF_007713715.1 Amycolatopsis rhizosphaerae
GCCCAAGACCGTGCGGCACACCGAGCAGTGGTGGCGCCGGTGGGTGGCTCGCTGCCGCTACCAGGGCGAGTACCGCGAGGAGGTCGTGCGCTCGCTGCTGGCGCTCAAGGCACTGGCCTTCAGCCCGAGCGGCGGCATCGCCGCGGCTGCCACCACCTCACTGCCCGAGCAACTGGGCGGGGTCCGCAACTGGGACTACCGCTTCTGCTGGATCCGGGACGCCACGTTCACGCTGATGGCCCTGCTCGAAGGCGGTTACGAACAGGAAGCCCGCGACTGGCGGGAATGGCTGCTGCGGGCGATGGCCGGGGCGCCGGAGCAGATGCAGATCTCCTACGGAGTCGACGGTGAGCGGCGGCTCACCGAGACCCAGCTGCCGTGGCTGCCCGGCTACGCCGATTCCCGTCCGGTCCGGATCGGCAACGCCGCCTCCGAACAGTTCCAGCTCGACGTGTACGGCGAACTGATGGACGCCCTGCACCAGGCGCGCACGCACGGCATCCCGCCGCTCACCGACGCCTGGGAACTGCAGCGGGCCCTGATGGACTACCTGGAGTCGCACTGGTCCGATCCGGACAACGGGGTGTGGGAGGTCCGCGGGCAGCGGCGCCACTTCACCCATTCCAAGGTGATGGCCTGGTGCGCCATGGATCGGGCCGTGCAGGGCGTGGAACGCTTCGGCCTCGAGGGGCCGGTGGACCGGTGGAAGTCTCTCCGGCAGGAGATCTTCGACGAGGTGTGCGAAAAGGGCTTCGACCGCAGGCGCAACACCTTCACCCAGTACTACGGCAGCGAAAGCCTCGACGCCGCGCTCCTGCTGATCCCCGCCGTCGGCTTCCTGCCCGCGGCCGATCCCCGGATGAAGGGCACCGTGGAGGCGATCGAGAAGCACCTGCTGCGGGACGGTTTCGTGCAGCGCTACACCATGAACGAGCAGACCCGCGATCTCGACGGCCTCCCACCCGGGGAGGGCGCCTTCCTGGCCTGCACGTTCTGGCTCGCCGACAACTACGTCCTGCAGGGCCGGGCCGACGAGGGCCGCAAACTGTTCGAGCGCCTGCTGGACCTGCGCAACGACGTCGGGCTGCTGTCGGAGGAATACGATCCGAAGGCCCGGCGGCTGGTCGGGAACATCCCGCAGGCGTTCTCCCACGTGGCGCTGATCAACACCGCGCACAACCTCGGGACCGGCAACGGCCCCGCCCACCGCCGCGGCAGGACCACGAAGTCCTCGTGAAGCCGGAGGAACCTTTGCCGTGCAGGGGCCCTCCACGGT
>NZ_VJWX01000862.1 GCF_007713715.1 Amycolatopsis rhizosphaerae
GGCCTGGGCAGCGCGAAAGGCCCGGGGGACGGGGAGTCCACCCGGGCCCTGCGAAGGGGGACGGTCAGCCGCGGACGACCTTGCCGGCCTTCAGGCACGAGGTGCACACGTTCAGGCGCTTGCGCTGGGACAGACCGATCTTGGCGTGCACGGTCTGGATGTTCGGGTTCCAGCGGCGGTTGGTACGCCGGTGGGAGTGCGAGACCGACTTGCCGAAGCCGGGTCCCTTGCCACAGACGTCGCACACGGCAGCCACGTCGAACTCCTTTGACGAATCAGGGAAGACAAATCATGCCCAGGCGGGCTGAGCAACTCGACCATAGTAACGACTGTGTGCGCGCCCGTCGCGCCCGGGTCGATACCCTGCCAGGAACCGGGGCAAGGAGGTCGGGCGAGTGCGGGCGTTGGACGGGGCAGCCGTGATGGCCTGGGCCTCGGCGTGCGTGCACAGCCTCGAGGTGCTGCGTCCCGCGATCAACGACATCAACGTCTATCCCGTCGCCGACTCCGACACCGGCTCCAATCTGCTGTACACGATGACGGCCGCGCGGGACGCCCTGCTCGACGGCGGTGCCGTGCCCGAGGCCGGGCAGGCCCTGGCCGCGCTGGCCCGCGGCGCGGTCCGGCAGGCGCGGGGCAACTCCGGGGTGATCCTCTCCCAGGTCCTGCGCGGGCTGGCCGAATCGGCCCGCGGCGCCGCCGAGGTGGAGGGTCCCGGCCTCGCCGCCGCCCTCGTCCACGCCGACCGGGTGGCCACCGAGGCGGTCGCCCGTCCGGTGGCGGGCACGATGCTGACGGTGCTGAGTGCCGTGGCGGCCGCCGTCGGGGACGGGCAGCGCGGCCTCGCCGACGTGGCGACGGTCGCCGCGAAGGCCGCGTCGACGGCCCTGGAGCAGACGCCGCAGCAGCTACCGGTGCTCGCCTCCGCCGGTGTGGTGGACGCCGGTGCCCGCGGTCTCGTCGCCGTCCTCGACGCCCTCGCCGCGGTGGTGACCGGCACCGCCGCCGAGCCGCGGCACTCGTGTGAAGCACCGCCCGCCGCGGGGGAGCCGGGTGAGCCGGCCCCGTACGCCTGGGAGGTCATGTACCTGCTGGAAGGAGTGGCCGAACCGCGGTTGCCCGCCTTCCGCCGGGTGCTCAGCGGCCTCGGTGACAGTGTCACGGTGGCGGGAGACGGCTCGGGCGGCTACGCCGTCCACGTCCACTGCGCCGACATCGGCGCCGCCATCGAAGCGGGGCTCGGGGTGGGGCGTCCCCGCGCCATCCGGGTCGAAC
>NZ_VJWX01000863.1 GCF_007713715.1 Amycolatopsis rhizosphaerae
ACGATGACCGTGGATAGCGACATCCTCCCCGTGGCGGGCAGCGATCTGCGGGTGATGATCTACACGGCCGAGCCGTGCAGCGAAGACGCCGAACGGCTCGCGCTGCTCGCCGTCCTCGGCACCCAGTCGCTCGTGGGCTGAGTCATCCGCTGCGGTACCCGGCCGTCCGCCGGGCGAGTCCCACGCTCGTGCGCTTGTGTCCCACCTTCGTGCGCTTGTGTCCCACCCTCAGGCAGGAATGGGCGCTGTGAGGGGCCCCCTCACAGCAACCCGTAACCCCCTCACGGCAACCCGCAGCCGGGTGCGGCTCAGGGCGTGCGCTCGCACCGGCGCTTGAGGCAGGCGCCTTCCCGATCGACATAGCGCCGGGTCCGTGAGCCGGTGAGCAGCCACAGCAGCGGGGCCAGCGGTCCCGTCACGTCCAGGGTGAGGCGCGCCCGGGTCCCCCCGTCCGCGAGCGGGGTGAGGAAATGGCCCCCTTCGATCACGTAGCCCGGCCCCTTCGTGCGCCAGGTGAACGAACTGTCCGGGGCCAGTTCGGTGACCTCCCAGGTCAGCTCGGCCATCTTCGGCTGCTTGACCCGGGCGCGGGCCCCCACACCGAAGGGGCCGTCGCCGAGCAGGCTCACCCGCTCCACGGTTTCGCACCAGTCGGGCCAGTCCGCCACGTCCCGCAGTACGGGCCAGACGGCGTCCGTGCCGGCCTGAATGTCCACAATGGTCTCGTGTCGCATGCCGTCCTCCCGTGGCTTCGTCGCCCGGTGATCACGATAGTGCCCGCCAGGCCCGGCCGAGGCGGTGAATTCCCTCCCGGATCCCTTCCGTGTTCGCGGCACTGAGGTAGCTCAGGCGCAGGTGCGGGGCGGGGGCCTCGGCCGGGAAGTACGGCCTGCCGGGGGTGACGGCGACCCCGGCGGCCAGCGCGGCCGCGGCGAGTGCGGTCTCGTCGGTGCCGTCCGGCAGGCGCAGCCACAGGTGGTAGCCGCCGCGCGGGATTGCGTCCAACGGCAGGGGAAGTTCTTCGCGCACGGCTTCGGCCATCGCGTTCCGCCTGTCCCGCAGGGTGTCCGCGAGGGTGCGGAGATGCCTTGCCCAGGCGGGGGAACCGACGAGTTCGAGTGCGGTTTCCTGAAGCGGGCGGGAAACGAAGAAGCTGTCGATCACCTGGATGGCCCGCAGCCGCTCCATCGCGGGTCCGCGCGCGGTGAGCGCTCCGACGCGGAGGCTGGGCGAGGTGACCTTCGTCAGCGACCGCACGTGCACCACCACGC
>NZ_VJWX01000864.1 GCF_007713715.1 Amycolatopsis rhizosphaerae
ACGACACCGAGCAGGGTGTGGGGCGGGGTGAGCGCCGCCATGGAGTTCTGTTTGCCGCTGGGGATGGCGTGGATGAAAGCGTGGAGCCACGCTCGTGCGGCCCGGCTGGCCAGGTCGGTGTCGCCGTCGAGGTTCTTGGTCAACTGGTCGAGGTCGAGGTTGGCGTAGCGGTAGTAGCAGGCGGCGTTGAAGTCGACATTGCCGATCATGTCAGCGCCCGCCTCGGCGTCGGGTTTGAGGTCGTCCACGGCGGTGTAGTAGTCGAACTCGTTGGCAACCGCGTGGGTAGAGATCGCGTGGGCGACCTGGGAAGCGGCGTCGACGTTGAAGTCCTTGTTGTCGGCGATCATCCGCCCGAACAGGGCGACATCAGCGACGCGGGTGGCGTCGAGGATGCGTTTGGCCTCGGCCAGGGTTTCCTTGTCGGGCTTGATCTTCTTTGCCTTCTCGACGGCCTTCTTCTCGGCATCGGCCTTCTTGGCTGCCGCAGCCTTCTGCTTCTCGGTGGCGACCTTGTGCAGGCTGTCCCAGTTGCGGTCACAGAAGTTGGCGAGCAGGTCGGAGGCCTGCTGACCGACAAACAGGAGATACTCGGTGAGCCGGGTGCCTGATTTCATGCCGAAGCCCAGAGCCAGCAGGCCCGCCTCTGTCACGCCGTCCACGTCGTCTTCGCTGCGGCCCCGCTTGTGCAGGGTTTTCGCGGCGTTCTCCAGTAGCCGTTTGGTGCGTACCCCGGTTTCCGACTCGTCGAGTCCATACCGGGTGAACAGGCCGCGGGCGGCTCGTTTGAGGCTCTGGCTGGAGATACGCCCGCGGGTGTATCCGCCGAAGGTAGCGGTCTTGGGCTGTCCGAGGTCGTCCCGGTTGAGGTTGCTGACGGGGAAGGACTGCAGGACGTGCAGTTCGATGATCACCTGTGTCTCCTATGTCAGGTCAGGGAAGTGTCGGCGGCAGTGGAAGTTGGCCGTTTTTCAGTCGGGCGGTAGTGGTATTCACGGGCCCACTCAAGGCGGACGCGGCGGCCGTCTTCGTCGGAGCTTCTCCGGCCGAGAACGGTCACGAGGTCGTCCAGTAGTCGGTCGTAGTCGATGATCGCGTTGGCGGTGTGCAGCAGTCGGACCGCTTGGCGAAGGTAGTAGGGCAGGCTGTTCCGGTCGGCGGCCAAAAGTTGCCGAAAGCGAGGGTCGACCGAAGCTCCGCGGGTCTCTGCCAGTTCCCGCATGGGCAGGCCGAGGGACCCCCACTCTTGTCTACGGG
>NZ_VJWX01000865.1 GCF_007713715.1 Amycolatopsis rhizosphaerae
GGTCCACATTGGCCAGTCCGACGCTGCCGGGGCTGCCCCGCCCGGCGAGGATCGCGGCGTCGTGTTCCGGGTCCATGCCCACCCCGTCGTCCTCGACCGTGATCACGCAGTCGTTCCCCTCGGCTTCCCCGCGCACCAGCACGGTCCCGGTTCCCGACCGCGGTTCGATGCCGTGCCGGATCGCGTTCTCCACCAGCGGTTCCAGTACCAGGTACGGCACCGCGACCGCGAGCACCTCGGGGGCGACCCGCACCTGCACCTGCAGCCGCTGGCCGAGTACCGCCTTCTGCAGGGCCAGATAGGTCTCGATCGCGTGGAACTCCTCCGCCAGCATCGTGTACTCGCTGTGGCGGGCGAGGCTATGCCGGGTGTAGTCGGCGAAGTCCAGCATCAGTTCGCGCGCGCGGTCCGGTTCGGAGGTCACCAGCGAGGCGATGACGGTGAGTGCGTTGTAGACGAAGTGCGGGGACATTTCCGCCGACAGCGCCCGCAGTTCCGCCTGGGCCGCGTGTTCGGCCGAGGCCTCCAGCTTGCCGCGTTCCAGCGCGTCCGCCACGAGGGCCGCGACCTCCCGCGCCGCTACCGTCCGCACCGGCCCGGCCACCAGCAGCACTCCGGCGAGCTCGTCCCGGACCGGCAGGGGCAGCGCGAGCAGCGGAGGTTTCCCCTGCGGCGCCTCGGTGCGCAACACGTCCTGCACGAGGGAGGCGGCCTCCGGACCCGGGGCACCGGAACCGGACCACGTCACGGCACCGCCGAGGTCGGCGAACCCGGCCGCGCCGGCGCCGAGCAGGCGCCGGATCCGGCGCAGGGCCCGGCGGGCGGCGGGGGAGCCGATACCGGGCCGGACGTCGGAAGCCAGCCGCCGGGCCGCCGCGAGCGTACCCGCCGGGTCCGGTCTGGCCTGCAGCATGCACAACCCCATCACCGTCGACGGAAAGGATGGTTCGGAATTGTAGGTCGACGTTCGTCGACCACTCGTCCCGGGATTGCTACCGCCCGTCGTGCGGACGGTGACCCGGGGCACATCCGGCCCCTATCGTCCCGACCCGCGACGAGTGAACAGGAGCGGCATGAGCAACGAGGCACAGTCGAATCCGGAGTCGAACGGACTGTCGAACCTGCTGTCCGAAGACCGGTCCTTCCCGCCGAGTGGGGTGTTTGCGGCGGGGGCGAATGCGGATGAGGGGTGGTATTCGCGGGCGGAGGCGGATCGGGATGCGTTCTGGGG
>NZ_VJWX01000866.1 GCF_007713715.1 Amycolatopsis rhizosphaerae
CGCCCGCGACATCGAGCACCACGGACGCACCGGCACCACCCACGACCTCACCCACACCACCGGCTGGTTCACCACCATCCACCTCCTCACGCTCACCGCCGCCTAAGATCCTCACACCACTCTCCGCGGGGTCGGGGAAAGGCTCGCCGAAGCACGCGCCACACCGTTCCGCTACGACCCGAACCGGCGGGTTCCGTTGGTGTGCTTCAACTATCTCGGCCGGTTCGACAGCACCCTCGACGCGGATGCCCCGTGGCGGCTGCTGCCCGAGCTCCCCGGCGCGAACCAGGACGACCGCCAGCCCCGCCCCTACCGGCTGGAGATCACCGCGCTGGTGGTCGACGGCAGGCTCCACGTCCGCTGGACCCACGTCCCGGCTCTGCACGCCCCGGAGGAGATCACCCGCCTCGCCGAACGGTTCCAAGCGGAGCTGGTCGCGCTCGCGGAGCCCGGGGTACCGGACGCCCTCGGCCCACTCGAAGCCACCTACCCGCTTTCGCCCCTGCAGAAGGGCATGTTCTTCCACACCCGCTACGCGCGGGACAGCGGTGTCTACGTGGTGCAGCTGACGTTCCGGCTGGACGGGCCGGTCTCCCCCACCGCGTTCCGCGCGGCGTGGACACGGCTGACGGAACGCCACCCGGTGCTCCGGACCTCGTTCCACCAGGACGGTAACGAGGACCCGATCCAACGAGTGCACCGCGGGGTGTCCCTCCCCTGGCGGGAAGAGGACTGGCGCGGCCTAGGCGACACCGAACGCGAGAGCCGGCTCTCGGTATTCCTCCGCGAGGAACGCGCCCGCGCTTTCGACCTCGCACAGGCACCGCTGTTCCGGCTCGTACTCGTCCGCCTCGGCGACGACGCCTGGCAGTTCGTGTGGACGCATCACCACCTTCTGCTCGATGGCTGGTCCCTGCCGGTCATCCTGCGCGAGCTGTTCACCTGTTACGAGGCGGAGGCGTCCGGGGAACCGGCCGTACTCGCGCCCGTGCGTCCCTTCGGTGACTATCTCGACTGGCTGGACGACCGGGACTCCGGGGATGCGGAGAGGTTCTGGCGTGGTGTTCTGGCTGGGTTCAGTGCTCCGACTCCGCTGCCACTGGGTTCGGGCGCACTCTCCGATGGGGCGGGGTGTGCGGAGTTGGTGTTGCCGGTGGCCGTTACCGAGGCGTTGGGGGTGTTGTCTCGTCGTCATGGTGTGACGTTGGGGACGAT
>NZ_VJWX01000867.1 GCF_007713715.1 Amycolatopsis rhizosphaerae
GCTCCGCTGCGCGCTGCGCTGCGCGCTGCGCTGCGCTGGCGCTCCGCTCCGCTGGTGCCGTGAAGGGTCCCTTCACAGTCTTATCGACTGTGAAGGGACCCTTCACGGCTCTCCATACGGGACTGTCCACAGGGTGGCGGTTATCCACAGAGGCGGAAAGAAGGGGTCGAGGTTCGGCCATGGATCGCAGACCATGGGCGGCATGAGGGAGAAACGCACGGTCCACCCGCGGCTGCTGGCCGAGAGCAGCAGGCTGGGTGTCATCAAGGCCACCTCACTCGAGTCGCTCGGCATGGACAGCAAGACAATCTGGCGACGTTGCCAGCCGGGCGGCCCGTGGAGACGCTTGTTGCCGGGCATCATCTTGCTGGAGAACGGCACGCCCACCGACGACCAGCGGATCGTGGCTGCACTCGTCTACGCGGGGGCCACTGCCATGATCACTGGTTCCCATGCCTGCCTGCGCCATGGTCTCCGCCGTAGCGAGTTGCCCGGCCTGGAGCGGGTCCACGTGCTGATCTCGCACGAGAAGAGAAGAGTCAGTAGCGAGTTTCTGACGGTCGAACGCACGGCGGTGCTGCCCTGTCCGGTCATTCGGAACGGCGTGCCACTGGCTCCGTTGGTCAGAGCGACCACGGATGCCGCACGACGACTGCGGGAACGCGATTCTGCGAGCAAGCTTTTCATCGAGGCCATCCAGAGGGGACGCTGTGTTCCGGCGGCGCTCCTTGCCGAGTTGAATGCCGGGACGAAGCGCGGCACTGCACTGCCACGGAGGATCCTGTCGGAAGTGCACCGGCTTCGGTCGGTCGCCGAGCTGCACGCAAAGGTGCTGGGGAGTGGACTGGATGTTCCGCCGAGCCACTGGAATGTCGGCATCGTCGACTCGTGCGGAAACTACCTCGGACGCCCCGACGGTTGGTGGGATGACGTCGCCCTTGCCTGGGAAATCGACTCGGTGGAGTTTCATTACTCGCCGCACGACTACGCACGCACGCTGGAGCGGAACTCGAAATATGCGGGTGCGGGGATCATCGTGGTGCAGACGCTGCCCTCACGTCTGCAGAGTGATCCGGGCGGAGCACTCGCCGAGTTGAAGGCCGCCTATGCCGCGGCCAAGGCTCGGCCCCGGCCCGCGGTCAAGATCGCCCGGCCCCTGCCGTGAAGGGTCCCTTCACAGTCAAATCGGCCGTGAAGGGACCCTTCACGGC
>NZ_VJWX01000868.1 GCF_007713715.1 Amycolatopsis rhizosphaerae
GTCCCCGACCCGGAGGAACCCGTCCGCGTGGTTCCCCTTGCCGTCGCCGGGGTGCTGTCCGTGGCGGCCGTCTGGTTCGTGTGGTCGTCCTACGGCGGCAAGTTCGGCGCGCTGCTGCTGATCGGGCTGCTGCTCGGGGTGGCCCTGTTCCACTCGCGGTTCGGCTTCACCTCCGCCTGGCGGCAGCTGATCGCGGTGGGCAACGGGTCCGGGCTGCGGGCACACACGCTGCTGCTGGGCACCGCGGCCACCCTCATCGCGCTGATCGCGGGCACCGGCAGCGGGCTGTTCGGCTCCACCCCGAAGATCACCGCAAGCCCGGTCGGGCTGGCGCTGTTCACCGGTGCCGCCCTGTTCGCCGTCGGCATGCAACTGGGCGGGGCGTGCGCCTCGGGCACCCTGTTCGCGGTCGGCTCCGGGCAGTCGGCGATCGTGCTGACGCTCGGCGGGTTCATCGGCGGTTCGGTGCTCTACACCTGGGCGTACCCGGTCTTCACCGGCTGGCCCCAGGTTTCCGGTTTCCTGCTGGCCGACCACGTGGGCTGGTGGGGGTCGTGGGCCGTCACGATCGCGGTGCTGGCCGTGGTCGCCCTGATCACCCGGGCGGTGCAGGCCCGCCGGAACCCGCCGCCGGTCGGCGCGGTGCCGACCGCCCGTGGTTTCGCGCGCGTGTTCCGGGGCTCGTGGCCACTGCTGACCGGCGCCGTCGTGCTCGGCGTGCTCGCCGCCGCGGTGGTGCTGGTCTCGGGCGGCACCTGGGGGGTGACCTTCGCCTTCGCCCTGTGGGGCGCGAAACTGCTGCAACTGGTGGGCCTGCATCCGGAAACGTGGGAGTTCTGGCGAAGCAGCGGTAACGCCAAGGCGCTGGCCGGTCCGGTGTGGACGGACAAGACCAGCCTGACCGACATCGGCATCATCCTCGGCGCCGCGGTGGCCTCGGCCGCCGCCGGGGCATGGAAGATCCATTCCGGAATCCCGTGGCGCACCGCGGCCGCGGCCGTGCTGGGCGGGGTCCTCATGGGTGTCGGCGCCCGGCTCTCCGGCGGCTGCAACATCGGCGCGTACCTCGCCGGGATCTCCACCGGGAACCTGCACGGCTGGCTGTGGGGCGTGTTCGCGCTGCTCGGCACCTGGGTGGGCCTGAAGCTGCGGCCGCTGTTCGGCCTGGCCAACCCGGCCCCCACCGACAGCATCTGC
>NZ_VJWX01000869.1 GCF_007713715.1 Amycolatopsis rhizosphaerae
GGGTTGGGGGTGCTGGCCGGGCCGCTGGTCCCCTGACCTGGCCTCAGGCAACCTTCGCCTTGCTGACGAACTGACGCAGGCCGGGCCGGTTCCTCCCCCGGAACGGGCAACCAGCCGGCCCCCAAAGGCGCCGCCGGGGAAAACCCCGGTACCGGAAAAATGTGCGGGGCGGCGGAATCCTGCCGACCCGGGTTGGTCCACGGCTTTTCCGGGCCAACCCGGGTTGACCGGGCCGAAGAACTCCGTCACCTTTCGCCTCGACGATTCCGCGCCGTCATCGTTCTCTCGATATCAGTCGCGACCGACCGGGCTCACCTTGGAGTGACACACTTTTGAACGGATACCTATCGTAACTATTCCCGTTGGCCAACGCTCCGGGCTAACCTTCGAAGTTCCGCTTCACGAGGAAGGTCAAGGCGTTCGGTCCGATGAGGAGCAGGATGAAATCTCTGATCGCGCGATGGCTCCGCTTCGTCTTGTTCCTCCTTGTCTACGTCAGTTCGCTGGTCTTTTTCATCAAGTACGGCGCCGATGATTTCGCCGGCGCACTCACTTTCGGGGGAAAATTCACCGGCGCACTTCTAGTACTGGGGGGCGCCTTCCTGCTGGTGGCGACAACCGGGCTGATCGACCACGGCCTCGTCGTTCTTCTCGGCAAGGAAGAAAAATTTCCCAGCTCGGGTCTTCTCGCTTTGGGCGGAGCCGTGTTGATCTTCGCCGCCGGATCGTTCATGATCCTGGCCCAGATAGGCAGCGGAGATGCCTTGAAGGAGTTCAGGGGCCCCTGGGGGATGGACCCGCCCCCGCTCTCGGTCTGGTCCCTGTACACAGCCCTCTCCGCCTGGGTGGTGCACTATCTTCATGGAACCGGAGTACGTTTTCCCGCCTTCCGGGAAAACAAGGGGATAGCACTCGCGACCATCATCACGATCTTGGTCACGGTCGCCAACTTCGGCTACTCACAGATATACCAACCCTACGCTCATCCCCCGACCGTGCAGGTCATTGCATCGTTCGGCGAGCCGGTCCTGAACCCGGACAGGGCGTCGTACGAGATTCCGATCAATCTGAGTTGATCTCAGCGAGTTTTAGGTGAGTCGGCCGTGCTCGAAATGGGTGAGGGTGAGTGCGGCTTTGATGATGTTGCTGATTCTGCGAGGGCTGGCGGTGATGTGGTGCAGGGTTCGCCAGCGTC
>NZ_VJWX01000086.1 GCF_007713715.1 Amycolatopsis rhizosphaerae
AAGGGACCCTTCACGGCTCGCCTGGGCGAGATCCGGTGCGGAAAGCGTGTTCAGAAGTGGGTGACGTCGAGCTTGCCTTCGAGGTTGAGGGCGCGCAGGCGCTTCTTGTCGAACTTGCCGACGGAGGTCTTCGGGACCTCGTCGATGAAGGTCCAGTGCTCCGGCAGTTGCCACTTGGCGACCTTGTCGCTGAGGTACTCGCGCAACTCGGACGCGGTGATCTGCCGGCCGTGGCGCACCACGACCGCCACCAGCGGCCGCTCGTCCCACTTCTCGTCCGGCACGCCGATCACCGCCGCCTCCGCGACCGCCGGGTGGCTCATCACGGTGTTCTCCAGGTCCACCGACGAGATCCACTCACCGCCGGACTTGATCACGTCCTTCGCGCGGTCGGTCAGGGTGAGGAAGCCGTCCGGGCTGATCTTGCCGACGTCCCCGGTGCGCAGCCAGCCCTCGTGGAACTTCTCCGGGTCGATCTCCGAGCCGCCGTAGTAGGACGCGGCGATCCACGGGCCCTGTACCTCCAGTTCGCCCACGGATTCGTTGTCCCACGGCAGTTCCTTGCCCGAATCCCCGATCAGCCGAGCCGACACGGAGGCCGGGAACCGGCCCTGCGTGTAGCGGTACTGCCACCGCCGCTCGCCCGTCGCGTCCGCGGGCGGGCGCGCCACGCTGCCCAGCGGCGAGGTCTCGGTCATGCCCCAGGCGTGCAGGATCGGCACGCCGTAGCGCTCCTCGAAGGCGTGCATCATCGACGGCGGCGCCGCCGACCCGCCCACCACGACCTCCCGGAGGTGGGAGATGTCCTGCGGGTTCGCGTCGAGGTGCTGCAGCAGGCCCTGCCAGATGGTGGGCACCGCGGCCGCGAAGGTCGGCTTCTCCGCGGCGAGGATCTCCGCGATCGGCCCCGGCTGCAGGAACCGGTCGGGCATCACCAGCGACGCGCCGATCATCAGCGCGGCGTAGGGCAGGCCCCACGACATCGCGTGGAACATCGGCACGATGGCCAGCGCCTTGTCGTTTTCCGCCAGCCGCATGCTGTCGGTCATGCAGACCTGCATCGAGTGCAGCCAGAGCGAGCGGTGCGAGTAGGCCACGCCCTTCGGGTCGCCGGTGGTGCCGGACGTGTAGCACATCGCGGCGGCGGAGCGCTCGTCCACCTCGGGCCAGTCGAAGGTGTCCGGCTGGCCGGCCAGCAACTCGTCGTAGGAGTGGACCTCGATGCCCGCGGGTGCCTCAAGCGCCATCGCGTCGCCGTTGGCGACGATGACGTGGCGGACCGTCTTCATCTCGGCCAGGTGCGGGGCCAGCAGCGGCACCAGCGTCCCGTCGACGATGATGACCTGGTCCTCGGCGTGGTTGGCGACGAAGGTGAGCTGCTCGGGGAAGAGCCGGATGTTGAGGGTGTGCAGCACCGCGCCCATCGCCGGGATCGCGCAGTAGGCCGCCATGTGTTCGGCGTTGTTCCACATGAAGGTGCCCACCCGCTGGTCCCCGGTCACCCCGAGACTACGCAGCGCGTTCGCCAGTTTCGCCGCGTGCGCGCCGAGCTGGGCGAAGGTCTCGCGCCGGGTGCCGGACCCGGTCCAGGTCGTGATCGTGCTGGTCGCATGCACCTTGCTGCCGTGTCGCAAGAGGGTCGAGATGGAGAGATGGCCGTCCTGCATGGTGCTCAACATGGGGCAGCTCCACGGGTCGATTCGTCGTTGAACGGTGTTGCCTGCGACTGTAGGTCGTCGTCGCGGCCGCCACCAGAACCGGATTCGCCGCTTCCGCCCCCGCCCCGTCCGGGCGAGTGCGCGCGTGTCGGTTTCGCGGCATCGGCCCAGGTGGCGTTTACTGGGGCCGTGGACCAGATGGCCTGGCCAGCGCTTGCGCGTGCAAGCATCCGCTGGGTGCCGGGCCGTCGCCGCGAGAGCGGATATCCGATACAGGAAGGACTAGTACGTTGGCTCTGCCCACGTTGACACCGGAGCAGCGCGCGGAGGCCCTGGCCAAGGCCGCCGAGGCCCGCAAGGCGCGCTCCGAGCTGCTCGCGTCGATCAAGTCCGGACAGCAGAGCATCGACAAGGTGCTGCTCAAGGCCAAGGAAGACAAGACCATCGGCAAGACGAAGGTGACACAGCTGCTCAAGGCCGTGCCGGGCCTGGGTGCGGTGAAGGTCGCCGCGCTGCTGGAGCAGGCGGGAATCGACCCCGACCGGCGTGCCGCCGGTCTCGGCGAACGCCAGCGCGAAGCGCTGATCGACGCGCTCAAGTAGGGCGCGTCGGCGGGCACGTGACGTACTTCGCGCCGCGTGCCCGCCGGAGTGCACCGCATAATGGTCGAGTGGACGCGAGAGAGCTGCTCGAGCAGTACACACCCGGAGACTTCTTCTTCGGCACCGCCGACCGCACGATTCTCGGCACCGGATCCGTCCACAGCTTCACCGACACCGACGCCTTCGCGCTGAGCGACGCCGTGCCGGCCGCGCTGGCCGAATCCGGTTCCTCGCTCGCGGTCGGCGTGCTGCCCTTCGACACCGCGGCCACGGCCGGTCATGTCGTGGTACCGCGGGTCACGCGCATCGCCGGTCCCGTCCAGGTGGCCGACCGGAAACCCGTGGGCGCCCCGGTGGCGGTGCGCGCGGTCCCCGAGCCCGTCCGGCACGTGGAGGCCGTGGCGCGCGCGGTGGCCGCGCTGCAGGCCCGCGGCATGCGCAAGGTCGTCCTGGCCAGGGCGCTCGACCTGGAGTTCACCGAGGACGTACCCGCCGAGGCGATCCTGAACAACCTGGTCAAGGACAAGGCGGGCGGCTACACCTTCGCGGCGAGCCTGCCGCACGGGCGCCAGCTCATCGGCGCCACCCCCGAACTGCTGCTGTCCCGCACCGGGGACCAGGTGATCTGCCATCCGCACGCCGGTTCCGCGGCCCGCTCCGCCGACCCGGTGACCGACCGGGAGAACGGGGAGAGCCTGGCCCGCTCCCGCAAGGACCACATCGAGCACGGCGTGCTGATCGACGCGCTCGTGGAGACGCTGCGCCCGTTCTGCAGCAGCCTCGACGTGCCTCGGGAGCCCGCGCTGGTGTCCACGCCGACCATGTGGCACCTCGCGACCAGGGTGACCGGTCGGCTGGCCGACCGCGACGTGACCGCCCTGCACCTCGCCGCGGCGCTGCATCCCACCCCGGCGATCTGCGGTTCCCCGACCGAGGCGGCCCGCACGCTGGTGGGTGAGCTGGAGCCGTTCGACCGGGGGTACTACGCGGGCGCGGTCGGCTGGATGGACGCCGCGGGTGACGGCGAGTGGGCCGTGTCGATCCGCTGTGCCGAGGTCTCGGAGCGTTCGCTGCGCCTGTACGCCGGGGGCGGGATCGTGCCCGCCTCCGACCCGAAGGCCGAACTGGACGAGACCTCGGCGAAGTTCCAGACCCTGCTGCGCGCCATGGGTCTCGACCTGGACCTCTAGACCAGGCGCCCCGCCCCTCACGGGAAAAGGGCAATACAGGAGCCGTACCGGGGTCAGGGGGTCCAGTGGTGTTCGGTCACGTGGAGGTCGTCGGCGGTGAGCACGGCGACGGCGCCACGGTAGCCCTCGCCGGGGTCGAGGTCGGCCAGGCGGGTGGTGGCCGGGTCGAGCGCCGCGTCGCCGGAGGCGGCGAGCCGTCCGCCGTCGAGCGTGATGCTCCGCAGCGGGATCCGCAGGCCCTTCCCGGTCGCCTTCATCAGCGCCTCTTTCCTTGTCCAGTAACGGAAAAAGGCCGCAGTGCGTTCGGTGGAGCCGAGCCCGGCCAGCGCCTGTAGCTCGGTTTCGTTCAAGGCGTAGGAAATCAGCGAGTCGTCGGCCCGGCGGGTGTCGCTTTCGACGTCGAGGCCGACCGGCGCGCCGGCCACCGCGAGGCCGATCCGGTCCCCGGAATGGGAGATCGAGAACTCCGTCCCGGGCAGCCGCGGCTTGCCGTGCGGCTTCCCGCAGTCGTCGCACGTGGCGTCGAATCGCACGTCGGCGGGGGCGAGGCCGAGGTGCTGCCCGAGGATCGTTTTCGCCAGCACGCGCCCGGTGAGGAACCGCCGCCGGTCGATGTCCTGGCGGTAGGCGCGGTGCCGTTCCTGCTCCACGGGGTCCAGAAGGGCGAGGAATCGGGGCTCGCCGGGCAGCGGTGCCGCCCACCACACGGTGCATTCGATCACCGCTCCAACCTACGCCGTGGGCGAAATCCCGGGCACCCGTAACTCTTTTCTTCCTACGGTTGGCGGCATGGCGAAAGTGAACGGCCTGGCCTACGAAGAGGCGGGCAGCGGACCCGCGGTGGTCCTGGTCCACGCCGGAGTCGGCGACCGGCGGATGTGGGAGCACCAGTTCGCGGCGTTGTCCCGGCGGTACCGGGTGATCCGTTACGACTGGCGCGGCCGGGGCGAATCGGACGACGCGACGGGCGAGGTCACGCACTACCGCGATCTGCTGGGGCTGCTGGACGCGCTGGACGTCCGGCGGGCGGCGCTGGTGGGGTGTTCGATGGGCGGCTCCTACGCGCTGGAGGCGGCGCTCGCCGAGCCGGACCGGGTGAGCGCGCTCGCGCTGATCAGTTCCGGGCTGTCGGGGCACGAGTGGCCGCCGGAGTTCCACGCGCTGGTCGCCGAGCGGGTGCACGGCTGCGTGCCCGAGGAGCGGTTGCGGCGCTACGCCCTGGGCGATGCCGAGGTGGACCCGGCGGACGTGGCCGCGATGGCCGAGGCGCAGGGGCGGCTGACCGTGGTCGGCCCGGACCGGGATCCGGCCGATCTGGACCCCCGGGTGTGGCGGCTGGCGCTTGACATGCTGCGGCTGGTGTTCCGGCGGGAGTGGAGCGGGCCGCGGGTCCTGGAGCGGCACTCCTCCCCGGGATCCCGCCTCGGCGAGGTCGCCGCCCCCACGCTGGTGATCAACGGGCTGAGTGACGTGCCCGCCATCCAGGCGGTGTCCGACCTGCTCAGCGCCGGTATCCCGGGAGCGCGCCGGATCGACCTGCCGGACACCGGGCATCTGCCGCCGGTGGAACGGGCGGCCGAGGTGACCGAGGCGCTGACCCGTTTCCTGGCCGCGGAGCATTCCGGCTGAGCGGGTCGTGCGCTAGCCTGGCGACTAAGCAAGCGCTTAGTGACCCGCCAGGAGGGCCAACGATGGACTTCACCCTGAGCACGGAAGAGCGTGAGGTGCGCGATTGGGTGCGCACCTTCGTTCAGCGAGAGCTGATGCCGCTCGAGCCGGAGGTCCTGCGGCGGGAACGCCGCGGTGAACCGGGCATCACCGAAGACGAGCTGACCGAGTTGCAGCTCAAGGCCAAGGAGTCGGGGTTCTGGGGCGTGCAGACGCCCGAGGAGTACGGCGGCATGGGCCTGTCCGCGGTGATGACCGCACTGCTCGAAGCCGAGCTGGGCCGGACCTTCGTGCCCTTCCGCTTCGGCGGCGCGGCCGACAACATCCTCTTCTACGCCAACGAGGAGCAGAAGCAGCGCTACCTGCTCCCGACGATCTCGGGCGAACGCAAGTCCTGCTTCGCGATCACCGAACCGGGTGCGGGCTCCGACGCCAAGGCGATCCGCACCTCCGCCCGCAAGGACGGCGGCGACTGGATCATCAACGGGGAGAAGACCTTCATCACCGGCGGCAACGAGGCCGACTTCGTGATGGTCTTCGCGGTCACCGACCAGGAGAAGGGCGCCAACGGCGGAGTCACCTGTTTCCTCGTCGACCGGGAAATGGGCTGGAAGTCCGAGTACATCGACACGATGGGCGAGTGGGGGCCCGCTTCCCTGGTCTTCCAGGACGTCCGGGTGCCGGAGAGCCAGATCCTCGGCGAGCTCGGCGGCGGGTTCAACCTGGCCATGCAGTGGATCGGCCGCGGCCGCTACCTGCTGCCCGCCCGCGCGATCGGTTCGTGCGAGCGCTTGCTGTCCATGGCCATCGAGCACGCGAACACGCGGGTCACCTTCGGGCAGCCGATCGCCGAGCGGCAGGCCATCCAGTGGATGATCGCCGACTCCGGGATGGAGCTGGAGGCGCTGCGCTGGCTGGTGCTGCACGCGGCGTGGCAGGTCGACGCCGGGATGGACTCACGGCATGCGCAGTCGATCGCGAAGCTGTACGGCGGGCAGAAGGCGAACGAGATCGTCGACCGCGTGCTGCAGATCCACGGCGGCATGGGCTACACGCGGGAGCTGCCGGTCGAGCGCTGGTACCGCGAGCTGCGGCTGCTGCGGATCTACGAGGGGACCGACGAGATCCAGCGCCGGACCATCGCCCGCAACCTGCTCAAGGGGCATGTGAAGATCGGCGGCGTGCTCGGCTGAGCGAGGCCGGCACGCGAGGGACCGCGGAGGGGCACCCGGTGCGGGCGCCCCTCCGGTGGGCCGGACCGGACTTACTTCTGCTGGTTGCGGAGGGCGATGGGCACCCCGGCCAGGTCCTCTTCGTTGCAGAGCACCTTGACGTCGTAGTAGGGCGCACCTTCGCGCTCGTCGTAGTCGAGGTGAATGGCGAGCACGTCGAGCGGCTCACCGAGCCACTCCTGTGCGCTTCGCAGCCAGGTCGCACACCGTTCGAGCGCGCTGGGCAGGTCGTCGTCGCGGAACTCCACCGGACGGTAGGGAACGTCCTGAACCTGATCGCGAGGGTTGGATGGTACCGGCAGCCCCGGTGCGAGACCCGAGTCGTCCAGTTCCAGTTGGATCGTTTGCTCACTCACCCTTCGAGGGTCCCTCAGTTGCGCCGCCGCGGCAAGGTGTTGCCGGAGAATCCCCAGCTAGAGGGGCGTTCGCCACACCGTCGATACCACTTGCCGGGCACGGTCGACCGCGCCGGGACAGTCGTGGTCACCGCTGCCCAGCATCCTCAGCGCGAGCCCGGCGTAGTGCTCCGCGAGGCGGTCGAGGCCGAGCGGTCCTCGTGGTGAGTACCAGCGTGCCACGCCGCTGCACATTTCGAGCAGTGCGAGCCGGGTCACCGCGGGCTCGCGATCGTGGAAGGCGCCGTGGGCGATGCCCTCCTCGATCGTTTCGGCCCAGTACCGCTCGTACTCGTCGCGCAGGCGCACCACGTGTTTTCGTGCGGCGGGGGACAGCGCGTGTACTTCATTGTCCACGACCCGCGTTTCGTCCGGCTGTCCGGCGTGGGTCAGGACGTGCAGCGCGACCAGTACGGCGAGCCGCCGCCGGGGATCGGCCACGCCTTCGGTCGCTTCCCGCGCACCCTGGAGCAGGCGCCCGAGGCAGTCGGTCATGATCCCGGCGAGCAGTTCTTCCTTGGTGCCCATGTAGTGGTACAGGCTCGCCGAGGACAGTTCCGCCGCCTGGGCCAGATCGCGGATGCCGGTGCCGTGGAATCCCTTGTCCGCGAAAAGCTTCACCGCGGCGCGGCGCACGCGTTGCTCACTGGTCAGTGCCATCGGTGCCGCACCCGGTCGTAGGTCGGTACCGGCCAGCCCGCGAGTTCCCCCTTCGCGACCCGCTCGGACGGGGTCAGCGGCAGTGAGTCCGCGATCGCCCAGTAGCGCGGCACCTTGAAGTAGGCCAGCTTGTCCGCGCAGAACTCCGCCAGCTCGTCCGGTTCGGCCTTGTCGTCGAGCACCACGAAGGCCTTCACCTCCTCGCCGCGCAACTCGTCCGGCACCGCGACCACCGCGGCCAGCCGCACCGCGGGGTGCAGCAGCAGGGCGCGTTCCACCTCGTCGGCGGAGATGTTCTCGCCGCTGCGGCGGATCATGTCCTTGGTGCGGCCGAGGTAGAAGATCCGGCCCCGCTCGTCCATGCGGGCGAGGTCACCGGTGTGGAACCAGCCGCCCCGGAAGGCGCGGGCGGTGGCCTCGGGATCATCGTGGTAGCCGTGCATGAGCCCGATCCCGCGCAGCACCAGCTCCCCGGTCTCGCCGCGGGGAACCGGGAAACCGGCCTCGTCGACGACCATCGCCTCGCGGTCGCGCGTCGGGCGTCCGATGCAGCCGGTGCCGACCAGCTCGTCATGGTCCACATCGGACACCCGGATGTCGCCGCCGGTCTCGGTCATGCCGAACGCCTCGTGCCACGGCGCGCCCCAGCGCTTCTCCAGCGCGGCATGCAGATCGCGCGGGATGGCCGAGGCGCTGATCGCCCGCACCCGGTGCTGACGGTCCACTTCGGACTCCGGTTGCCGGAGCAGCAGGGTCGGCATCAGGCCGAGGCAGTAGAACCAGGTGACGTCGTAGTGGCGGACCCGTTCCCAGAAGGTCGACGGGTGGAAGCGGTCGAGCACCACGAGCGTCGCCCCGGCGGCAAGGCCCAGCGCGACGTTCCACTGCGGATCGACGTAGTGGAACGGCTGGGCGGTGAGGATGGTGTCCTCCGCCGAGACGGACGGGAAGCCGGTGACCAGGCCGCGCGCCAGGGTGAGCCAGTAGCGGTGCGGGAGCACGCAGCCCTTGGGGGCGCCCGTGGTGCCCGAGGTGTACTGGATGTTGATCGGCCGCTCACCGGGGGCGGCCGGGAGCACGGCCTGCTCCGGCAGTTCCACCGCGGCGAGTTCGTCGACCGTGAGCACCCGGGACAGGGCGGTCTCCGGGGCGATCCGGCCCAGCAGATCGAGGAATTCCGGGGCGGCCACGGCGAACCGGGCCCCCGAATGCCGCAGCACGTGCGCCCCGTCCAGCTCCCGGTAGTTGATGTTCACCGGCACCAGCACGCCGCCCGCCTTGGCCAGCGCCAGCCACAGCAGCGGAAACGCGGGCTCGTTGCGCAGCATCACCGCCACCCGGTCGCCCTCGGCGAGGCCGAGGGCGCGCAGCGCCAGCGCCAGCCGGGTGCTCTGCCGGTCGACCTCGGCGAAGGTGAGCCGGACGCCCGTTTCGTCGAAGATCCACGCGTCCTTGTCCGGCCACAGCGCCGCGGCGCGCCGCACCAGGGTGACGAGATCGTCGACCTGAGCCAGCGGAGTCATTCACGGCTCCGGAAGGCCGCGGCCGAACGGGCCACCTCCGGGGTGTGCTCGGTGAGCAGCGCGTGGCTGACCTCGAGTTCGAGCGCGGGCTCCAGTTCGATCGCGGCGTCCAGCGCCCGTTTGGCCAGGGTGACCGCCCCGGCCGGGCGTGCGGCGATCCGGCGTGCCCAGTCCGCCGCGGCGGCCGCCACGTCCGGCACCACGGCGTTGACCAGGCCGAGCCGCAGTGCGGTCGCGGCGTCGATCCGCTCGCCGAGCAGGAGCAGTTCCTTCGCCTTGAGCGGGCCGACGAGTTGGGGCAGCAGCCGGGAGGCCGCGCCGGTCACGCTGAGGCCGAGCCCCGTCTCCGGGAAGGAGAACACCGCGTCCTCGGCGGCCAGGATCAGGTCGCAGCCGAGGGCGAACTCGGCCCCGGCGCCGATCGCGTAGCCGTGCACGGCCGCGATCACCGGCTGGGGCAGCGCGCGCAGGCGGCGCGTGACGTCCTGCAGGCGCTCCAGCCGGGCCCGCGAATCGCCTTCCGGCTCGGGCTGTTTGAGGTCGTGCCCGGCGCAGAACGCGCGCCCGCGCCCGGCGAGCACCACGGCGCCCGCGCCGGAGCGCGCCACCGTGTCCAGCGCCGCGAGCAGGTCGTCGACCAGGACTTCGGCCACGGCGTTGAGCCGCTCCGGCCGGTTCAACCAGATGTGCGCGACCCCGCCGTCGAGGCCGACCTCCACCGAACTCATACCGAAGAGCCTAGCGAGCCGATCGATCGATCGATAGGGTCTGGCTCATGCGGGTGGACGTGGTGTTCGAGAACGCGCGAGTGCTCGCCGGGCAGAAGTGGACCTCGGCGGTCGCCGTGCTGCACGGGCGGATCGTGGCGCTCGGCGAGGACGCCGAAGGCTGCTCCGCACGCGAGCGGGTCGACCTCGGCGGTGCCTTCGTGGTCCCGGGTTTCCACGACGCGCACAACCACATGGCGTGGTTCGGGCAGAGCCTGGACGAGGTGCCGCTCGGCGAGTGCAAGCACGTCGACGAGGTGTACGCGGCGATCGCGGAGCGCGCCGCGCGGGTGCCGCCGGGCGGATGGATCGTGGGCAGCGGCTACGACCAGAACCGCCTGATCGGCGGTCACCCGACCAGGCAGGGGCTCGACCGCGCGGCACCCGGTCACCTCGTCCGGCTCAAGCACACCTCGGGCCATATGACCGTGGTCGGCTCCAGCGTGCTGGAACGGCTCGACCTGGCGAACGTGCCGGTCGGCGGCGACGTCGTGCTCGGCGCGGACGGCTCGCCCACCGGCCTGCTGCGCGAGCAGGCGCAACTGCTGCTCCGGCCGCTGATCTACCCAACCCCGGTCGAAACCCTGGTCACCGCGATCGACCGGGCCGGGCAGCGCTACCTGGCCGAGGGCATCACCAGCGTGCAAGAGGCGGGAATCGGCGGCGGGCTGGTCGGGGAGAGCCCCGCCGAACTCGCGGCATACCAGCTCGCACGCGACCGCGGCGTGCTGCGGGTGCGCAGCACCGTGATGGTGTCCTCGGCCGTGCTGCACGACCTGTCCGACGGCGGCGGTTTCGGCCTCGACCTCGGTCTCCGAACCGGGTTGGGGGACGAGTGGCTGCGGATCGGGCCGGTGAAGCTGTTCGCCGACGGGTCGCTCATCGGCCGGACCGCCGCCATGGACGAGGACTTCGCGGGCGAGCCCGGCAACCGCGGCTACTTCCAGCTGCCCGAGGACGAGCTGGTGCGGACCATCGCGCGCGCACACGAGGCCGGATGGCAGATCGCCACGCACGCGATCGGCGACCGGGCGATCTCCACCGTGCTGTCCGCGTACGAAGCCGCGCTGGCGAAGCATCCGCGTCCCGGGCACCGGCATCGCATCGAGCACTGTGGCGTGCTGCCGCCGAAAGCGCTGTCGCGGCTGGCCGCGCTCGGCCTGATCCCCGTCCCGCAGGGCCGGTTCGTCAGCGAGATCGGGGACGGCATGGCGGCCGCGCTCGGCCCGCACCGGGTGCCGTGGTGCTACCGGTTGCGGTCCTTCCTCGACGCCGGTTGCGTCCTGCCGGGCAGTTCCGACCGGCCCGTGGTCGACGGCGCCCCGCTGCTGGGCCTGCTCGACATGGTGCGGCGGCGGACCTCGTCGGGGCGGCCGTTCGGCCCCGAGGAACGACTCACCGCCGCCGAGGCGTTGCGGGCCTACACCTTCGGGTCCGCCTATGCCGCCTTCCGCGAACACGAGCTGGGCACGATCGAGCCCGGCAAGCTCGCCGACTTCGCCGTGCTGTCCGCCGATCCGACCGACGAGGAGTGCCTGCCGGAGGCGCTGGTGCTCGCCACCGTCGTCGGCGGTTCGCTCGCCTACCAGAGAGGAATCCCCGATGCCCGTCCGTGACGCCGAGGCCGCCGACGCCGGCGAGATCTGCGCGCTCATCGAGGAACACGCCCGCTACGAGGGCAACGACACGCTGGTCCTGGACCGGGAGGAGATGGCGGGCCACCTGTTCGGTCCCGGCCCGAAGGCCTGGGTGCTGATCGCCGAACCACCCGGCGAGCCGGGCACCGTGGCCGGTTTCGCCTTCTGCTCGTGGAACTTCGCCACCTGGGAGGGGCGGCCGGGCATCTGGCTCGACGACCTGTTCATCCGCCCCCAGTACCGCAGGCACGGCCTCGGCCGTGAGCTGCTCGCGGAGTTGCGCGAGCGCACCAGCGGCCGGGTCGAATGGGAAATGCAGGAGGGCAACGACAAGGCCGCGGCCTTCTACGCCCAGCTCGGGGCGCGTCCCGTGCCCGGCTGGATCCGTTACCGATGGTCCCCCGCTGGCTGACTCGATCCAGGTCGGCGACGTAGAGTTGAGGCCATGCCAGACCGTGCCAGTCGCCGAACGTCGTCCTCCATAGAGGACTACCTCCGCGTCATCTACGGCCTGGTCGAGCGCGGTGAACCGGTCACCAACACGTCACTGGCGAGCAGACTTGCGGTCAGCCCGTCGTCGGCGTCGGGAATGGTGACGAAGCTGTCGCAGCAGGGCCTGGTCGAGCACGTGCCGTACCGCGGGATCGGGCTGACCCCGGCGGGCAGGCTGCTCGCGCGGGGCGTGCTGCGGCGGCACCGGCTGATCGAGACGTATCTGGTGCAGCACCTCGGCTACACCTGGGACGAGGTGCACGCAGAGGCGGACGCGCTCGAACACGCCATGTCCGACCGGCTGGTCGAGCGCATCGCGGCGAAACTGGGCAACCCGGTGCGCGACCCGCACGGCGACCCGATCCCGGCCGCCGACGGCAGCGTCGAAGAACTGCACACCCGCCTGCTGGACGAGCTGGAGCCCGGCGCGGTGGGGCAGATCGTGCGCGTCTGGGACACCGACCCGGACCTCCTGCGGTACCTGTCCGAGCACGCCATCCGCCTCGGCGAGCGCATCGAGGTGGTCGAGCGGCAGCCCTTCGGCGGACCGCTGGTGGTGAAGGTGGGCTCGCCTCCCGAGGCGGCGACCCACGCCCTCGGCAAGGAGATCGCCCAGGCTCTCAGCGTCGCCGTGCTCTAGTGATGACGGCGGAAAACCGCCAGCCCTTACCCTGGCGCTTCCCTAGTGTCGCGGCATGTCGTCCGACAGTCGCACCATCGTCCAGAGCGCATGGCAGGCGTTCGCCAGTCACGACGCCGATCGGATCGCCGCGGTGTTCACCGAAGACGCCGAGTGGCTCGCTCCACCAGGGAATGCCACGGCGATCGCGCTGGATGCCCCAAGCCACATGGTCGGCAAGAAGGCGATCACGCGCTTCCTTGCCGAGGACTTCCCCCGGTTGTTCGTGCGCGACGTCGCGGTCACATTTCACGGCCTCCACGCCGACGGCGAGAAGGTGATCGTGGAGGAAACCATGACGGCGACTCTGGCCAACGGCAACCACTACAGCAACGACTACTGCTTGATATTCGAGCTCCGGGACGGCCTCATCCACCGGGTGCGCGAGTACATGGACACGGCTCGCGGGCACCGCATGGTCTTCGGGGAGGGCCTGCCCCGGCAAACAGTCCAACCCCGGGCAAGCGGCTCCGCCGCTTAGTGCGGTGGTGCCGGCGTACGACGGGGGACGTAGGGCGGGTGTCGCCGGTGACGGGATGCGCGGCGGACGCGGGTGAGGCCAGTATGGGGATCATGACTGAACGCCCCTTCCGTTTCGGCATCGTCGGCACGGCCACCGATCTGGCCGGCTGGACCGATCTCGCCCGGCGTGCCGAAGACGCCGGCTACGACGTTCTCCTCTCCCCGGATCCGCAACCGGCCGGGGACCCGTTCACCCTGCTGTCCGCCGCGGCCGCGGTGACCACGACGCTGCACACGGGCACCTTCGTCGCGGTCGAACGGTTCCGCGACCGCGAACTGCTGGCCTGGCAGGCAAGCTCCCTGCACGGGTTCACCGCGGGGCGGTTCGAACTCGGGCTGGGCACGGGCCGTCCCGACGCGGTGGGTCACGCGGCGAAGCTTGGTGTCGAGTTCGGCACGCGTGCCGAACGGCTGACGCACCTCGCGGACACCCTCGCCCACCTGCGGGAGCAACCGGACCGCCCGCCGCTGCTGGTCGCCGCGGGCGGCCCGAAGACGCTGGAGGTCGCCGCGCGGCTGGCCGACATCGTCACGCTGGCCTGGCTGCCCGGCACCACCGAACCCGAGGCGAAGGCCCTCGTGGACCACTTCCGGCGCGCGTGCGACCGCCTCGACGAGATCGAGCTGTCGCTCAACATCATGGCGGTGGGCGACGGGCCCGCGCCCTGGGTGGAGCGGTTCGCCGGTGTCACCGCGGAGGAACTGGTGCGCCGCGGGGCGGTCACCGTGCTGCCCGGCACGCACCGGGAACAGGCCGACACGCTGCTGCGGCGTCGCGACGAGTACGGCACCTCCTACGTCACGATCAACGCCTCCTTCCTCGACGAGTTCGCTCCCGTCATCGAACTGCTCAAGGGACGCTGACCGGCTCCCGCGAAGCGGCTGCCTTCCGGCCGCACCGCCCCGTATCGTGGGGCGGTGCGTGCCGTCGTGTTCGAGAAGTTCGGGGTACTCCCCGAGGTACGGGAGGTCGCGGATCCCGAGCCCGCTCCGGACGGGGTGGTGGTCGCCGTCGAGGCGACCGGCGTGTGCCGTAGCGACTGGCATGCGTGGCGCGGTCACGATCCGGACGTGCGGCTGCCGCACGTGCCCGGGCACGAGCTCGCCGGCCGCGTGGTGGCGGTCGGCGAGCGTGTCCGGCACCGGCGTCCCGGCGATCGCGTCACGGTCCCGTTCGTCTGCGCCTGCGGCGGTTGCGCGCAGTGCGCGAGCGGCAACCAGCAGATCTGCGATCAGCAGTTCCAGCCCGGGTTCACCGGCTGGGGCTCCTTCGCCGAACTCGTCGCGCTGGACCACGCCGACGCGAACCTGGTGCCGCTGCCGGACGAGCTGGACTCGGTGACCGCCGCGGCGCTGGGCTGCCGGTTCGGCACCGCGTTCCGGGCGGTGCTCCGCCAGGGCGCGGTGTCCGGTGGCGAGTGGGTCGCGGTGTACGGGTGCGGCGGTGCGGGGATTTCCGCGGTGATGCTGGCGGCGGCCGCCGGTGCCCGCGTGGTCGCCGTGGATCTCTCGGCCGGGGCGCTGGCCCTCGCGCGGCGGCTCGGTGCGGAGTTCACCGTCCTGTCCGCCGACGAGGACCCGGTGGCGGCCGTCCGGGAGATCACCGGCGGTGGCGCACACCTGTCGCTGGACTGCGTTGGGCTGCCCGCGACCTGTGCCGCCTCCGTGGCGAGCCTGCGCAAGCGCGGCCGCCACGTGCAGGTGGGCCTGCTGCCGCCCGAACTGGGCGTGCCGCCGATCCCGATGCACCGGGTGATCGCGGACGAACTGCGGATACTGGGCAGCCACGGACTGCAGGCGCACGAGTACCCGGCGATGCTCGACTTCGTGGCCAGGGCCGGACTCGATCTCCGGTCGCTCGTCGGCCGCCGCATCAAACTGGACGAGGCCCCGGAAGCGCTGGCGCGCATGGACGATCCGGTGCCAGGACAGGCGGGTGTGACGGTGGTGGAGTTCGCGGGACCGTGACACCGCCGGGCAGTTACCAGGAGCTCACCGAGTTGCTCCGGAGCCGGTTGCCGAAACTGGCCGGGGGGCAGCTGAGGATCGCGCATCTGGTGCTGGCCGATCCCGAGGGGACCGCCTTCCGTGGGATCGCGGAAGCCGCGCGACTGGCCGAGGTGCACGAATCCTCCATCAGCAGGCTCGCCGGATCCCTCGGGCTGTCCGGCTATCCCGCGATCATGGAGCTGTGCCGGGCGTGGCTCGCCGAGCAGGCGCAGCTCGCGCGCCGCGCGGACAGTGCCGGGCAACAGCCGCCGGGCGGGGTGCTGTCGGCGACGCTCGAACAGGAGCAGGGCAACCTCGCCCGCACCTTCGGCAGACTGGACCGGGCCGCGTGGCTGCGGGCGGTGGCGCTGCTGGCCGGGGCGCCCGGTGTGGCGGTGCTGGGGCTGCGGGACTCGGCCGCGGTGGCGGTGCTGTTCGCCCAGCGGCTGGGCCGGGTGCGGCACGGGGTGCGGCGCCTCGGTCAGTCCCTCGTCGACGAGTTGCCGGAACTCAGCGAGCAGGAGGTCCTGGTCGCCGTGTCGGTCCGGCGGTATGCCGCGGACACGGTGCGTGCGGCCGAGTACGCGAAGGAACGGGGCAACCCCGTGGTGGCGCTGACCGACAACGCGGCGTCGCCGCTGGCGGACCAGGCCGACGCGGCGCTGTACGCCGAAACGGCGGGCGTGGGCGGCTACCGTTCGCTGACCGCGCTGTGCGCGCTCGCCCAGGCGCTGGCCGGGGAGACCGGGCTCCGGTGCGGGAACCGCGACGCCGACGACGACGTGGCGAAAACCTTCGGCTTCTTCCACGATTAGGCTGGCCGCGATGGGACTCGACAGCCGGGACTACGAGCGAATGCTCGACGTGGCCACCGCGATCCTGCACACCCACCAGCCGGAGCGGCTTTGGCCTTGGCTGGCCGAGGAACTGCTCGAAAGCCTGCACGGCACCGCCGCCATCCACAAGGACGAGGAGTGGACGGAAAACCGGGGAACGGTCCACGCCTGGACCTCCGGCGGCGTCGCCGAGGTGGATCCGCGGACGGGTCGTCACGTGCGGATCGGGCTGCCCTTCCCGTGGTACATGCGAGGCGACGCCCTGTGCCTTCCCGCGACCGGCAGCGAGATCCTCGGCCCGGCCTGGTACGACGGCGAGGCGGCGGACCGGGCCCGTGAAGCGTTCGATGCCGATGACGTGCTGGGCCTGCCAGTGGCCAGCCAGGACGGGGTCGTGCGGGGGTTCCTCGTCTACCACCGGGCCGAGGATTTCACCGACCGGGAGCGCGCCTACGCCGAACGGATCCAGCCGCTGCTGGCGGGCGCGGACGCTCAGTCGCACCGCCTGCGACGCTGGCGCTCCTCGGTGTCCGAATCCGAGGAGCGGGCCGCCGAGTACCGGCTGACCCCGCGCGAGGTCGTGGTGCTCGGCCTGCTGGCCGAGGCGCTGCCCGCGGTCGCCATCGCGCGGCGGCTCGGGGTGTCGGTGCGCACCGTGCACAAGCACGTGCAGAACGTCTACCGGAAGCTCGGCACTTCCGACCGCGTGTCCACCATTCTGCGTGCCCAGTGGGCCGGCTTGATCGCGAGTGGCGCGCGTACCCCTCACGACGCGCGCCACCCCGCGACTTCATTTTCCGGCCACACGCCGCACCCCGCCATACGCAAAACTGCGCATTGACCTTCGCCGCACCGGCGATGACAACCTTGTCAGCGAACGCGCAAACGCTTTCCCGCTCTTCTTTGCCCGTTTTTTCGCGGGCCTGTTCGAATGATTACCAGCAGAACAGCAGGAAGCAGGTCGTCGGCGCGGCGGTCGTCGTGGTGGTGGTCTTCCTGGTGCCGGTGGACGATGGAACGTTCGCTCCACTGCTGTCCGTGGTGGTCGCGCCGGCGCTGGAACCGGTGGTCGAGGCCGACGGTTTGCCCGTTTCGGTCACCGTGATCGTCTGCGTGCCCGTGGTGCGGTGCCGCGTGTTCTCGGGGATGCCGTTGCCCGCGGTGCCGGACTGGTTGGTCACCACGATCCGGGTGCCGGTCCCGGTGACTTCGGTCGTGTCCAGTACCGAGGGAACACCGCCGCCGGCGAGGCCGCCGGTCGGACCGTGCGGCAGGTCGATCAGGGAAGGGGAATCGGCCTGCGGGTTCTGCGATCCGAAGTGGACGAGCAGGGCGGCGAGCCCGCAGCCCAGCACCACCGCGAGCATGACCGCGACCACCTGCATCCGGCCCTTCGGGGCGGCGGGATCGGCTTCGGTCCACCCCTCGCGTTCCAGCAGCTCGGCCACCGACACTTCGTCGTTCACCGGAGATACCTTTCGAACGGGGGGAGAGAGTGCGGGAGGCTGCTTTTGTATCGCAACGCGGGCATACGGCAATGACCGGGGTGGGAAAAGGCCCGGAATATCACAACTTGTGGTGGGAAATCGCTCTCCGCACCCGTTTCCGCCACCATCTGCAACCGTTCCGTCACAGGTTCCGCCCTGGGTCTCCGGGCGGACTCGACGGTTAACTACTCAACAGTAGGTCCAGGGCGCCGTCAATGGCCCGAGCGAACGGCTCTTCGGATCCGGCCGCGCGGGCGAGCACATAACCGCCCTGCACGACGGCGGCGAGCATGGCCGCCACGGCCTCCGGATCCAGGGTGTCGGAGAACTCGCCGCGCTCCTTGCCTTCCGCGAGCAAGGTGGACAGGCGGGAGTGCAGCCATTCGAAGGTTTCCTGGATCGGCTGACGCAGTTCGTCGCTGGCCATGACCTCCGGATCCTCGGCGAGCCTGCCGATCCGGCAGCCGCGCAGAACCTCGCGTTTGCGGTGCAGATAGGCGGAAATCTTCTCGGCGGCGGTGCCCTCGGCGGACAGGATCGCCTCGGTTTCGGCTCGCAGTTCCTCGGCGTTGCGCCGGATCGCCGCGAGGGCGAGATCCGGCTTTCCCGTGAAGTGGTGGTACATGCTGCCCTGGCCGGCCTGCGCGTGGTGCTGGATGGCCTTGGGGCTGGTGCCGACGTAGCCGCGATCCCACAGCAGTTCCTGCGTGCTGCGGATCAGCCGTTCCGCTGTGTCCACCTCCGCCATTGTACCTACTGGTCGGTACCGGCTCCCAGGAGTTCCGGCGCGTGGACGCGCACCGCGGCCAGGATCTCGTCGAGGTCCGGATTGACCATGCCGACCGGGCCGACGAACACGGTGGGCACGGTCTCGTTGCCGTCGGCGACGGACCGGACGCGGGCGGCGGCCTCCGGATCTTCCCAGATGTTCACTTCGCGCAGCGGCAGGCCGGAGTGGTCGAGGTCGGCGCGCAGCATCATGCAGAACGGGCAGCCGGGACGCCAGTAGAACTCGACGACGCTTTCCTGTGCGGTGCTCATGCCCCCGAGGGTATCGCGCGGGGATGCCCGGGGTGACCGCTTTGTGACCGGCGTCCGTAACGCGAGCGGGTGAAAACGCGAAAGATCTTGCAGCAGATCTTGCGACTGTGAGCGTCGCGATCCCCCATGGGAGGCAGCCTTTGTTCATCCGGTCTCGTTACCCTGCCCGGATTTTGATACTCGCAGTAATCGCAGCCCTGGTGGGCTGGATCGCGACCACGCCGGCCTCCGCCGACAACACCACCGCGGGGTACACCACCCTGCGCACCGGCTGGGACGACAACGAACCCGGCCTGACGCCGTCGCAGGTCACCGCCACCGACTTCGGCCAGCTGTTCGCCGCCGCCGTCGACGGCCAGGTCTACGCGCAGCCCGTGATCTCGAACGGGGTGGTCGTGGTGGCCACCGAGAACAACAAGGTCTACGGCCTCGACCCGGTCACCGGCGCGCAGAAGTGGTTCGTCGATTTCGGTCCGGCCTGGCCGGTGTCCACGGTCAACTGCGGCGACCTCACGCCGACCATCGGCGTCACCTCGACCCCCGTGGTCGACACCGCCACCGGCACCGTCTACCTGACCTCCAAGGTCAACGACGGTCCCGACCCGCAGCACCCGCACTGGTACCTGCACGCGCTGAACATCAAGACCGGGGCCGAGCGGTCCGGCTTCCCCACCACCATCAAGGGATCGCCCACCAACAACCCGAGTGTGCCGTTCAACCCGATGACCGCGATGCAGCGGCCCGGCCTGCTCCTGCTCGGCGGCGTGGTTTACGCGGGCTTCGCCAGCCACTGCGACTACACCCCTTACGTCGGCTACGTCGTGGGGGTGAACGCGGGCACCGGTGTCCAGACCACGATGTGGGCCACCGAGGCCGGCGTCTCCGACGAGGGCGGCATCTGGCAGGCCGGTTCCGGCCTGGTCTCCGAC
>NZ_VJWX01000870.1 GCF_007713715.1 Amycolatopsis rhizosphaerae
GTTCCTGTCGTGGGCGAGCCTGCGGGAACGGGGCGCGCGCCTGCACGAGCAGGACCCGGCCGTGCTGGAGAAGCTGACCGACGCCGTCGAGCCGCACCAGCCCGTCGCGATGATGTACACCTCGGGCACCACCGGCGATCCGAAGGCGGTGGTCCTCAGCCACTACAACGTGCTGTACGAGGCGGTGGCGCTCAACCGCGCCGTCCCCGTGGACAAGCACCAGCCCGCCATCGCCTACCTGCCGCTGGCGCACATCGCCGAGCGCGAGCTGGCCATCTACCGGGCGCTGTACGAGGCCACCCACATCTACGTCTGCGCCGACCCCGGCCAGGTCGTGGGCACCCTCGCCACGGTCCGGCCGACGTCGTTCTTCGGCGTGCCGCGGGTGTGGGAGAAGATCGCGGGCGGCCTGCGGGCCGCGCTCGCGTCGATGCCCGAAGGCGATCGGGCCGGGGCGCTGCCGACGATCGTGCACCAGCTCGGGCTGGACCAGATCACCTGGCCGGTCAGCGGATCCGCCCCGCTGGCCGCGCCGGTGCGCGAGTTCCTCGCCTCCGCCGGGATCGACGTGCTCGAGGTGTGGGGGATGAGCGAGACCACCGGGTGCGCCACGGCCAACACCCCGGGCGACGCCAAGCCCGGCACGGTCGGCAGGCCGCTGCCGGGGGTGGAGGTGCGGATCGCCGAAGACGGCGAGATCTTCGTCCGCGGGCCGATCGTGTTCCTCGGCTACCTGCAGCCCGACGGCACGATCCGGAAGGAAACCGACGAGGACGGCTGGCTGGCCACCGGTGACATCGGCACCCTCGACGAGGACGGCTTCCTCACCATCACCGACCGCAAGAAGGAGCTGATCATCACCTCGAGCGGGAAGAACGTCGCCCCCACCAAGATCGAGGGGCTGCTCCGCGCCCATCCGCTGGTGGGGTACGCGCTCGCGGTGGGGGACCGGCGGCCCTACCTGACGGCGCTGATCACGCTCGACGAGGAGACCGCGCCGGGCTGGGCCGCGGCGCGGGGAATCACCGGGACGGCGGCCGGGCTCGCCGCGCACCCTGCCGTCCGCGCCGAACTCGACGCGCTCGTGGAGGAGGTCAACGGCAAACTGGCCCGGGCCGAGCAGATCAAGAAGTACCGGGTGCTGCCCTCGGCGTGGTCACCGGAGACCGGTGAGCTCACGCCCACCCTGAAAC
>NZ_VJWX01000871.1 GCF_007713715.1 Amycolatopsis rhizosphaerae
CCGCTCACCTCTCCCCAGAAGTCAGTGGTCATCTCGCGGGCGGGGCGTTGCCCGGGTACAGGGGCGGTACGTACAGCTCTCCGGGAGGGCCTGCCACCACGAGAGTGCGGGACGGGGCTCCCGCCGCGTCGACCCGGCTGCTGCTGCCCGAGCCGCGGACGCGTACCGGCGCATCGACCGGAGGCAGGAGGACCGCCATGTTGTACTTGCCGCAGAACAGTTCGAGCTGCCCGGCGCCCCAGGGCGTCACGGCCCTGTTGACCGTGCCCAGGGCGTTGCGGACCCGTTCCGGCAGCTCGCCGGAGGGATCGCCGTGCTCCTGGTCGTTCCGTGGCGCGGAGGCGCCGAGAGCGGTCCGGCCGGGTCCGGCCGCGCTCACCGCGCACCGGTTCCGTGACAGGTGCAGCGCAAGGTCGATGCCCGGCGCCTGCGCGACGGCGACGACGGGCAGGCCGTCGGTTGCCGGCGCGTCCGTCACGAGGCCCGGCGGCGGGCTGACCGGGGGCAGCACGAGCTGGTCCCGGGAGCCCGGATTCTGCTGGGAGCAGCCGGCGGTGAAGACGGCGGCCGCGCCGATGACCACCGCCAGCCTGTTGATCGGGTGCCTGTCCGTCATCTGCCCACCTCGGTTCCGGAAAACGATTCTGTGCGGGAGGGGTGGTGCCGCCCGGAAGGTTCCGGGCGGCACCGCGGGGGGTCCGAAACGACTTCCTCCGGCTGCCTAGGCAGGCGTGCTCGGTGAAGTGGTGTTCGGGGTGTTGGGCACCCATCCCGTGCAGGCGTGGATGGGGGCCGGGTTCGTCGTGCATCGGTCTTCGTAGACGTTTCCGTTGCTCGACAGGACCGTGACACTGAGGGTGTTACCGGTGGGGTTGACGGAAAGGCCGACGTCGACGGCGTTCCCCGCGGGGATGGGGCCGAGGTCGAACCAGGTCGCGACGCCCGGCGACGAGTCGTACACGTACACATGGGGCGTGCCGTTGACGTAACCGATGTATTCGGTGCTGCCCTGGGTCGCCGTGTCGATGCCACTGCTCGGTCCCGGAGGTCCGGAGGGGCCGCTGGGTCCGATCGGTCCCTGGGGACCGGTGGGGCCGGTCGGTCCGGTCGGGCCGGAGGGGCCGGTAGCGCCGGGAGGTCCGGTCGGGCCGGCGGGGCCGGTGGCGCCGGGA
>NZ_VJWX01000872.1 GCF_007713715.1 Amycolatopsis rhizosphaerae
GGGGTGTGGGGCCTGGTGGTCGGCACGGCGTCGGCGATCACCGTGTTCGTGATGAGCAAGACGGGCGTGTTCACGCTGCCGGGGCAGGGCACGAGTTTCCTCGCCGCGATCGTGGCCTTCGTGGTGGACATCGCGGTCAGCGTCGCGGTCACCTACGTCACCAAGCCCAAACCCGAGGCGGAACTGGCCGGCCTGGTCTACTCCTTGACGGCCAAGGAGTCCCGGCAGCACGCGGCCACCGGTGAAGACGCGGGCTGGTACCGCAAGCCGGTGCTGCTCGCCGGGATCGCGCTGGCCCTCACCATCGTGCTGAACATCGCCTTCTGAAGGATTCTTTCGAGAGGAGGAGGGAAGTCATGGCAAGCGAACCCACCAGGACCCATCGCGCCGGCTTCGACATCCGTCTGATCGTCGCGTTGCTGACCGGCGTCTACGGACTGGTTCTGACCATCATGGGCGCCGCCTTCACCGGCGAGGCCCAGATCGCGAAGGCCGCCGGGGTGAACATCAACCTGTGGGCCGGTATCGGCCTGCTCGTCTTCACCGCGCTGATGGGGCTGTGGGCCGTGCTGCGGCCGATCAGGGTGCCGGTGGAGCGGACCTCCGGCGAATAGGGCGGTTCGGCGCCTGGAGCGGGGCCGGTGCGGATACGGTGCAGGCGTGCGTTTTCCTGCCCGCTCCGCCCGGTCCCGCCGTCCTGTGCCGATCCTGGTTTCGGCCGTGCTCACCGCGGTCACCGCGGTCGCCACCACGGCCTGCGGGCCCGACCTGAGCAAACAGAACTTTCCCCGTACCACGGTTCCCGCGAAGACGGCGAGCGATCCGGGGACGGACGGCGGGTCCGCGCTGACGGTCACGGCACTGCGCACCGTCGATCCGTGCGGCCTGCTCGACAGCGGCACCCTCGGCGACCTCGGCAAGATCGTCGACGGCGAGCTCAGCCCGTACGCGCTCGGGGAGTGCCGCAACGTGGTGACCGACGCGGGAGGAAAGCGGATCGCGCTGGACCTTCAGCTCGCCGACATCGTGACGGGCTCGAACCCGAGCGGCACCGTCGAAGGGCTGCCACTGAGCGTGGACAAGATCGACGACACCACGTGCAACGTCGACGGCATCACCTCCAAAAGCGACGGCAGCGGCATCAGCGTGCATGCCACCTACAAGGGAGGGG
>NZ_VJWX01000873.1 GCF_007713715.1 Amycolatopsis rhizosphaerae
TTCCCTTGCCCTGGACGGGCTGCGGGGACTCGCGGTGCTGGCCGTGGTCGCCTTCCACACCGGGGTGCTGCCGTTCGGCTGGCTCGGGGTGCCGGTCTTCTTCGTGCTCAGTGGACACTTCATCACCCGGATCCTGCTCGAACGCCGTACCGGCGACCGGGCGGCCGATCTGGGGAACTTCCTGCGCAACCGGGCTTTGCGGCTGGCGCCGCTGTACCTGCTCGCGTGCGCGGTGCTGACGGGACTGGCGCTTTCCGGGCACGGACCGCGGCACCTCGCGGTCGATCTGCCGTTCCTGTGGACCTGGACCTACGACCTCCGCCCGCTGACGCCGGGCTACGTGGACAACAACCTGTACGACCACCTGTGGTCGCTGGGCGTCGAGGTGCAGCTGTACCTGTTGTGGGCCGCGCTGGCCCTGCTGCTGACTCGGCGATGGTTCGTGCGGACGGTCGTCGCGCTCGCGGTCGGCGGACCGGTGATCCGGGTGCTGGCGGGCCTGGTGCTGGCCGCGGACGGGTTCGGGCACGACCAGCTGGTGCTTGCCACCTACGAACTGCCCACCACGTACCTCGACGCGTTCGCCATCGGAGCGCTGACCGCGCTGCCGGAAGTACGGGCGCGACTAGGACGGCCCGTACGGCTGCTGTGGGCGACCGGCGGGCTCACGGCGGTCGTCTGCGTGGCGGAGCTGATCGGGGTCCTGCGGCGCCAGGGGCCGATCACCGCCAATCTGCACTTCCCGATCGCGTTTCCCCGGCAGCTGGCCTGGGTGTGGGGGTACTCGCTGATCGCCGTGCTCACCGGAGCCGTCGTGCTGTGGGCGCTCGACGGGTCGCGGTCGCTGTCGTGGCGGCCGCTGACCTGGGTCGGGCTGGTCTCCTACGGCGTCTACGTCGGGCACCGGCCGGTGCTGGAGCTGGGCAAGCGGCTCCTGCCCGGCGAGCCGGGCATGGTGCTGTTGCTGGGGCTGGCCGTGGCGGTGGTCCTGGCCAGCGTGGCACTCGCCGCGATCAGCTACCGCTGGATCGAGCGGCCCTTCATCACCCGCAAACGCCACGCGCTCACACCGGCCGGCTAAACGCCCTGGACGGGACTGGGGGCGAGCCGTGAAGGGCCCCTTCACGGTCGAATCGACTGTGAAGGGGCCCTTCACAGTCGATTCGAC
>NZ_VJWX01000874.1 GCF_007713715.1 Amycolatopsis rhizosphaerae
CATCAAAGCTGACCTCCACGCCGTCGCCACCGCCCTCGCCGCCATGACCGGACAACCACACCCCCTCGCCCACCCATAGGCATGCCGTCACCGCGGAAATGCCATCACTCATTAGACCGAAGTGGCCCCAGGCCTGAAGCCTCGGTGTAACTAGGGTCCGTCTCAGCAACGGTGTTTCCAGCGTTGTTGATTAGTAGGTTTCGGCGGCCGGCCAGCGGTCACCGAAGGTGATGGCGAGCGCGTTCAGCACGGGCTTCCAGCGCATCGTCCATCGGATGCGCCCGGCCCCGGTCGGGTCCAGGCTGCGGGTCACAAGGTACAGGCACTTCATCGCGGCCTGCCCGGTGGGGAAATGCCCCCGCGCGCGGACCGCTCGCCGGTAGCGTGCGTTCAAGGATTCGATCGCGTTGGTCGAGCACAACACTGTCCGGATCTCCGCATCGTAGGAAAGGAACGGAATGAACTCCTCCCACAACCTCGTGCACGAAGTAGGGATCGCAACCGCCTTGTGGGACACCGGAGGCGGCTGCCTGTGCCTGCACGCCGGGCCCATGCTGGGCGACTACCTCGCCGCCTCCGCCGGCCGGCCCGGCCTGGATGGACGGGGACCGTGTCCTCGCCCGGATCGTGGACTTCTGCGTCGGCCACGGCGACGACACCGTGGCGGAGAACTTCACCAGGCCGGGCCGCCAAGGCGATCATCCGCCTGGTCACCACCGGAGAGGTCCGCCCGTGACGAGGACCCGTGCGCGGCCCGCAGGTCATTTCGACTGACCTCGAGGCCGAGTCGCCGCTCGCCCAGTCGCTTCTCAGGATGAAACCTCGGCTTCCTATCTCAGGGCACTGTTGGGCTGCCCTTCGGGGGCGGCTTCAAGGTCCTTGGCGCCGGCGCTTCCGGCCATAAGGTACGAGCTTGCCGAAGCGCACCTCGATTTTCCCCCATCAGGCGATAGAGCCCGTGTCCGGACAGCAAGTACCGGTCAAGAAACCAGAGGTGACGGTCGGCCAGGCGGCGCATTCGCAAGGATCGGTCACTCAATGAGTTGATCTCAGCGAGTTTTAGGTGAGTCGGCCGTGCTCGAAATGGGTGAGGGTGAGTGCGGCTTTGATGATGTTGCTGATTCTGCGAGGGCTGGCGGTGATGTGGTGCAGGGTTCGCCAGCGTC
>NZ_VJWX01000875.1 GCF_007713715.1 Amycolatopsis rhizosphaerae
TCCGGCGGCCACCGCGGTTCGCTCACCGGACGGCGCGGGTGACGACGGCGTCGCCGGAGCCGCTGCGGGCGGTGATGTGCAGGGGCACCTCGCCCCCGGGCGGTTCGGCGGTCACGTCGAGCTCGCTGTTCACCTTGCCGGAGCTGGAGGTCAGGTCGATCTCGGCGGCCACGCCGGGCCGCACGGCGATCCGGATCTCCCCGGATCCGGTGATCAGGTCGATGCTGCCCTCGGCGGCGTCGGCGACCGAGAGGTCCCCGCTGCCGCTGCGGGCGAGGATCTCCCCGGAACAGGTGCCCAGCCACACGTCGCCGGTCCCGGTGCCCACGGTGGCCGAGCCGGCCAGGGAGGAAACCTCGACGTCCCCGCTGCTGGTGTGCAGCTGGAGTCCCGACGGCACCGGGCCGAGCCGGATGGCGCCCGAGCCGGTGCGCACGACCGCGGCCCCCTCGGCCCGGTCGAGCCGGACCTCCCCGGTGCCGGTCATGATGTCGGCGCGCCCGCAGGCGCCGGTGACGGTGACGTTCGCGGAACCGGAGCGCACCGAGACGTGGCTGCCCGCGGCGGCGCGGAGGGTGACCGCGAGCGGGATGTTGCGCAGCGGCAATGCCTTGGGTGCGCGCACGACGAGCCGGTTTCCGGTCAGTTCGATCCGGGTCTGGCGCAGCGCCTCCGCCGGAGTGGACCGCAGTTCACTGCCCAGCTGGTCACCGAACCGTTCGCTGACCCAGCTCAGCAGGTTCGACACGCCCTCGCTCCAGGGCGCGGCGGAGTCGGGCTGGTGCCGGACCTCGACGAAGGTCTCGGAGGCTTCGGCCTCGTCCGCGGTCAGCTGGATCTCGACGCGGCCGTTGGTGAGGTTCACGTCCAGCTCGAGGGGCCCCTGCGCGGGGAAGGTCTGGGTGCGGATCGGGCTCTCCGGTGGTTCGGTCACGGGCCCGGTCACCCCCGCACCCAGCCGTGCAGATGGGAACCGCCCCCGTGCTCACCGGGTTTGCCCTGGCCGCCGGCGCCGCCGGGGAAGGGCCCGCCGCGCAGGGCGCCCTGGACGGCCTGGGAGATGAACGTGTTCAGCGAGACGCCCTGGGCGGCGGCCGCCTGCTCCGCCTGGCCCTTGATCTGCTCGACCATGCGCAGCGTCATCCGGGCGATGCTGTCGCCACC
>NZ_VJWX01000876.1 GCF_007713715.1 Amycolatopsis rhizosphaerae
CCGCAAAAACAGCCGACGCGGACAAAACAAGACAAAAACCAAAACCAAACGTTAAAACTCAAGGGTCCCTTCACAGTCGATTTGACTGTGAAGGGACCCTTCACGGCGCCCGCGGCCCCCTGGGGCTCAGGTCGGCAGTGACTCCGCGGGCAACTCGTCCGGCTGGAGCACGTCCTCGCCGTAGAGGTCGCGCAGCCAGTTGCTCTGGTAGACGGTGTCGAGGTACCTCTCACCGAGGTCGGGCGCGATGGCGACGGCGGTGGCGCCGCTCGCGTCGTTCTCGGCGAGCCAGCGGATCGCACCGCTGATCACCGTGCCGGTCGAGCCACCGAACAGGAACCCCCGCCGGGCCAGCCGGTGACACGCGCGGATCGTGTCGGGCTCGGACACGTGCACCACATCGTCCACAAAGGATTCGTCGAGGATCGCGGGGCGGACGTTGGTGCCCAGTCCCGGGATCATCCGCCGGGCGGGCGGGCCGCCGAAGGTCTGCGAGCCCACGGCGTCCACCGCGACGATGCGGACCGGCCGGTGCCATTCGCGCAGGAAACGGGCGCAGCCCATCAGCGTTCCGGTGGTGCCGGCGCCGACGAACAGCACGTCCAGACCAGGGAACTGGCGGACGATGGCCGGGGCGGTCGAGGCGTAGTGCGCGGCCCAGTTACCCGGATTGGCGTACTGGTTGAGCCAGAGATAGCGGCTGTCGGAGGCGCACAGCGCCCGGATGTAGTTCAGGCGTGCCGCCAGGAAACCGCCCTCGGCCTCCGGTTCGGTGATGATGTGCACGCGAGCTCCCAGCGCCTCCATCAGGCGCCGGGTGGAGAGATTGCAGCGGGAGTCGGTCACGCAGACGAATTCGTAGCCACGGCTTGCCGCGACCACACTCAGCGCGACGCCGAGATTCCCGGAAGAGGACTCGACCAGCAGCCGTCCCGGCACCAGTGCCTTGGCACGCTCGGCGGCGGTGACCATCCGCACGGCGGCCTTCAGCTTGACCGAACCCGCGAAGTTGAACCCCTCGCACTTGAGGTACAGCGAGGTGCCGAACACGGGTTCCAGGTCGACGTAGAGGTCCTCCTCGTTGAATTCGTGCGGAGCGGAAATGACCGGCACGGTGGCACTCCTCGGTGCGACGGCGGATTGAGCGGGGTCTGCGG
>NZ_VJWX01000877.1 GCF_007713715.1 Amycolatopsis rhizosphaerae
GTCTTAGGGCGAGGCTCGGGGCATGGAGATCTTGGGCATCGCAGGGAGCCTGCGAAGGGAATCGTTCAACCGGAAACTGCTCGAAGCCGCGCGGTACGAACTGCCGGACGAGCTCGCCTGGCGCACCTGGGACCGGTTGGCCGAGGTCCCGCCGTTCAACGAGGAGGCCGAGCAGGGGCCCGTGCCGCCTTCGGTCGCGAGCCTGCGAGCGGCGATCGCCGCCGCGGACCGGGTGCTGATCGCGACCCCGGAGTACAACGGCTCCGTCCCCGGGCAGCTGAAGAACGCCATCGACTGGGCCTCCCGCCCCTACGGCGAGAGCGTGCTCAACGGGAAGCGGATCGCGGTCATCGGCACGAGCCCCAACCGGTACGGCGCGGCCTGGGCCCAGGCAGATCTGCGCCGGGTGCTGTCCGTTGCGGGGGCCGATGTGGTGGACGCGGAACTGCCCGTGCCGGAGGCGCCCCGCCAGTTCGACGAGCACGGGCGCCTGCTCGACCACGAGTTGCGGGCCGGCCTGGGCAAGCTGCTCGACCTGCTGCGGGGCGACCGGTGACGACCGCGGTCACGGCGGACAGGACACGCTGGGGCGCGGTGGTCGCGGTCGCGCTGGGCTCGGTGCTGGCGGGCCTCGACCTGACCGTGGTCGCCGTCGCGCTGCCCGGCATCGGCACGGATCTCGGGGTTTCACCCGCCTCCGCCCAGTGGGTGATGCTCGGCTACCTGCTGCCGATGGTGGCACTGAGCATCCCGGCGGGGCGCTGGCTCGACCTCGCCGCACCGCGAGCGGCGTTCCTGCTGGCCACCGCCGGATTCGGAATGAGCAGCGTGCTCATCGCGCTGGCGCCGGATTTCGCGCTCGTCCTGGCCGGGCGGGCGCTGCAAGGGGTGTTCGGCAGCCTCCTCGGCGCGCTGGCGATGCCCGTCATCGGGGAAACCGTGCGGCCGGAGCACCGGGCCAGGGCGATGAGCATCGTGCTCACCCTGTTGCCGCTGAGCAGCGCCGCCGGGCCCGCCCTTGGCGGGCTGCTCACCGAGGCGTTCGGCTGGCGCTCGGTGTTTCTGATCAACATCCCGCTGGCGGTGGCCGCCGCCTGGGCGGGACTGCGGTCGATCCCCCGCCGGAGCCAGGGCCTGCCCCCCCCGT
>NZ_VJWX01000878.1 GCF_007713715.1 Amycolatopsis rhizosphaerae
GTCCGGCGGTTTCGGCATCGCGCTGCTGGAATCCCTGCGGGGACTGGGGATCGGGCTGTCCAGCCTGGTGTCCACAGGGGACAAATACGACGTCAGCGGCAACGACCTGCTGCTGTGGTGGCAGCGGGACCCGGCCACCGAGATCGCGGTGCTGTACCTGGAGTCCTTCGGCAATCCGCGCAAGTTCGGCAGGCTGGCCCGGACGCTGGCGCGCACCAGGCCGGTGCTGGCGATCCGCACCGGCGACACCGAGATCGCGCGGCGCGCGGCGGCTTCGCACACGGCGGCCGCCGCGACCCCCGCGGTCACCCGGGACGCGCTGTACGAGCAGGCGGGGGTGATCGCCGTGGACACGATCAGCGAACTGGTCGACACCGTCGCCGCGCTGTCGTGGCAGCCGCTTCCCGCGGGCAACCGCGTGGCGGTGATCAGCAACGCCGGGGGTGCCGGCGTGCTGGCCGCGGACGCGTGCGCCCGGCACGGCCTGGAACTGCCGGAGCTGGCCGAGTCGACCAGCGCCGCGCTGCGCGCCGTCCTGCCCGCGCAGGCGTCGGTGCACAACCCGGTGGACACCACCGCCGCGGTGGACGCCGCCCTGTTCGGCACCTGCCTCGACATCGTGCTGGCCGACAAGGGGATCGACGCCGTCATCGCGGCCGGGGTGCCCACCGCGCTCGGGGAGCCGATCACGGCCGTGGCGCCGAAGGCCCGGCATTCGGGCAAGCCGCTGCTCGCGGTGCGCCTCGGCCAGCTCGGGCACGTCACCCCGCTGCCGGACGAGGAGGGCCCGGCGACCGCGAGCTACACCGACCCCGCCGACGCGGCGGCCGCGCTCGGGCACATCGCCCGCTACGCGCAGTGGCGCGCCCGCCCCGCGGGCACGCTGCCCGTACTGTCCGATGTGGATGCACCGGCCGCACTCGCGGCGGTCCGCGGGTACCTGGCGGCGGGACGGCGCTGGCTGACCCCGACCGAGACCGCGCACCTGCTGGGCTGCTTCGGGATTCCCGTGGTCCAGACCTCCTACGCGACCGACGAGGACAGCGCCGCGGCGGCGTTCGCCGGGCTGGACCATCCGGTGGCGATGAAGGTGGACGCGGCCGGGGTGCTGCACAAGAGCGCGCAGGGCGGGGTCGCGCTCGGCG
>NZ_VJWX01000879.1 GCF_007713715.1 Amycolatopsis rhizosphaerae
CCCCTGACCCCTCCGTACCCGAGTCCCACCTTCCGGCGCCTGTGTCCCACCTTCCGGCGTTTGTGTCCCACCTTCCGGCGTTTGTGTCCCACCTTCCGGGGCACGAGTTCCCCGTCCCGTGGCATCGTCCGTTGAGGACACTCCGCGGAGCACCCGCCGGACTGTTCGGCCCCCGCCGAAACGTGCCGTGCCTAGCCTGGCGACCGTGATCGAACACATCACCATCACGCCGAGCATCCTGTACTTCGGCACCCCGGTCGCGCTGCTGACCACCGAAAACGCGGATGGATCCGCGAACATCACGCCGATGTCTTCGGCCTGGGCACTGGGCGAGGTGGTCGTGCTCGGGCTGGCCCCCACCGGCCAGGGGGCGCGCAACCTCACCGCCCGCCCGGAGCTGGTGATCAACCTGCCCGGCCCGGCCCAGTGGGCCGCGGTGGAACGGCTGGCGCCGCTGACCGGCGCCGACCCGGTGCCCGAGCACAAGCGCGACCGGTTCCGGTACGAGCCGGACAAGTTCGCCGCCGCCGGTTTCCGGCCGGAGCCCGCCGAACTGGTCCGGCCGCCGCGCCTGGCCGAATGCCCCATCCAGATCGAGGCGCGCGCGGCCGCCGTCCGGGCCGATGCCGGCGACGAGTTCCTGATCATCGAGGCCAGGGTGCTGCGGGTGCACTGCGCGCCCGAGCTGATCGTCCCGGGAACGCAGCACATCGACCCGGCGCGGTGGAGTCCGCTGATCTACAACTTCCGGCACTACTTCGGGCTGGGGCCGCAGCTCGGGCACAGCTTCCGGTCGGAGACGCCCACCGGCACCGGTGTGCTCTCCCCGAGCTGACGAGACGCCCCTCCCGCCTGTGCCCCACCTTCAGGCGGGTGTGTCCCACGCTCAGGTGCCTGAGTTTCACCTTCAGGCGCTTGAGTTCCACGCTCGTCTGGGGCCGGTGCCCCTCAAGGCGCCGGACTCTTGCCGAGGCCCTGCCTGCTTGCCGGTGAGGGGTCCCCTCACGGCAGTGCGTGGCATCCAGCACTGCACGAGCGTGGGACACAAGCGCACGAGCGTGGGACACAAGCGCACGAGCGTGGGACACAAGCGCACGAGCGTGGGACACAAGCGCACGAGCGTGGGACACAAGCGCACGAG
>NZ_VJWX01000087.1 GCF_007713715.1 Amycolatopsis rhizosphaerae
CACCTCGGTTGCCGCCGATCCTGCGGGCAACAGCCTCCTCCGAAAGGGGGACGTGCTGCGTCAAGAAGGTAGACAACCAGGGGGCAAATGTAAACTCCGCTCGCGTCGCGACGCGGCGAGTAGGCCCAGGCCGGGGCTGTCAAGTCGCTGGCCTAGACTCGGTCTTCGGGCACTCCTGTGCCCGTGGTACCCCGGTACCATCACCAATCCCTGTACGGCTCGAGGAGAACACGTTGAAGAGCACCGTCGAGCAGCTCAGCCCGACGCGAGTCAAGATCAATGTCGAGGTGCCGTTCGACGAACTCAAACCGAACTTCGACCGCGCCTACCGCAAGATCGCCCAGCAGGTGCGCATCCCGGGCTTCCGTCCCGGCAAGGTGCCCGCTCGCGTCCTGGAAAGCCGGATCGGCCGCGCGCCGGTGCTCGATGAGGTCGTCAACGAGGCCATTCCGGCCAAGTACCTGGAGGCGGTGCGGGCAGGCGAGGTCCGCACGCTCGGGCAGCCGGACTTCGAGGTGACCCGGCTCGAGGACCGTGAGGTGCTCGAGTTCAGCGCCGAGGTGGACGTCCGCCCCGAGATCACGCTGCCGGATCTCGAGGGCCTGGCCGTCACCGTCGACGAGGTCGAGGTGACCGACGAGGAGGTCGCCGCCGAGCTCGACCAGCTGCGGGCCCGGTTCGGCACCCTGACCGGCGTCGACCGCGCGGCGGAGAACGGCGACTTCGTCTCCATCGACCTGTCGGCCACCGTGGACGGCGAAGAGGTCGAGGAGGCCGCCACCACCGGCCTGTCCTACGAGATCGGCTCCGGCCAGCTCGTCGACGGCATCGACGAGGCGATCATCGGTGCGAACGCCGGCGAGACCAAGACCTTCACCACGAAGCTGGTCGCGGGCCAGTACGCGGGCCGGGACGCCGAGGTCGCGGTCACCGTGCAGTCCATCAAGCAGCGCGAACTGCCCGAGGCCGACGACGAGTTCGCCCAGCTCGCCAGCGAGTTCGACACCCTCGACGAGCTCCGGTCCGACCTGCATGAGCGGCTCGCCAGGATGAAGAAGGTGCAGCAGGGCGTGCAGGCCCGGGACAAGATCCTGGAGACCCTGCTGGAGCAGGTCGAGGTGCCGCTGCCGGAGAAGGTCGTCGAGGCCGAGGTGGAAAGCCGCAAGCACGACGCCGTGCACGACCTCGACCACAGCGAGGAAGCGCTGGCCAAGGTGCTGGAGGCCGAGGGCAGGACCCTCGAGCAGTTCAACGAGGAGGTGCAGGCCGAGTCGGAGAAGGCGGTGCGCACCCAGCTGCTGCTGGACACCCTCGCCGACGCGGAGCAGGTCAGCGTCAACGACGCCGAGCTCACCGAGCGGATCCTCTACCAGGCCCAGCGCTTCGGCATCAGCCCCGACGAGTACGTCCAGCGCGCCCAGCAGTCCGGGCAGCTCTCCGCGATCTTCGCGGACGTGCGGCGCGGCAAGGCGCTGGCTTCGATCGTGCGCAAGGCGGCCGTCACCGACGCCTCGGGCGCCGAGGTCGATCTGGACGAGCTGTTCGGTCCCACCGAAGAGGTCACCGAGGTCACCGAGGTCGCTGAGGCCACCGAGGTCGCCGAGGTCGCCGAGACCGAGGCCGCGGAAGCCCCGGAGGCTGCCGAGGCTCAGGCGCCGGGAGAGTCTTCGGACGAAAAGTGAAGCTCTGAGCGAACTTGGGCGGTGTCAGGACTTCTGCGCCGCCCAAGTTCGTTAGGGTCGGTTACAAGATCTGAACGTGAAGGAAGTCCACAGTGGAGCTCTCCCGTCCGGGGGAGCACCACAGCGGCGAAAAGGCAGGCAGACGTGACCCAGTACAAGCCCGAGGCGCGGACCAGCACCGCGGGGCTCAACCTGACCGACTCGGTGTACGAGCGGCTGCTCCAGGAGCGCATCGTCGTCCTGGGTTCCGAGGTCAACGACGAGGTCGCGAACCGGATCACGGCGCAGCTGCTGCTGCTGTCGGCGGAGGACTCGGAGTCCGACATCCGGTTCTACATCAACTCGCCCGGCGGCTCGGTCACCGCGGGCTTCGCCATCTACGACACGATGCAGCTGATCGAGCCGGACGTGGCGACGTACGCGATGGGCCTGGCGGCGTCGATGGGGCAGTTCCTGCTCTCCTCGGGCACCCCCGGCAAGCGGTACTCGCTGCCCCACGCCCGCATCCTGATGCACCAGCCCTCGGCCGGTGTCGGCGGTACCGCCTCCGACATCGCCATCCAGGCCGAGGTGTTCGGCAAGTGGAAGCAGGAACTGGCGCGCATCACCGCCGAGCAGACCGGCCAGAGCGTCGAGCAGATCATCCGCGACGGCGACCGGGACCGCTGGTTCACCGCCGAGGAAGCCAAGACCTACGGCTTCGTCGACCACGTCCTCACCCGGGAAAACCAGCTCCCCTCGGCCAACGGCCACCGCTGACCGGGCGCGCAGGTAGGAGAAACCCATGAGCAACTATCAGCTTCCGCAGTCCCGGTACATCCTGCCCTCGTACGTCGAGCGCACGAGCTACGGGATGAAGGAGTCCAACCCGTACAACAAGCTCTACGAAGAGCGGCAGATCATGCTCGGCGTGCAGGTGGACGACGCGTCGGCCAACGACGTGATGGCCCAGCTGCTGCACCTCGAGCACGAGGACCCGGACCGCGACATCGTGATGTACATCAACTCGCCCGGTGGTTCGTTCACCGCGCTGATGGCCATCTACGACACCATGCAGTACGTCCAGCCCGACATCCAGACCGTCGTGCTGGGGCAGGCCGCTTCGGCGGCCGCGGTGCTGCTCGCGGCGGGCACGAAGGGCAAGCGCCTCGCCCTGCCCAACGCCAGGGTGCTGATCCACCAGCCGGCCACCGAGGGCACCTACGGGCAGGTCTCGGACCTGGAGATCCAGGCCAACGAGATCCAGCGCGTGCGGCGCCAGATGGAGACCGTGCTGGCCAAGCACACGAACAAGACCGCCGACGAGGTCCGGCAGGACATCGAACGCGACAAGATCCTCACGGCCGAACAGGCCAAGGAATACGGCATTATCGACGAGGTGTTGTCCTACCGCAAGGCCTCGGCGCGCTGACGGTTCCGCCGGCAGTGCGGCCTCGGCTCCGGCGCGTGTCGGTCACCCGGACACGCGCCCGGAGCGGGGTATTCTGCGGCGCCTGACGGCTCGCGGGGAGGCGGCGGCGAGGACGTTCGCCCGCCGCGCAGGGGCGGCGGGCACGCAGGGGTGTCCGGGCGCGCCCCATCGCCCGATGGTTCTCCCGCCGGGCGGCTCGGGCGGGTACCGTCAGAGACGAGCACGAATTCCGCCTCGATCGGCGGGAAGTGCAGGAACACAACCAGGTGCGCCGGCCCGGCGTGCCGGAGGGGACAGGTCAACGGTCATGGCACGGATCGGCGACGGCGGGGACCTGCTGAAGTGTTCTTTCTGCGGGAAGAGCCAGAAACAGGTGAAGAAGCTCATCGCCGGGCCCGGCGTCTACATCTGCGATGAGTGCATCGACCTGTGCAACGAGATCATCGAAGAGGAACTGGCCGAGGCCGGTGAGGTGAAGCTCGACGAGCTGCCGAAACCGCTGGACATCCACGAGTTCCTCGACCAGTACATCATCGGCCAGGACGACGCCAAGCGAACCCTGGCGGTCGCGGTCTACAACCACTACAAGCGGATCCAGTCCGGCGACAAGAGCGGCCCGAAGGACTCCAAGGAGGAGCCGGTCGAGCTGGCCAAGTCGAACATCCTGCTGCTGGGCCCGACCGGCTGTGGCAAGACCTATCTCGCCCAGACCCTGGCGAAGATGCTCAACGTGCCCTTCGCGATCGCCGACGCCACGGCGCTCACCGAGGCGGGTTATGTCGGCGAAGACGTCGAAAACATCCTGCTCAAGCTGATCCAGGCGGCCGACTACGACGTCAAGCGTGCCGAGACCGGCATCATCTACATCGACGAGGTCGACAAGATCGCCCGCAAGTCGGAGAACCCGTCGATCACCCGCGACGTGTCCGGCGAGGGGGTGCAGCAGGCCCTGCTGAAGATCCTGGAAGGCACCACCGCGAGCGTGCCGCCGCAGGGCGGGCGCAAGCATCCGCACCAGGAGTTCATCCAGATCGACACGACGAACGTGCTGTTCATCGTGGCCGGGGCGTTCGCGGGCCTGGAAAAGATCATCAACGACCGGATCGGCAAGCGCGGCATCGGTTTCGGTGCCGACATCCGCACCCGCGCCGAGATCGAAGAGAGCGACGTCTTCAGCGAGACCATGCCCGAGGACCTGATCAAGTTCGGGCTGATCCCGGAGTTCATCGGCCGGCTGCCGATCGTGGCGAACGTGACCCATCTCGACAAGCCGTCGCTGGTGCAGATCCTCACCCGGCCCCGCAACGCGCTGGTCAAGCAGTACAAGAAGCTCTTCGAGATGGACAACGTCGAGCTGGAGTTCACCAAGACCGCGCTGGAGGCGATCGCCGATCAGGCGGTGCTGCGGGGCACCGGCGCGCGCGGGCTGAGGGCCATCATGGAGGAGGTGCTTCAGCCGGTGATGTACGACATCCCGAGCCGCACCGACGTCGCCAAGGTGGTCATCACGGAGCAGACGGTGCGGGAAAACGTCAACCCGACCATCGTCTCGCGCCAGCCGTCCCGCCGCCGCAACACCGAGCGGGGCGAGAAGACGGCCTGACGGTCGTCGGCGATCACCCGAACGTGGCTGTGTTGTGCGCCCTGTCGGAGTACGGGAAGTGCCGGGCTCGATAAGCTGACCGAATGAGTGTCGAGGGGGCGGGATCCCGGGCGGATGCCGGTGACGGCATGGCCGAACCGGGAGAGGCCGGCGTGGACCAGGTGGTCCCGGAGGGCCGGGGCGATGTGCGCGGGTTCAGCGATCTCGCGTACCAGGTCATCACGCCGTACCTGAGCCATCCGGTCCTGCACCGTTCGGTCCGGATCGTGCTGTGGGTGCTGGGCGGGGTTTGCCTGGTCGCAACCGGCGTGCGCCTGTCGCCGCTTCCGCTGCTGCCGCTGCCGCTGTTCGGTTTCGGCTACTACGCGCTGCACCGGGTCCGGGCCGCGGGCAGGGAAGACCGGCCCCTGCTGGTCTGGTCGATCCTCCTGCTCGTCGCCGTCGTCGTCGGGTTCTGGGTGCTGTCCGTCGCCGCCCGCTGGGTGTCCGGGTCCTGAAGATCCGCGTTCAGGCGGTGGGCACGTTCCTGCCGAGGAAGCCGATGACCGAGGGCACCACGGTGCGGTTGAACGTGTCCCCGTGCCGCCCCCGGGCGGTGTAGGCGACCGCGGGGTGGGTCGCCGCGATGAACTGGCGGGCCCCCGCGATGAAGGGGTCTTCGGTGCCGCACCAGAGGCCCGTGGGGATGCCGCGGGTCGCGTCGAGGTGCTTGAGCGGGTCCAGGGCCGCCCAGTCCGCCGCGTCGTGGAAGGCACCGCGCTTGGCCATCTCGTCCCAGGACAGGATGAGCGCGGGGGCCAGCAGGGCGAGGGCGCGTAGCGGCCGGGCGCGCTCCGCGCGGCGACGCGCGTACAGCAGGGCCCCGAATCCGCCCATGGACATGCCGGTGCACGCGAAGGGCTGCCCGCCGGGCCCGCCGAGGCCGCGGCGGCTCAGCCACTGGGGAACCTCCTCCAGCAGCATCCGCATCGGGTCGTCGCCGGGCCGGTTCGAGTGCCAGTAGTCGTCGCCGCCGTCCACCGCGACCAGGCCGAACGGTGCCACCGCGTGCCGGGCGACCTGACTGCTCAGTTCGGCGAGCGTGCCGGTGGGCGCGGCGTTGCGGGCCCGGCCGTGCAGACCGTGCAGCAGCAGCGAGACCGGCAGGTTCGCCGAGGGGTTCCTGGACGGCAGCAGGGTCACCAGGTCGACCTCGCGGTTGCGGGCGGCCGAAAACACGCGTTCCACTTTCGCGACGCCGGGCTGGCTGACCGGCGTGGTCGAGGCGACCCCGAGTGCGCGCTGGACGGCCGTGGGCAGCGGCACGTTACCGGTGGCGGTGCCGATGCTGAAAGCGGTGATCCCCAGTCCCGAGGCGCCCCCGATCAGCAGCGAGCGCCGGGAGATCCGGCGGCGTTTCCCCGGCCCGGTCCCGGCCACGGCCTCGTTCACCGGCCCATTGAAGCGCATGCCCGCGGGGACGACAAACATCGCCGCTCACCCGCTCGGCGGCTTGCCCACTCGTGCGGTGACGAGTGCCCCGAAGGCCGTCTTCTGGGGCATGAACGCTCTTGGGTGTGGGCTCCGGAGCCGCCCGGGCTTCAGGAGACTGCCGCGGCCTCGAGCACTCGCTGCTCCCCGGTGTAGAGGTTCATGCTGCTGCCGCGCAGGAAACCGATCAGCGTCATGCCGTTCTCCTCGGCGAGTTCGACGGCCAGCGAGGACGGCGCGGATACCGCCGCGAGCAAGGGGATGCCCGCCATGGCGGCCTTCTGCACGAGCTCGAAGGAGGCCCTCCCGGACACCAGAAGCCCCACCTCGCCCAGTGGTACCCGGTGTTCCAGCAGTGCCCAGCCGAGCACCTTGTCCACCGCGTTGTGCCGTCCGACGTCCTCCCGGACGGCCAGCAGCGAGCCGTCGGTGCGGAACAGTCCGGCCGCGTGCAGGCCGCCGGTGCTGGCGAACACGCGCTGCCGTTCGCGCAACGCGTCGGGCAGCGCCGAGAGCACCTCCGGCGTGACGGAGAACCCGGCCGCACCGGGCGGGAACCGGGTCTTGAGCTTGACCGCGTCCAGCGCGGCCTTGCCGCAGACCCCGCAGGAGGAGGTGGTGTAGAAGTTGCGTTCCACTCCGGTCTCGGGCGGCGCGACCCCCTCGGCCAAGGTCAGGTCCAGCACGTTGTAGGTGTTGCGTCCCTGGTCGTCGACGCCGTCGCAGTAGCGCGCCGCGAACACGTCCTCCGGTGCGCCGATGACCCCTTCGGACAGCAGGAAGCCGTGCGCGAGCTCGACGTCGTGGCCCGGTGTGCGCATGGTCACGGCAAGCGCTTTCCCGCCCACCCGGATCTCCAGTGGTTCCTCCGCCGCGAGCGAATCCGGCCGCCGCCGTCCTCCGGTGGCGGTCAGCGTGCGCACCGGCCGCCGTACGGTTACTCGGCCCATGTCCGTCTCTCCTGCCGAATCTGCCCGAAAAGTCCACAATTAGTTAGTGCGTCGCAACACTTTGCGTATTAGATTGCACACGGCCGTCCGCACACTTCACTCGATCGTGTGGTGTGTCGGACGCCGAACGGGGCGTGGACACCGCGCCCGCACCCACCACCAGCGTAGGGGAGCGTCGCCTTGACCGTCACCTTCCTCGACCGTTCCCGCACGGTCGCCCCGGCCGATTGGAGTCGCTGGCTCATCCCGCCCGCGGCACTGTCGGTTCACCTGGCGATCGGCCAGGCCTACGCCTGGAGTGTGTTCAAGCCCCCCTTGGAAAAGGCGCTCGGGCTCAGCGGTACGCAGAGCGCCCTGCCGTTCCAGCTCGGCATCGTGATGCTCGGCCTGTCCGCGGCCTTCGGCGGGACCCTGGTCGAGCGCAAGGGACCGCGCTGGGCGATGTTCGTGTCGATGACGTGCTTTTCCACCGGTTTCCTGGTCTCCGCGCTGGGAGCCGCCACCTCCCAGTACTGGCTGGTGGTGGTGGGCTACGGGCTCATCGGCGGCGTCGGGCTCGGCATCGGCTACATCTCGCCGGTGTCCACGCTGATGAAGTGGTTCCCGGACCGGCCGGGGATGGCCACCGGAATCGCGATCATGGGCTTCGGCGGCGGGGCGCTGATCGCGTCGCCGTGGTCGAGCCAGATGCTGCAGAGCTTCGGCGCCAGCACCGGTGGCATCGCGAGTGCCTTCCTGGTCCACGGGATCGTCTACGCGGTGTTCATGTCGCTGGGGGTGCTGCTGATCCGCGTGCCCGCGCCGGACTGGCGTCCCCGGGGTTGGACCGCGACCACGCCCGCCGGCAGGTCGCTGGTGACCGCCGCGAACGTGTCCGCGGCCAACGCGATCAAGACCCCGCAGTTCTGGTGCCTGTGGGTGGTGCTGGTCTGCAACGTCACCGCGGGCATCGGCATCCTGGAGAAGGCCGCGCCGATGATCGGCGACTTCTTCCGGCAGACCTCCACCCCGGTGGGCACCGCGGCCGCCGCCGGTTTCGTGGCCCTGCTGTCGCTGACCAACATGCTCGGCCGGTTCGCCTGGTCGTCCACTTCGGACATCGTGGGGCGCAAGAACATCTACCGCCTCTACCTCGGTGCGGGCGCCCTGCTGTACCTGCTGATCGCGGTGGCGGGCAACTCGTCGAAACTGCTGTTCATCCTGAGTGCGATGCTGATCCTTTCCTTCTACGGCGCGGGTTTCGCCACCGCGCCCGCCTATCTGAAGGACCTGTTCGGCACCTTCGAGGTCGGGGCGATCCACGGCCGCCTGCTCACCGCGTGGTCGGTGGCCGGGGTGCTCGGGCCGCTGATCGTCAACGCGATCGCGGACAGCCAGAAGCACGCCGGCAAGCAGGGGCCGGACCTCTACACCACGTCGTTCTACATCATGATCGTGCTGTTGGTCGTCGGGTTCGTCGCCAACGAGCTGGTGCGACCGGTCAAGGAGCGCTATCACGAGCCGGTGGCCGAGCGCGGAAAGGAAACGGTATGAACGAGGGCCGTCGTTCCTGGCTGCTCGCCCTGGCCTGGCTGTGGGTGGGGCTGCCCTTCGCCTACGGGGTCTACGAACTGATCCTCAAGGTGGTCCAGCTCTTCGGGAAGTGACCGGGCCCGCCGAGACGCCCCGGCGGCGTCTCGGCGGGCATCGCCTCACTCGCCCGCGTTGTTTCCGGCCAGGCCCGCCAGCAGGGCCCGCCGCGCCGAATGCACGTGTTCTTCGGCCGTCTCCGCCAGCCGGGCGGTGTCCCGTTCCCTGATCAGCGCGGCGAGTTCGCCGTGCTCCTCGGCAAGGCGGTCGCGGTATTCCTCGTCCCGCAGCCGGATCCGGTGGGACTGGAACAGGTACACCTGTGAGCGCACCGCGTGCCAGGCTTCGAGCAGGCGCCGGTTGCCCGCCGCCTGGTAGATCCGCTCGTGGAACTCGATGTCCAGAGCCAGCAGGCCGTGGGCGGGTCCTTCGCGCCCGGCGGCCATGGCACGGACCAGCCGATCGAGTTCGGCCAGGTGCTCCGGTGCCGCGTGCCGGGCCGCCGTGGTGGCGGCGAGCCGGTCGAGCGCCGCGCGGACGGCGTACACCTCGCGGATGTCGGACTCGGTGAGTTCGATGACCCGCGTGCCCTTGTGCCACACGCTCTGCACCAGGCCCTCACGTTCGAGGATGGCCAGCCCGTCCCGTACCGAACCGCGGCTGACCTCGAGCGAGGCGGCGAGTTCGACCTCGCGCAGCGCGCCGCCCGGCGGGAAACGCCCGGCGAAGATCTCTTCGCGGATACGGTCGGCCGCCTCGTCACCGAGCCCGCGGCGCTGCGCCGGTTGCAACATGTCCGAATGTTGACATTGTCGGCCGGGTGGCGTCAAGCTGGGGGAAACCCAAGGAAGGAGCCGCTCATGACGCGCCCGGGATTCCACCTCGCGATCCCCGTCGACGACCTGGCCCGTGCCCGCGAGTTCTACGGCGGGGTGCTGGGGCTGGCCGAGGGCCGCTCCGACACCGCCTGGGTGGACTGGAACTTCCACGGCCACCAGGTGGTCACCCACGTCGTCCCCGGGGCGCGGAACGAATCGGGGCGCAACCCGGTCGACGGCCACGACGTGCCCGTCCCGCACTTCGGGCTCATCCTCACCGTCGAGGACTTCCACGCACTGGCGGACCGGCTGCGGGCGGCGGGCACCGAGTTCGTGATCGAGCCGTACCAGCGCTTCGCCGGCGAACCGGGGGAGCAGTGGACCATGTTCCTGCACGACCCCGCCGGGAACGCGCTGGAGTTCAAGGCGTTCCGCGACGAGTCGCGGCTGTTCGCGAAATGAGCCGGGGCGTTCTGGTCACCGGCGCGGCATCCGGGCTGGGCCGCGCGGTCGCGCGGGCGTTCGCCGCGCGCGGTGACCGGGTGGCCGTGCACTTCCACTCCGGCGAAGCCGCCGCGCGGGAAACCCTGGATTCCCTGCCCGGCAGCGGTCACGTCCTGGTACCGGGCGAACTGCCCGGGGACGCCCGGACCATCGCGGAGTCGGCGGTGGCGGCACTGTCCGGAGTGGACGTTCTGGTGAACAACGCCGCCCTCGCCACCTCGGCCGAGACCGCGCATCCGCTCGCCGAGGCGGATTTCGGGCAGTGGCAACGGGTGTGGCGGCGGTCGGTTGAGGTCAACCTGCTCGGGGCCGCCGATCTCACCTACTGGGTGGCCCGGGACATGATCGCGCGGAAGGCGGGCGGCAGCATCGTCAACGTCGGTTCCCGCGGCGCCTTCCGCGGCGAGCCGGACCATCCCGCTTACGGCGCGACCAAGGCCGGTCTGCACGCACTCGGCCAGTCACTCGCCGTTTCCCTTGCCCCGCACGGCATCGCGGTCACCTCGGTGGCCCCCGGCTTCATCGAAACCGAACGGGTCGCCGGGCGGCTGGCCGGGGAAAGCGGAGACCGGCTTCGCGCGCAGAGCCCGTTCGGGCGAGTCGCCCGGCCCGAGGAAATCGCCGACGCGATCGTGTACCTGGCCGAGCCCGGTTCGGTGTGGGCGTCGGGCGCCATCCTCGACCTCAACGGCGCCTCCCACCTGCGCAGCTGACCGCCGGCGGCGAAAGGCCCCTCGGCCGTGCCGTGAAGGGTCCCTTCACAGTCGGATCGACTGTGAAGGGACGGCCCCGTTCTGCGGGGGCTCAGCCGGTCCGGTGTGCCAGGCGGATGATGACGGCCTTGGACACGGGAGTGTTGGACTTCTTCGCCACGGAGTCCAGCGGCACCAGGGCGTTCGCCTCGGGGAAGTACGCCGCGGCGCAGCCGCGCGCGGTGGGGTAGGCCACCAGCCGGAAGCGTTCCGCCCGGCGCTCGGTGCCCTCCCATTCCGAGACCACGTCGACCACCTCCCCTTCGGCGAAGCCGAGTTCGGCGAGGTCCTCGGCGTGCACCAGCACTACCCGGCGGCCGTCCTCGATGCCGCGGTAGCGGTCGGACAGGCCGTAGATCGTGGTGTTGTACTGGTCGTGGCTGCGCAGCGTCTGCAGCAGCAGCCTGCCTTCGGGGACCCGCGGGTATTCCAGTTCGCTGGCGGTGAAGTTCGCCTTCCCGGTCGCGGTTTCGAACCGCCGCTCGTCGCGCGGCGGGTGCGGGAGCACGAAGCCGTCCGGTTCGCGCACGCGCTTGTTGTAGTCCTCGCAGCCGGGCACCACGCGGGCGATGCGGTCGCGGATGAGGTCGTAGTCCCGGGCGAACTCCGCCCACGGCACCGGATGGTCCGGGCCGAGCAGGGTGCGCGCCAGCCGGCAGATGATCGACACCTCCGACAGCAGTTCGTCGCCCGCCGGCCGCAGGCGGCCCCGTGAGGCGTGCACGCACGACATCGAGTCCTCGACCGTGACGAACTGTTCGCCGGAGGCCTGCACGTCACGCTCGGTGCGGCCCAGCGTGGGCAGGATCAGCGCGGTCCTGCCGTGCACCACGTGGGACCGGTTCAGCTTCGTGGACACGTGCACGGTGAGCTCGCTGGCGCTCAGCGCGCGCTCGGTGAGCTCCGAATCCGGGGTGGCGGCGGCGAAGTTGCCGCCCATGCCGATGAACACCTTCGCGGCGCCGTCGCGCATCGCGCGGATCGAATCCACCGTGTCCAGCCCGTGCTTGCGCGGCACCGCGATGCCGAACTCCGTCTCCAGCGCCGCGAGGAACCGTTCGGGCATCTTCTCCCAGACACCCATGGTCCGGTCGCCCTGCACGTTCGAGTGCCCGCGCACGGGGCACAGCCCGGCGCCCGGCCTGCCGATCATGCCGCGCAGCAGGGCGACGTTGGTGATCTCCTGAATGGTCGCCACCGCGTGCCGGTGCTGCGTCAGGCCCATCGCCCAGCAGTACACCGTGCGCCGCGACCCGGCGATCAGGCGCGCGATCCTTTCGATCTGCTCGCGGGGCAGCCCGGTGGCGCGGTCGATCTCGGCCCAGTCGATCTCGCGCAGGTTGCGCGCGTAGTCGTCGAAGCCGTGCGTCGAGCCGTCCACGAACTCCCGGTCCACCACCGTGCCCGGGGCGGCGTCCTCCCAGGACAGCAGCAGATGCCCGACGGCCTGGAAGAGGGCGAGGTCGCCGCCGAGGCGCACCTGCGCGAACTCGTCGGCGAGCGCGGTGCCCTTGCCGAGAACCCCGCGCGGGCTCTGCGGGTTCTTGAACCGCATCAGGCCCGCTTCCGGCAACGGGTTCACGGCCACGATCTTCGCGCCGTGCGACTTCGCCTTCTCCAGCGCGGACAGCATGCGGGGGTGGTTGGTGCCGGGGTTCTGCCCGACCACCACGATCAGGTCCGCCTGGTGGATGTCGGCGAGGCTGACCGAGCCCTTGCCGATTCCCGTCGTCTCCGACAGCGCGGTACCGGAGGACTCGTGGCACATGTTCGAGCAGTCCGGAAGGTTGTTCGTGCCGAACGAGCGGACCAGGAGCTGATAGAGGAAGGCGGCTTCGTTGCTGGTGCGGCCGGAGGTGTAGAACAGCGCTTCGTCCGGAGTGGACAGTGCGCGCAGGTGCCGCGCGATCAGTTCGAAGGCGTCGTCCCAGGAGATCGGCTCGTAGTGCGAAGCCCCCTCCCGCAGCACCATCGGATGGGTCAGCCTGCCCTGCTGCCCGAGCCAGTAGTCGGTCCTCCCCGCCAGCTCGGCCACCGGGTGGGCGGCGAAGAACTCCGGTCCGACGCGGCGTTTCGTCGCCTCTTCGGCGACCGCTTTCGCCCCGTTCTCGCAGAATTCGGCGAGTTTGCGGTGTTCTCCCGCGGAGCCCTGCGGCTCCGGCCAGGCGCAGCCCGGGCAGTCGAACCCTTCCCGCTGGTTCAGCAGGCGCAAGGTGCGCACCGTGCGGGAGGTTCCCATCTGCTCGATGCTGCGCAACAGCGACACGGTCACCCCGGGCACACCGGCCGCCCAGGTCTTGGGCTGGTGGACTTCGAGGCGGGCCTCGTCGACGTCGTTCTTGGGCGCGTTCCTGGTCACCGCGTTATTGTTCGTCCTTGATTCGTTCAGGGCGAGTACGGATTTTCCGCAGTGCCCGATCGAACACCGTCACCGTCAGCAGCAGCAGGCCCGCCCCGGCCAGCGCCCACGCCAGGTGGTGTAGTCCGGCGGAGGTGGCCCGGCCGCCGAAACACAGCGCGATCAGCGTCGACGCGCCGGTCGCGGCCAGGTACTGGGCGGTGCGGAACAGGCCGCTGGCGGTGCCGATCGCCTCGGCCGGGGCCTGCTGGTAGAGCGCCGTCTGATTGGTCACACTGGTCAGCCCCTGGCCGAGGCCGAAGACCGCGGCGACGCCGACCAGCACCGGCAGCCAGGTCTTCGTGTCGAGGAACAGCAGCAGCGCCGAACCGGTCAGCAGCGCGAGCGAGTTCGTGATCAGCCGTCCCCGGAGGCCCTGTGGCCTGCCCGAGGCGCCCGCGGCGAGCAACGCGACCGCGGACATGGGCAGCAGCAGCGCCCCGGCCGAGGATTCGCTGAGCCCCCGCGCCGATTCCAGCCACTGCACGTAGCCGAACATGATCGCGTACACGATGAGGAAGGCCAGCGCCTGGCGCAGATAGGTGCGCAGCAGCGGCCCGTTGGCGGTGAGCATGCGCAGGTCGACGAACGGCTTGCGAGACCGCCATTCCACGCGGGCGAACACCGCCGCGAGGAGCACGGCGGCACCGAGCAGGTACAGCCGCGGCACCGCCGGTTCCATCACGAACAGCAGCAGGGCCAGCAGGGCGGCGGAGAACAGTGCGATGCCCAGGACGTCGACCGGCTCCCGGCCCGCCGCCGGGCGCACCTCGTCGCGAGGCACCCACAGCAGGGCGAGCACCAGGGAAGCGGTGGCCAGCGGGATGTTCACCGCGAAGATCGCAGGCCAGCCCGCCAGGCCGATCAGCGCCCCGCCGAGGGCCGGACCGATCACCATGATCGTCTGCGCGGACATCGCGAGGACGGACAGCACGCGGCTCGGCACCCCTTCGCCCGCCGCGTCCGCCCTGGCCCGCAGTACCGCCATCGCCGCCGGGAAACCCGCACAGGTGCCCAGGCCGAGGACCACGCGCACGCCGATCAGCCAGTCCAGCGAGAACGCGAGCAGCCCGCCGATCCCGGCCACCAGCACGAGGAGCGCCCCGCCGAGCAGTACCCGCCGCGCGCCGAACCGGTCCACCAGCAGCCCGACCACCGGCTGGCCGACCGCGGTGGCGAGGTAGAGCGAGGTGATCAGCCAGGCGGTGCGCTCCGGGCCCGCCCCGAAGGTCCGGCCGATCGGGACCAGCGCCACCGCGATCAGGGTGGAGTTGACGGGGTTGAGCACCGCGCCCGCCACCAGGGGCAGCACCACGCGGGGGCCGAAGAGGCTGCGGTTTCCGGTCGCGGTTCGCGCTGCCGTCGTCTTCACCACTCCTTATCGCTGAGCCACGCGCCGCAGCAGGGGCAGCGCCTTGGCGAGGGTTTCGCGTTCCTCGGCGGTCAGGGTGGACAGCGCCTGCGCGAGCCATTCCTGGCGGTTCTGGCTCACCCCGCGCACCGTCTTCTCACCCGGTTCGGACAGCGAGAGGATCACGCGTCGCCCGTCCCGGGGATCGCGGGCCCGGTCGAGAAAGCCCAGTTCGTCCAGGACACCCAGGGTCGCGGCCATCGACTGCTGGCGGACGTGTTCGGCCGCGGCGAGCTGCGCCTGGGTGGCCGGGCCGTCGCGGTACAGGCGGCCCAGCACGGCGGACTGCGACGGGGTGAGGACCCCGGCGTTGTCGACCTGGCGCAGCCGCCGGTGCAGTTGACCGATCACGCCGCGCACCCCGCCGGCGAGCTGGGCGATCTCGTGCGGCACCTTGGGCATAAAGACAGCCTAGGCTGTTCAGTCCACCCTGTTCAATCCGCCGTACAGGGTCGTGGTCAGTGGCAGGTGTCCTGGGTCGGCATCGGCCGGTTCGGGTCGAACTCGCCCGGTTCCGGCGTCGCGCTGGTCACGGCGACGTTGCGCTGTTCGCTGAACGCGGGGGCCAGGAAGCCCTCGTCGGAGGCGCGGCATGCGGCCGCGGTCAGGTACAGGTCATTGCCGTCCGGCCACAGTCCCGAGTCGTTCCTCGTGAAGTCGCCTATCTTGCGGACGGTGTAGTCGCCCTCGACGCGCAGGAAGGGTTCCATGTCGCCGGGGCCGCTGATGGTCCGGTTTCCCGGGTCGAAGGCGTAGGCGACGACGAAACTCGCGTGCACCACGAGTTCCCCGGGGCGGCCGGCACGGCTGGTCAGGGTTCCGTTCATCCGGGGCAGCACCGGCAACAGGTGGTACCCGTCGGCCAGCAGGGTCACGTAGGCCGGCGCGTGCGACCGGTCGGGGCCGGTGAGGTACGGCGTGAGCCGGTCGCGGGCGCTGGGAGCCAGGTCCGCCAGATAGCGGTCCGTGTGGTGCGCGGAAAGGACCTCCGGGTCGAGGAAGGCCAGGTCGATCGCGTGCAGGACCTGGGTGAGCGCCTCCGAAACCTGCTTTTCGGAGAAGGTGCCCACCTGCGTCGCCTGCGGGACGGCCAGTCCGGCGAGGCCCTGTTCCCAGTTCTGGGCCGGGGTGTGGTCGAAGGGGTGGCTCCGGTCCACCGCTCCCCAGTGCGGCAGGTCGCTCGGCGCCGGTGCGGTGGTGGTGCCCGCCCGGCCCGGCGCGGGTTGCGTGCTCTCCCCGGAGTAGTGGTCGGAAGTCGCCACACCCCAGTGGTAGAAGGCGAATCCGCCACCGGCGAGGACGACGAGCACGACGGCCGTCAGAGCCAGGCGCCTGCCCCGGCCGGTCCGCCGCTGCCGGCGCCGCAGTTCCTCCCGCGCCTTCTTCAACGCCCGGCGCTGCCACTCGGGATCCTGCAGATCCGGATGCGATTCGATGTCGTACTCGTCCACTGGTGCCGCTTTCGCTCGAAAACCGTCCTCCGGAAATCGGTGATCACTCGCCGGTGTTACGGCTCGTCGGCCGATTCCCGGGATTCGCGGCAGGCCAGGGCGAGGGCGGCGAGATCGGGGCGTTCCGCGCCGGTACGGACCACCAGGTAGGTGGGCATCACCGGGGCCGGGTTCCGCAGGGGGCGGAACACCACGCCGGGCACCGGCAGCTGGCGGGCGTGCGGCTCGTAGAACACCGTCCACGCCGCCTTCCCGAACGCGATCGCGGCCAGGGTGTCCTGCGAGGTGGTGAAGTCCTTGCCGAACACCGGCTCGAAACCCGCTTCGCGGCAGCTGGCGACCACCAGGTCGTACAGCGCCGGGTTCCGTGTCCGGGGCGACAGCCGCAACGGCAGGCCCGCCAGTGCCGCGATTTCGATCTCGCCCCGCAACGCGAGCGGATGCGCGGCGGGCAGTGCCGCGAGCACGCGGTCGGTCCAGACCGGGATCAGCCGGAGTTCGGGGCGGTCCCATTTCCCCCGCACGAGCGTCGCGTCCAGTTCTCCGGAGCGCACCGCCCTCAGCCGCTGCTCGGTCGGCGCGTGGACCAGTTCAACCTGGGCGGCGGGGCAGTAGTGGGAAAACCGCGCGAGCAGGCGGTCGAGGCGGGCGCCGAGGCCGTCGCTCGTGCCGAGCCGCACCGTGCCCGCCTGTTCCGCCCTCAGCCCGACGATGGCCTCCTTGGCCCGCGTTTCGGCTGCGATCACCGCACGGGCATGGGGGACGAGGCGTTTCCCGGCCTCGGTCAGGGTGACCGTGCGCGTGGTGCGGTCGAACAGGCTGACGCCCAGCTCCCGCTCCAGCCGCCGCAACTGCTGGCTCACCGCGGGCTGGCCGATGTGGAGCCGTTCGGCGGCCCGCCCGAAGTGCAGCTCTTCGGCCACGGTCAGGAAGTACCGTAACTGCCGCAGCTCCATGCCCACCCCATTCATCACGACTCGTGATCAGTGTAGGAGCGGATCACACCTTGGTCGGCGCCCCCGCTTCGGATTTCCTGGAGGCATGTTTCACCAGGATCTCTACTACGAAGACCAGGGAAGCGGCCCGGTGCTGCTGTTCCTGCACGGCTGGGGGACGAGCAGCCGGGTGTGGAACGCGCAGTTGCCCGAGTTCGTCCGCGACCACCGCGTGCTCACCGTCGACTGGCGGGGGTGCGGCCGGTCCGGCCATCCCGCCGGAGGCAACGACACGGCGACCGTCGTGGCGGACACGCTCGGGCTGCTCGACGCGCTGGAGATCGGGCAGGCCGTGCTGATCGGGTCCTCGATCGGTGCCACCTTCGCCACCGAACTGGCGCTGGACCATCCGGACCGGGTCACGCGGGTGGTGGCCGTGGACGGGCCGTCCTACTGGCCCTCCACCGGCATGCCGCTGGAAAAGCTGGCCTCGGGGCTCAGGGACGACCGCGCCGCCACGCTCGACGGCTGGGTCCCGAACTGGTACGCCCCCGGCACGTCCCCGGCACTGATCGACTGGACGGTGCGGCAGATCCTCGACGCCGGCCCCTACATCGACGCGCACATCCTCGAAGCCGGTACCTACGATCCGCGCCCGTCGCTGCCGTCCCTGAAGGTGCCGGTCAGCTACGTGCACGGTGAACTGGACGCGGAAATCCCGCTGGAGGTGCCGGAAACCTGCGCGAGCCTGGTGCCGGACGCGACACTGACCGTGGTGCGGGGCAGCGGCCACATGCCGCAGCAGGAACGCCCCGCCGAGTTCAACGCCGCGCTGCGCGCGGTGCTTTGAGGGAGCTGCCCATGCCCAAGGTGAATCTGCGCATCAGCGGCGGCGACGCCTCGGTGCACTACGACGTGACGGGCAGCGGTCCCGGGCTGCTGCTGATCCACGGAACCGGGGCCACGCGCGAGCAATGGGCGCCGCTGGTCGAGGCGGTGCGGGACCGGTTCACCGTGGTGGCCCCGGACTACTCCGGATCGGGGCTGACCACCGATCACGGCGGGGCGCTGACCGTGGAGGATCTGGCGGCGGAGATGCTCGCCGCGGCCTCGGACGCCGGTCTGGACCGCTTCCACGTGGTCGGGCACTCGCTCGGCGCGGCGGTCGCCGCGCACCTCGCGGGCACTCGGCCCGAGAAGGTGGCTTCGCTGGTCCTGCACGCGGGGTGGGTCCGCACCGACGCCCGCATGGACGCCGAATTCCGCCTCTGGCTGGAGGTGCTGGACGCCGCTCCCGGGCTGTTCGCGCGGATGCTGCCGCTGATGGCCTTCGGGACGCGCTACTGGTCGGCCGCGGACGCCGCCTCCAACGAGGCGGTGGTGGCGGCACTGGCGGCGAACCTGGCGCCGGGAGTGGCGCGGCAGACCGAAGTGGACCGGACCGTCGACCTCCGCGCGGTGCTCCCGGCGATCACCGCGCCGACCCTGGTGCTCGCCAGCGCCCAGGACCGGCTGATCCCGCCGGCCCAGCAGCGCGAACTGCTCGCCCGGATCCCGCGGACACGCTACGCGGAGGTGGAGGCCGGCCACGGGGCGCACGCCGAGCACCCGGAGGCGTTCTGGGACCTGGTGACCGCTTTCCTGGACGGACAACCGTCTGCCGTGCCGCAAGCCGCGCCCACGAGGTAGGCCGGACCCGCGGCGGAAAGCGGGTTGCAGTTTCCCGTGAGGGGCCCCCTCACCGCAAATACGACCAGGGCTCCGGCAAAGTCCGGTCCGCTCGGCGATGCTCGGCGCACCTCCCGCAGTTTGTGTCCCACCTTCCTGCACTTGTGTCCCACGCTCGTGCACTTGTGTCCCACGCTCGTGCGGTGCTGGGTGCCACGCACTGCCGTGAGGGGTCCCCTCACGGTCAATACGGCTGTGAGGGGACCCCTCACAGGAAAGCAGGCAGGCCCCGGCAAGAGTCCAGAGCCTTGAGGGGCAACCGGCCCCAGACAGTGGGACTCAGGCGCCCGAGGGTGGAACTCAAGCGCCTGAGGGTGGGACACAAGCGCCTGAGGGTGGGACTCGCTG
>NZ_VJWX01000880.1 GCF_007713715.1 Amycolatopsis rhizosphaerae
GTCCCACCCTCAGGCAGGTGAGTCCCACCCTCAGGCGGGGATGGGTGCTGTGAGGGGACCGCTCACGGCAACTCGCAACCCCCTTTTGCAGGCCCCTCACCCCCGGCCGGAGGGACTGGGGCCAATACTCACGCGACTTTGCCGGGGCCCTGTTCGGGCTGCCATTGCGGCGGGGCCGGTTTCCCGGCGGCGAGGCCGGGTATCAAGCCGCACTGGCGGGCATGTCCCGTGTGATCGGGCGACTCGAGGGACGGTGAGATGGACAAGCGATGGCTGACCAAGAGCCTGGGAGCGTTCAGCATCGGGCTGGGGGCCACACAGGCGGTGGCACCGGGGAGGGTCCTCGGACTGGTCGGGGCCCGAGACGATGACCGGGCGCGCCGGCTCGTGCGGCTGATCGGTACGCGCGAACTGGTGCTCGGCACCGCACTGGGAGCGCGCCGCAACGGTGCGCCGTGGCTGTGGCTGCGCCTCGCGGGCGACATCGTGGATCTGCGCCTGGCCGACGCCGTCCGCCGCGGCGTGAAGAGCCCGGACGGCAGGCGCCGCGCGTCGATCACGATGGCGGCACTGGCCGGGGTGGCGCTCGCCGACCTCGCCGCCGCCGTCGTCACCACCCGTGGCAGGCGCGGCCGCCCGATTCACGCCAACGGGCGGATCACGGTGAACCGCCCCGTGGGCGAGGTCTACGGGGCCTGGCGCAACCTGGAGAACCTGCCGCAGTTCATGGCCCACCTCGAAACGGTGCGCCACCTCGGCGACGGCCGCAGCCGCTGGCGCGCCGCGGGACCGGCGGGCATCGAGGTCGAGTGGGACGCCGAGATCGACAGCGAACACATCGACGAGCACATTTCGTGGCGCTCGGTCGGGGAAACCCAGGTGCGGCACTCCGGCCGGGTCGACTTCCGGCCCGCCCCGGGCGGGCGCGGCACGGAGGTCCGCGTCCACCTGATCTACGAGCCGCCCGGCGGCAGGCTGGGCGCCCGGATCGCCAAGCTGTTCGGCGAGGCACCGGACCAGCAGCTGCGCGACGATCTGCGGCGCTTCAAGCAGGTGCTGGAGACCGGCGAGGTCGTGCGCTCGGAAAGCGGCCCCGACGGCGCCAGGACCCGCACACACCTCACCGAG
>NZ_VJWX01000881.1 GCF_007713715.1 Amycolatopsis rhizosphaerae
CGCCCTACGCGACCCGGGGGGTGAGGAGGACCGTTACGCGCCTTCCCTCAGGCTTGCCGGGTGCCGACGACGGCGGTGGCGTCGAGTTCGGCGGAGGTGACCACACGGGCGAGGAGCCCGGCCCCGGCGAGGGTCTCGACGGCCCCCGGAGCCTGGCGGCGGCTCGTTTCCACCAGCAGGTGGCCGCCCGGCGCGAGCCAGCCCGGTGCCGCGGCGGCGACCCGGCGCAGTACGGCCAGGCCGTCGGTACCGCCGTCGAGCGCGAGCCGGGGTTCGTGGTCGCGCGCTTCCGGGGGCATGAGTGCGATTTCCTCGGTGGGCACATACGGCACGTTCGACAGCAGGATGCCGATCCGCCCCCGGAGCCGGGGCGGCAGTGCGTCGAACAGGTCGCCCTGATGGGCGTGCCCGCCGAAGGGGGCGACGTTGCGGCTCGCGCACCGCACGGCGGCGGGTTCGAGGTCCGCGGCGTGCAGTTCGGCCTCGCCCAGCAGGGAGGCGACGGCCACGCCGAGGGCTCCCGAGCCGCAGCACAGGTCGACCACGACGGCCCCGGGAGCGGCGAGGGCCGCCGCCTCGCGGACGAGGAGTTCGCTGCGCTGCCGCGGCACGAACACGCCGGGGTCCACCGCGATGCGCAGACCGCAGAAACCAGTCCAGCCCAGCACGTGTTCGAGGGGGTCGCCCGCCACCCGGCGCGCCACCATCGTGGTGAGCTCGACGGCATCGCGAGCCTCGGACAGCAACAGCCTGGCCTCGTCTTCGGCGAAGACACAGCCCGCGGCGCGGAGCCTGCGCACCACGGCGGATTCGGTCTCGGGGGAAACGGAAGCTGACATCGAGCGCCTTTCGTCGATCCGACGGGCGCTCCGCTCGAAAAACCTACGCCGTTCCGCGACGAGGTGAGAGCGCCCGGTTCGCACTTGCGGTAATGGGGCTCACCTCCCAGGTCGGTGCGTTCAGGACGGAGGAACTCTACCCCATGCGCTGTCGCGCTGAGTGACCGGGGTGCGGCTGTACGAGGCGGTGGTGGCCGGGCTGTGGGATGAAACACCTGTCCCGGTGCGGGGGTTGCCCCCGTGCGGCCGCGGCGCGGGATGGGGCCTGCCC
>NZ_VJWX01000882.1 GCF_007713715.1 Amycolatopsis rhizosphaerae
GCACCGGACTCGTCGTCGGCCGCGACGGGACTGAACAGCGCGGTACCGGAGACCTCCAGGTCCGACGGCGGCCGCATGGGCAGCACCCCGGAGTGGCCGTTCTGCGACCAGGGGTTGGGCGCGGCCGCGCCGTCGCCGAGGGTGCCGGAGGTGGTGCCCGCCAGGCTGGTCAGCGGGGCGGGCTTGCCGCTGCCGTTGACCGTGCGGCGGCGGGGCATCTCTTCGGTCGGGTACGCCGGTTCGGGCCGCAGGACCGCGGTCTGCTCCGGCAGGCCCATGACGAGTTCGGCGGGCACCGTCACCGTCGCGCGGACACCGACGATGTCCTTGCCGCCGTGCAGTTCGACGCCGATGTGGTGGCGCCCGGCGAGGCGCCCCACCACGAACAGGCCCATCCGGCGGGAGGTCGCGAGATCGATGGTGCCGTTCTCGTGCAGACGAGCGTTGGCCTCGGCGACCTCGGACTCGTTCATGCCGATGCCCTTGTCGATGATGTCGATCAACAGGCCGCGGTCGTCCGAAACCCGGGTCGACACCGTCACCTGGGTCTCCGGCGCGGAGAACGCGGTCGCGTTGTCCAGCAGCTCGGCGACCAGGCGCATCAGGTCGCTCGCCGCGTACCCGACGATGCGGGCGTCGGGCGGGGTCTGGACCACCACGCGCTGGTACTGCTCGATCTCCGAGGCCGCGGCGCGCAGCACGTCGGTGGTCGACACCGGCTGGCCCGACCGGCGTCCCGGCTCCGCCCCCGAGAGCACCATCAGGTTCTCGTTGTTGCGCCGCATCCGGGTGGCGAGGTGGTCGAGCTGGAACAGGGTGGCGAGCTGGTCGGCGTCCTCCTCGTCACGCTCCAGCCGCTCGATCAGCTGCAGCTGACGCTGCACGAGGCTCTGGCTGCGGCGCGAAAGGTTGATGAACACGCTGCTGTAGGCGGTCCGCATGCCTGCCTGTTCGATGGCGAGCCGCAGGGCCTGGCTGTGCACCTCGTCGAAGGCCTTGGCCACCTCGCCGATCTCGTCGGTGGTGCCGACCGCGACCGGCTGGACCGCGGCGCTCTGCTCCCGGCCCTCCTGGATGTTCTGCACCGCCTCGGGG
>NZ_VJWX01000883.1 GCF_007713715.1 Amycolatopsis rhizosphaerae
GCGGGCGACTACGTGAACATGGGCCTGGCGCGGCGGTTCGGCCTGCCCGTGCTGGTGGTCGGCGACATCGACCGCGGCGGGGTGCTGGCCGCGATGTACGGGACGCAGGCCCTGCTCGAACCCGAGGACCAGGCGCTGCTGGCAGGCTGGATCGTCAACAAGTTCCGGGGGGATGCCGGCCTGCTGCGCCCCGGCCTCGACCGGCTGAGCGAGCTGACCGGCCGTCCGGTGCTCGGGGTACTGCCGTGGCTGGACCGGGTGTGGATCGACTCCGAGGACGCGCTGGCGATGGCGGGCTGGGCCGGTGAGCAGCAGGGCGGGACGTTGCGCGTCGCCGTGGTGCGCTTCCCGCGCGCGTCGAACGCCACCGACCTCGACGCCCTCGCCGCCGAACCCGGTGTCTCGGTGAGCCTCACCGCCGACCCCGACGTGGTGCGCTCGAGCGACCTCGTGGTCCTGCCCGGCAGCCGGGCCACGGTGGACGACCTGCGCTGGCTGCGGGAGCGCGGGCTCGACGGCGCGCTCGCCCGCCGGGTCGAGGCGGGACGGCCGGTGCTGGGCATCTGCGGCGGCTACCAGATGCTGGCCGGGGAAATCCACGACGACATCGAATCCGGTGCCGGGGTGGTGCGCGGCCTCGGGCTGCTGCCGACCGTGGTGACCTTTTCCGAGGAGAAGGTGCTCGGCCGCCCGGTGGGGCGCTGGCGGGACCACGAGGTCGCCGCGTACGAAATCCACCACGGGTCGGCGAAGCTGCGGGGCGAGGCGGAACCGTTCCTCGACGGCTGGCGGCGCGGCCCGGTGTGGGGCACGACCTGGCACGGCACCCTCGACAACGACGGGTTCCGGCGTGCCTGGCTGGCGGAGGCGGCGGCGCAGGCCGGGGTGGCCTGGGCACCCGCGCCCGGCGCGCCCGGTTTCGCCGCGCTCCGGGAGTCGATGCTCGACCGCCTCGCCGACGCCGTTGCCGAACACCTCGACACCCGGGCCCTCCTGCACCTCGCCACCCACGGCGCCCCCAGCACCCTGCGCACCCTCTGATGCCAGGCCCGGAGCTTCGGGTGGAAGCGGAGCCGTGAAGGGTCCCCTC
>NZ_VJWX01000884.1 GCF_007713715.1 Amycolatopsis rhizosphaerae
TCCTGATCCTGGTGGGCTGGTCGATCGGTTGTGCGCTGACCGCGCCCGGCACGGACAGCGTCGCCGCGCGGCTCGCCGAGTGGGGGCGTGACCACGGTCTCGGCGGCCTGATCACCTGGCTGGAAAAGCAGCAGTACGACCACAACCAGCCTGCCGTGGGCGGGACCCCGGCCGGCGGGATCCCCCAGGCGGCCGGGGCGGTACCGGAGGCCCCCGCGCCCGGTAACCACCCCGGGCCGGACGGCCTGCCCGAGCCCGCGCCGATGCCTTCGCTCACCGGCACCCCCCTGCTGCCCGGGGAGGGGCAGTGGCAGACCGTGGCGACCGTGCACGGCCACGCCGCGGTCCGCGTGACCACCCTGCGCCCCGACGAATCGCACACCTCCTTCGTCGCCGGGGTGATGTGGATCGATCCGACCTTCGTGCGCGGCGTGCTCCAGCCGGGCACCACCGATCCCGGCGGCACCTGGCAGGCAGCGACCTCGATCACACCCGCCCTGCAGCGCAGCGTGGTGGCGGCGTTCAACGCCGGGTTCCGCCTCAACGGGGACAGCCACGGCGGCTACTACAGCGAGGGCCGAACCCCGCGGCCCCTCGTGGACGGCGCCGCGAGCCTGGTGCTCCGTACCGACGGGACGGCCACGGTGGGTTCCTGGAACCAGGAGGTCCGGATGGGGCCCGAGGTGGCCAGCGTCCGGCAGAACCTGGTCGAACTGGTGGACAACGGGCAGGTCAACCCGACCTGCGCGACCGGCGGCACCGCGCAGTGGGGCAGCACCATCGGCCAGGCCGCCTACATCCACCGCTCGGCCTTCGGGGTGACCGCCGACGGCGCCGAAGTCTACGTCGGCGGGCCCGCCCTGTCGGTGTGCACCCTGGGCCGGATCCTGCAGGCGGCGGGCGTGGTGCGGGGCATGGAGCTGGACATCAATCCGGCTTGGGTCAGCGGGACCTACTTCCACGACCGGCCGACCGGGCCGCCCCAGGGGTTCAAGCTCTTCCCGGCCGAGGAGGTCTCGCCCCAGCACTACTTCTCGCCGTCCAGCCGCGACTGGTTCGGCTGGTACGCCCGTGACTGACC
>NZ_VJWX01000885.1 GCF_007713715.1 Amycolatopsis rhizosphaerae
ATCGTGGGCGGGGTCGATTACATCCGCAAGGTCGACGGGGCGGGTGTGCACGCGCTCACCACCCCGCTGGTGACCGACGCGGAAGGCCGGAAGTTCGGCAAGTCCACCGGCGGTGGGAACCTCTGGCTCGATCCGGCCATGACCTCGCCGTATGCGTGGTTCCAGTACTTCGTGAACGTCGCCGACAGCGAGGTCGTGCCCTACCTGCGCATGTTCACCTTCCTCGGCCGGGAGGAGATCGAGGAGCTGGAGCGGCTCACCACCGAGAAGCCCCAGTTGCGGGCCGCGCAGCGGAGACTGGCCGAGGAGCTCACCACGCTCGTGCACGGCGCCGACCAGACGAAGCAGGTGATCGCCGCGAGCCAGGCGCTGTTCGGACGGGGCGAGCTGGGCGAGCTCGACGAGCGCACGCTCGAGGCGGTCATGAGCGAGGTGCCCACCGGCGAAGTCCGCCTGCCCGACGAGCCCACGATCGTCGATCTGCTGCTCGCTCCCGGTCTGGTCGACAGCAAGGGTGCCGCGCGACGCACCGTGAAGGAGGGCGGCGCGTACGTGAACAACGTGAAGATCAGCGACGAGAACTGGCGGCCGGAGCCGGGCGACGCCCTGCACGGCAAGTGGCTCGTCGTTCGCCGGGGCAAGCGGCACGCCGGCGGCGTGCGGATGCTGTCCTGACCTGCGGTTTCACCGTTTAGGACCCCCCCTGTTCGGGCCGGTTTTCCTGGCGTGTAATCTTCTCTTCGTCGCCAGGGAGACCGGGCCGACGGGGCGGGAAGCCCCAAGGCGCGGGGTACCAGGCAGGGGACCATGAACCAAGCTCCCACCAAGTGTGGTAGAGTGGGTGGCCCTGAAGGACGAAGTACACACCTCCCGATGAATCTCCGGATTGCCGGTAGGGTATGGTTCGTCCGCAGAACAAAAAAGCTTAGAAGCAACTGCGGTTGCGTGTTGTTTGAGAACTCAACAGTGTGCTAATGAACTAAGCCAGTAGAGCTTTGTATATTTGAACCCTTTGTGGGTTCCTTTGAGATTGACTGTTTGAGTCGATCGGATTTTCTGACATTGTTGGAGA
>NZ_VJWX01000886.1 GCF_007713715.1 Amycolatopsis rhizosphaerae
GATCGAGGGAGCGCTGACCGGGGCGGTGGTCGGCCTGGCCTTCGGCCTGGTCTACGGGATCATGATCGTCTACGGCGGGATGGAGTTCGAACCCTCCCGGGTCCGGATGCGGTGGTTCGGCCGGGCCGGGCGGACGGGACTCGCGCGCCGGTTCACCGCCCGGTTCGGCGCCGGGCTGCTGGGCGGCTTCCTGGTGGGCCTCGGCTTCGGCCCGATGAGCACGCTGGTGCGGGGACTGCTGTACGGCTTCCCGGCGGAGACCGGCCTGGTACTCCAGGTCACGCTGGTGAACATGTTCCTCTTCGGGCTGGTCTACGGGCTCGCGGCCGGGGTGGTGTTCGGGCTGATGGCCGTGCTGGAGGCGCCGATGGATCTCAGCTCCGCGGCCAACCCGCCGGGACTGCTGGCGGCGAACCGCGCGACCGTGGGGCGCCAGGTGCTGATGCTGATACCGGTGATCACCGTCGGGATCGCCGTCGGCGGCCGTCTCGTGATCGACCTCTTCCAGGGCGTACTGGGCCCGCTGGTCTGGACGATGGAGGGCGGGCTGCTGACCGGGGCGATCAGCGGGCTCGGCGGCGGCCTGTCCTACGCCCTCGCCTTCACCGCCTGGGGGCAGTGGGTGCTGTCCCGTTTCTGGCTGCCGCTGACCGGGCGGCTGCCGTGGGCGATGGCCGCCTTCCTCGACGACGCCTACCGGCGGGGGGTGCTGCGCCAGGCCGGTGCGGTGTACCAGTTCCGGCACGCCCGGCTGCGCGACCGCCTGAGCGGGAAAGCGCCTTCCGGAGCACCGGGTCCGGACCCGGTGGACACCGGCGCAAAAGTGCCGCGACCTTAATCGGATCGAGACCGCGCGAAGACGGATTCTGTCACACTGCAATCTCGCAAAAACGTACTCGGTGGACAATTCACGGAAAGGTCGCGCTGGTGGAAGGATTTGACCTGAAACAGGTCACCAAGCTGGAGTGGATGGGGATCGGGGGCGGGCTTGTGGCCTTCGTCGCGAGTTTCCTGCCCTGGTACTCCTTCAGCGCCGGAATGCTCAGCGGCAGCCTGAGCGCCTGGAGCG
>NZ_VJWX01000887.1 GCF_007713715.1 Amycolatopsis rhizosphaerae
CCACTGCTCCTGGATGCGGCGCAGCTGGGCCTTGGCCGCGTCGAGGTTGGCCGCCGGGTCGATCTTCTCCGCCTCGGTGAGCAGTTCCTCCTTGCGGGCGGCGTTGCCCGCGAACTCCGCGTCCCGCTCCGAGAACACCGCCGACCGCCGCGCGAAGAACTTGTCCTGCGCGGTGCGGAACCGCTGCCACAGCGCGTCGTCGGTCTCCTTCGGCGCGCGGCCCGCGGCCTTCCACTCGGCCATCAGCTCCTTGTAGCGGCCGGCCGTGGCGCCCCATTCGTCGGAGTCCACCAGCTGCTCCGCCTCGGCGATCAGCTCCTCCTTGCGGGACTTCGCCGCGGCACGCTGCTTGTCCAGCTCGGCGAAGTGCGAGCCACGCCGCCGGTTGAACGCCTCGCGGGCCTTCGAGAACCGCTTCCACAGGTCGTCGTCGGTCTTGCGGTCGACGCCCTTGATCGTCTTCCACTCGTCCAGGATGGTGCGCAGCCGGTCGCCCGCCGCCTTCCACTGGGTGGATTCCGCCGCGATCCGCTCGGCCTCCTCGGCCAGTGCCTGCTTGCGCGCGATCGCGGCCGAACGGGCCTCCTCGCGTTCGGCACGGGCGCTGGCGAGCGCGCTTTCCGCGTGCACCACGATCTGGTCGAGGCGGGCGGCCAGCGCGGCGAGGTCGCCGACGACGGCGGCCTCGGCCAGCCCGTCCCGCAGCTGGGTGGCGGTGGTCAGTGCGTGCTTCGGGTCGCCGGCGCCCGAGCTGAGCCTGGTCTCCAGCAACTCCACTTCGGTACGCAGATCGTCGAAGCGCCGCGCGTAGTGCAGCAGCCCTTCCTCGGGGCTGCCTGCCTGCCAGACGCCCACGGTGCGCTCACCACCGTCCGCGGTGCGCACGTAGACGTTGCCCTCGGCGTCCACCCGGCCCCACCGGGACGGGTGCGGCTCGGCCGGAGGGACCGGCCGGGCCTCCTGGCCGGCCGGGGCGTGCGCGGGTGGCATCTTGTTCGGTGCCGGGGTGCCGGTTTCTGTCTCGTCGGCCATCGCAGGCTCCTTATCGCCTGTTGGCCCACCC
>NZ_VJWX01000888.1 GCF_007713715.1 Amycolatopsis rhizosphaerae
GTGTCGCCCAAGCCGTCGCCCCACCAGGGGGTCACCATGAAGATCACCGGCTCGCCACGGGCCCAGGGAGACCTGATGCTGGTCCCCGCGCGGGCCACCGGCCCCCGCGGCACGAAGGACTTCGCCTTCGCCCTCCGCCGCACGGCCGCAAGCTGGTGCTACGCCAGCGACGCCGGCGTCTGACCCGGACCCACGGCCCGGGCCCCGGCATGGTCCGCCGACCGGGGCCCGGGGGGCGGTCAGCCCTTGCTGGGGCGGCGTTGCGGACGCGGCGGGGTCACGCCGTCGGCGAGCCTGCGGGTGGTCAGCAGGAAGGCCGTGTGCGCCACCATGCGGTGCTCGGGCCGCACCGCCAGGCCGACCACGTGCCAGGGCCGCATGAGCGTCTCCCACGACTCCGGCTCGGTCCACCCCTGCTGCTCCCGCAGCGCCTCGGTGACCCGGGACAACTGGGTGACGGTCGCGACGTAGACCACCAGCACCCCGCCCGGCACCAGGTTCCGGTGCACGACGGGCAGCACGTCCCACGGGGCGAGCATGTCGAGCACCACCCGGTCCACCTCGCCGGTGTGCGTGGCGAGGTCGGCCACGGTCAGCGTCCAGTTCTCCGGCTTGCCGTGGAAGAACTTCTCGACGTTGCGCACCGCGTGCTCGGCGTGGTCCTCGCGGACCTCGTAGGAGGTGACCGTGCCCTGCGGCCCCACCGCGCGCAGCAGTGAGCAGGTGAGCGCACCCGAGCCCGCGCCGGCCTCCAGCACCCGCGCCCCGGGGAAGATGTCGCCCCACATCACGATCTGGGCGGCGTCCTTCGGGTAGATCACCTGGGCGCCACGGGGCATCGACAGCACGTAGTCGGCCAGCAGCGGGCGCATCGCGAGGTACGAGGTGCCGCCGGCGGAAGCGATCACCGAGCCTTCGGGCCTGCCGATCAGGTCGTCGTGCTTCAGTGCCCCACGATGCGTGTGGTACTCCTCACCCTCGGTCAGCACGATGCTGTAGTGCCGGCCCTTCGGATCGGTCAACCGCACCCTGTCCCCGGGGCTGAACGGCCCGCTTACCGAC
>NZ_VJWX01000889.1 GCF_007713715.1 Amycolatopsis rhizosphaerae
GTGCGGCGGGGGCGGTCGCCCACGGCACTTCCGCCGCGCGCGGGGCCTCGGCCACCGGCGCTCCCGTGACGGCCCTGCGCTCCAGCCGTTCGAGCCGCTGCAGCAGGGCCGCTTCGCCGTCGGCGGCCGCGGGCAGCATCATGCGTGCGCACAGCAGTTCGAGCAACAGGCGCGGCGCAGTCGCCCCACGCATCTCGGCAAGTCCATTGTGGACGATCTCGGCGTAGCGGGTGAGGGTGGCGAGCCCGATCCCCTGCGCCTGTTCGACCATCCGGTTCAGCTCGTCCTCGGGGGCCGAGACGAGGCCGCGCGTCACCGCGTCCGGCACCGAGCGCACCAGCACCAGGTCGCGCAGCCGGTCCAGCAGGTCGGAGGCGAAGCGGCGCGGGTCGTGCCCGGCCTCCGCGACCCGCTCCACGGTGCCGAAGACCGCGGCCGCGTCGTCCTTCGCGAGCCCGTCGATCATCTCGTTGATCAGTGCGGAGTCGGTGACGCCGAGCAGCGCCACGGCCCGCTGGTAGTCCACGCCTTCCGGACCGGCCCCGGCCAGCAGTTGGTCCAATACGGACTGCGTGTCACGCGCCGAACCGCCCCCGGCCCGGATCACCAGCGGATACACCGCCGGGTCGACGCGGACGCCCTCTGCCGCCACGTTGCGTTCGAGTAGCTCGCGCATCGCGGTCGGCGGGATCAGCCGGAACGGGTAGTGGTGGGTGCGGGACCGGATCGTCGGCAGCACCTTGTCCGGCTCGGTGGTGGCGAAGATGAAGATCAGGTGTTCCGGCGGCTCCTCCACGATCTTGAGCAGGGCGTTGAACCCCTGCGTGGTGACCATGTGGGCCTCGTCGATGATGAACACCCGATAGCGTGATTCGGCGGGGGCGTAGAACGCCTTGTCCCGCAGTTCACGGGCGTCGTCCACACCGCCGTGGCTGGCCGCGTCGAGCTCGGTCACGTCGATGCTGCCCGAGCCCTCGGGCGCCAGTGCCCGGCAGGAACTGCATGTGCCGCAGGGGTCCGGGGTGGGGCCCTCGACGCAGTTGAGGGAGCTGTCTCTTA
>NZ_VJWX01000088.1 GCF_007713715.1 Amycolatopsis rhizosphaerae
CATGCGCACGAGGGTGGGACTCGCCCGGCGGGCGCGCCCTACACCGCGAGCGGGTGCCGTGCTCGTGGTGGTGCTGATGTCGCTGACCCCCACCGACGCCCAGGGGCACACCACCGGTACCGCGGGGCACATCATCGCGCCCATCGGGACGCTGCTGATCCTCACGCTCGTGTCCCTGGCCTGCCTGCAACAGGCCGCACTCCGGCGGCAGGTCTACCCGCGGCCGGAAACCGGGCAGCCCGTCCCCGGACCGGTCCTGGCGACCGGCAACGATCCGGCCGTGGCCGCGGTGCTGGCCGCCCGCGCCCGCCGCGCCGAGGCCCGGCGGCTCGCCGAACGGGACCCGTTGATGGCCCGCGAACTCCGCATCGGGCGGCCCGATCTGCCGCGCGACTACGACGACGGCGGCCTCGTCGACCTCAACAACGCCCCGGCCGCCGTGCTCGCCGAACGGCTCGAACTGGACCCGTCACTGGCCGCGGCCATCGTCACCGCCCGCACCGAACACGGCGGTTTCCTTGCCGTCGAAGACGTTTTCACGCTCACCGAGCTGCCGCTCGGTTGCTGGGACCTGATCCGGGACCGCGGAATCGTGCTCGCCCGATGACGCCCTCACCGCAGTAAGCGGTGAACGGTTTTTCCGCCGAGTAGCGCACGCCGACCGTTAGGAGCTACCGCGTGTCAGACGCAAGCGCCATCGCCAGCTTCGGTTACGAACTTGGCATTTTGAAACGGCTTCGGCGCTCGGGGTGGTGGCACGTCGGGGTGAAGGATCCGGAATCGGTGGCCGAGCGCGAACTCGGTCCGGGCCGCGGTCAACGAGTACGAAGCGGCGGAGACTGTCGAGGCCCGGTGTGCGCGGGACGCGGACAAACTGGAAATGCTGCTCCAGGCCGTCGAGTACCGAGAGATCGGCGTGCACAGCGTCCAAGGGTGGATCGACATGGATCGACACCGCATCGAGGAGTCTGGAGACCACGACAGCCCAGCGGGTCGCCGAATCGGCCCTCACCCGCAGTAGGCGGTGAACGGTTTTTCCGCCGAATAGCGCACGATGACGCCGACCGGCTGGCCGCCGTCCGGATGCCGGGGGATGGCGACCGGTCCGGGTTTGTCGGTGTCGAACGTCCAGGTCTGCGGCGTGATCCGCCCGGTGCCGTCGTCGCCGGAGCTGAACCCGGCGCCCGGCACGAACCGGTCCGGGTGGTCGGTGGGCATCACGTAGTCGACCTGGTGCACGTGGATCTGCTCGCCGTAGATCGCGTAGAGGTACCAGAACTGGGGACGCCCCGCGCACGGCAGCGCACGGGACAGGTTGTCGCCGGCAGGCCATTCCATGGTGGTCTCCTCGTCGTCGGAGAGGGCGGCGCCCTGCGCGGGGTAACCGAGCAGGGCGGCGAACTCCTCCCGGGTGCCCCGGAAGGCGTTCGCGTCCAGCGGGGAGTAACCGGCGACCTCGGCGGAGGCGGTGAACTGGAGCACGGCCACGTCCAGGCCGCCGTACCCCGCCCAGTACGACGCGGGCACCTGCGCCCATTTCGTGGGCAGCGGCCCGACCGCGGTGTCCGGGTAACGGCTCGACCACAGCGGCGGCAGCCCGGACAGGCTCGGTGATCCCAGTTGCTGCCAGTACCAGTGGGGCAGGTACAGCAGGGGCACGCGGTATCCCCGGCTCCGGAGCAGGTCCACGAGTTCCCTGGTCAGCGCGGCGTCGCCGGAACCGGTCTCGACGTCGAGGCACAGCGGCAGATCCCGGGGCACCACGGCGCCGATCGTGGCGGCCTGAGCCTGCGCGGTGCTGCCCGAGCGCTGGTACCAGTAGGCGGCGACCACCATCCCGGCCGCACGGGCCGCGGCGAGGCGGGCCGGGAAGGCGGGGTCCCGGTAGGAGTCGCCTTCACCGGCCTTGATGATCGCGAACTCGCAGCCCTCGCGGCGGCAGGCGGCCAGGTCCAGCGTGGCGTCCTGGTGGTTGCTGATGTCCAGCCCGAAAATGATCGCCATCGCCACGCTCCACACCGGACAGTCATCGACGCCGAGCGAACTCATGGTACGGGTGTGGCGGCGTGCGGCGGCAGCGCCGAATTTCGCCTGACCAAGGCCGAAACCGCCCACGCGGGTGAGCGTCGCCACGGAATTCCCGCGGCGCTGCCCGCATGACCTTCGCCACACCCGGGATGCCGCTCCGGCACGCCTCATGTCCGTCGGCAAGGACATTCAGACCACACAGCGTCACTCACCCCCGCGGGCTGAGCACTGCGACGCGCTTTCGCGGTCTCTCCGGTTGAAACCGCCCGACCGGCTGACCGGCGCCTGGTCTGGAACAACCGCTTCGGTCCGGCCCGGGACCCGACCTGAGCACGAAGACCGCCAGATCGCTCTCTCGGACCGTTTCCGCAGGTCCAGCGCTTGCTGATGGTGGCGCCCTGGGCAGGACTCGAACCTGCGACCTAGAGATTAGAAGGCTCTTGCTCTATCCAGCTGAGCTACCAGGGCCCGGCGCCGACGACCACTGCGGGCCACGACCACGCCCGCAGTTTAATCAACGTCATTCCTCGTATCGCCGAACACCGGCCGAGCGTTTCAGCCCCGTCCGACAAAGGGCATCTTCGTCGCCGTGATGGTCATGAACTGCACGTTCGCGTCGAGCGGCAGACCGGCCATGTACAGCACGGCGCGGGCGACGTGCCCGGCGTCGAAGGTCGGCTCGGGCAGGATCCGGCCGTCGGCCTGGCGGGCGCCGCGGCTGATCCCCGCGGTCATCTCGGTGGCCGCGTTGCCGATGTCGATCTGTCCGCAGGCGATGTCGTAGGGCCGCCCGTCCAGCGAGATCGACTTGGTCAGCCCCGTGATCGCGTGCTTCGTCGCGGTGTAGGCGGCGCTGCCGGGACGGGGCGCGTGAGCCGAAACGGACCCGTTGTTGATGATCCGTCCGCCCTGCGGGCGCTGTGCCTTCATCAGGCGCACCGCCTCGCGCGCGCACAGGAACGCCCCGGTGAGGTTGGTGTCTACGGTCCGCCGCCACTCCTCGACGTCGATCTCGTCCAGCTCGCCCGTGGGGCCGAACACACCCGCGTTGTTGACCAGCAGATCCACCCGGCCCCACCGGTCACGCACCGCTTCGAACAGGGCCTTCGCCTGCTCCGGGTCCGCGACGTCGGCCGGGACGAGCAGCGCGTCGTGCCCGTCCGCGGTTTCGGCGAGCGGTTCGGCGCGCCGTCCGGTCAGCGCGACCTGGTATCCGGCCTCCAGCAGGGCACGGGCGATCTCCCTGCCCAGCCCCGAACCGGCACCCGTGATCACGGCCACCGCCATGTGCACCTCCCGAGTCGGACGGCACGGCGGCCCGTGGCGGAGGACACCCCTCGCCACGGGCCGCCGGAATGCCGCTGTTACAGGTTGATCATGTGGCCGGCGAGGCCGTGGATGGCCTCCTGGACCGCCTCGCCGAGCGTCGGGTGGGCGTGCACGTTGCGTGCCACCTCGTGCACGGTCAGGTCCCACTTCTGCGCCAGGGTCAGTTCCGGCAGCAGTTCGGTGACGTCCGGGCCGATCAGGTGCGCACCGAGCAGTTCGCCGTACTTGCCGTCGGAAATGATCTTCACGAAGCCGGCGGCGTCGGCGAGGCCGTGCGCCTTCGCGTTGGCGGTGAACGGGAACTTGGCGACCTGGACGTCGAAGCCCTTCTCCCGTGCCTGCTGTTCGGTCCAGCCGAAGCTGGCGATCTGCGGCTGGCAGTAGGTGGCGCGCGGGATCATCGCGTAGTCCAGCTGCATGGTTTCCGCCCCGGCGATGGTCTCCGCGGCCACCACACCGGCCGCCTCGGCCGCGTGCGCGAGCATGAGCTGCGCCGTCACGTCACCGATCGCGAAGATGTGCGGGACGTTGGTGCGCCCGAAGCCGTCCACCGCGATCGCGCGGCGCTCGGTCAGCTCGACGCCGGTGTTCTCCAGGCCGTAGCCCTCGACCCGCGGCTGGAACCCGATGGCCTGCAACACCTTGTCGGCTTCCAGGGTCTGCCGGGTGCCGTTGGACACGACGGTCACCTTGACCTTGTCACCGCTGTCGTCGATGGCCTCGACCTTGGTGGAGGTGAGCACCTCGATGCCGAGCCGCTTGTACCGCTTGGCCAGTTCCTTGGACACCTCGGCGTCCTCCAGCGGCACCATCCGGTCCAGGAACTCGACGATGGTGACCTTGACGCCGTAGTTGTGCAGCACGTAGGCGAACTCGACACCGATCGCGCCCGCCCCGGCGATGATGATGCTTTCCGGAAGGTTCCGGTCGAGGATCTGCTCCTCGTAGGTCACGACGCGCTCGGAAAGCGAGGTCCCGGGCAGCAGCTTCGTGGTCGCGCCCGCGGCGATGATGCAGTGACCGAAGGTGATGGTTTCGTCGCCCTCGGCGGTCTTCACCTGGATCGTGTGAGCGTCCACGAACGAACCGCGCCCGGTGAACTCCGTGATGCCGTTCTTCTTCATCAGGAAGTGCACGCCCTTGACCCGGCCGTCCGCGACCGACCGGCTGCGGTCGAACGCCGCGCCGTAGTCGAAGCGGATCTCACCGTCGGAGGAGATCCCGAAGGTCTTCGCCTCCTTGGTGACCAGGTGCGCGAGTTCGGCGTTGCGCAGCAGCGCCTTCGACGGGATGCACCCGACGTTCAGGCACACCCCACCCCAGTAGCGCTCCTCGATCACCGCCGTCTTGAGCCCGAGCTGCGACGCGCGAATCGCCGCGACATACCCGCCGGGCCCGGCGCCCAGCACCACAACGTCGAAATGTGCACTCATGGGTTTCAGCCTATGCCCGCCTCTCCACGGGCCGTGAAGCCACCGGCACGGCCCGATTCGCCGTGCCGGCGGCGCTCACCCGTGGTTCAGACGCGCTCGAGGACCACGACCGGGATCTTGCGATCGGTCTTGCGCTGGTAGTCCTCGTAGTCCGGCCAGACCTGCACCATCTTGGGCCACAGCACCTCGCGCTCGGCGTCGGTGGCGGTGCGGGCACGGGCGGTGAACCGGTCGGCCTTGACCTGGACCTTCACCTCGGGGTGGGCGAGCAGGTTCAGATACCAGCCGGGGTGCTGGGGCGCGCCGCCCTTGGATGCCACCACCACGTAGCTCCCCTCGTGCTCCTGGTAGATCAGGGCGAACTTGCGCTCCTGCCCGGTCTTGCGGCCCGTCGTGGTGAGAATCAGGATGGGCGCGCCCTTTTCCCAGTCGTGACCCACTTCACCGTTGGTCTCCTCGTAACGCCGGACGTGCTCATCACCGAAGAGCATGGGGCCTCCTTAGCCGGTTGTCGCTGTGCTCTCACCCTCGGTCAACGCGGCGGGCCCAGGGAGTAATCCTGGGCCGTTTTCACCCCGATCGTGTGCATCTGACCTGCGAAAAGAGGGGAACCCTTCCTCGGTAACGCGACAGCGCTTTCGCCAGGAGGAACCGATGACGCCCGCCAAGCTCCACGTGACACTCGAGGACGTGGCGCAGAAGGCGCGCGTCTCGCTGGCCACGGCGTCCCGGGTGCTCAACGGCACCACCAACGTGCGGGAGGACCTGCGGCGAAGGGTGGTCGAAGCGGCCGCGAACCTGGCCTACACGCCCAATGTGCACGCGCAGGCCCTGGCCGGCGCCGCGCTTCGCTCGGTCGGGGTGATCTGCCACGACGTCAGCGATCCGTATGCCGCCGAGGTGATCCGCGGGGTCCTGCGCGTGGCCGACGAAAACGAGCTGCTGGTGATGCTGGCGAGCACGTTCGGGGAACCGGACAAGGAAATCGCCTACGTGTCGATGCTGCGCAGCCAGCGGGCGACGGCGATCCTGCTCATCGGGTCCGGGTTCGAAGACCGCGCCTGGGGCCGGACGCTGAACGCGGAACTGGAGCCGTACCGGCGGGGCGGCGGGCAGGTCGCGGTGGTGAGCAGGCACCGCAACATCAAGGCCGACACGGTCCAGCCGGACAACAAGGGCGGCGCGAAGGCGCTGGCGGCCGCCCTGCTCGGCCTCGGGCACCGGCGGTTCGCGGTGCTGACCGGGCCGCACACGCTCACCAGCGTGGTGGAACGGCTGTCCGGGTTCCGGGAGGGCCTTGCCGAAGGCGGGATCGAACTGTCCGATCGTGACATCTTCGAAGGCGAGTTCGACCGGGAAGGCGGTTACGCGGCGGCGCGGGAGATGATCGCCGCGAAGCACCGCGCGAGCTGTGTGTTCGCGGTGAGCGACCTGATGGCGGTCGGCGCGCTGGCCGCGCTGCGGGAGGAGGGCCGGTCGGTGCCCGAGGACGTCTCACTGGCGGGTTTCGACGACATCCCGCTCGCCCGCGACCTCGCCCCGCCGCTGACCACGGTCGCGCTGCCGCTGGAGCAGTTGGGCGAGCAGGCGTTGCGGCTGGCGCTCAGTGGTCACCCCGGGGAGCGCAACCGGGTGCGGCGGATCGGCGGCGAGGTGATCCTGCGGGAGAGCACGGCAAGGCGCCGCCGCCGGCGTTGATCCTCCACTGTGGATGGCCGCGGCGCCGCCGCGGTTCCCCAGCGCGATCACCGCGCAGAGGGCGGCCAGTCCCAGTTCGGGCACCGCGCAGGCGAGCGAGTGGGCCATCTCCTCCGGCTGTGCGGTGAGCACGTCGAACCAGGCGTCGAGCACGGCCAGCGCCGACACCGCGGCGGCGGTGAGCGCCGCCCGCGGGTCGCCGCGCAGGTGGAGGCGGGCGGTGACGGCGCAGCCCGCCGCCATCATCAGGTCCAGCCCGATCCACGCCACCTCCCAGTGCCGGGCGGGATAGGCCGGGGGCAGGACGGCTCCCAGGACGAACATCCACGGCACGAGCGCGAGCGCGGTCGCCCCCAGCACCCGCGGCGCCCAGATCCTCGGCTCGGCACTCCTCCACTTGATCACCTCGACCACGGTAGGGTTGCAGAGAAAGTTCTGCAAGTATTTTTCTGCAGAACTTTCTCTGTTATCTTGGTTCCATGGCGAAGACCCCGCCCCGCAAGGTCGTCAGCGACGGCAAGGCGCTCAAGGCACTGGCCCATCCGCTCCGGCAGCGGATGCTCGCCGAACTCGGCAGCCTCGGGGAGGCGAACTCGACGACGATCGCGAAGGCGCTCGACGAGAACACCGGCACCACCAGCTACCACCTGCGGGTGCTGGCGGAGGCCGGCATCATCGAGGAGGTGAAGGAGCGGGCCACCGGCCGCGAGCGCTGGTACCGCACCGTGCCCACCGACCGCCGGGCCCCCGCCTACGACAGCCTCTCGCCGGAGGACAAGGCGGCCTACGACGCCTGGGCGCGGCTGCGCATCCCGGGCGAACTGCGACTGGTCCAGCGGATGGTGGAGGAGTACAACAAGCACGGCCGGTGGCTCAACCTCTCCCGCAGCCAGGCCTACTACACGCTCGAAGACCTCGAAGCGCTGTTCGAGGACTACATCGCGCTGCTGCACAAGTACGGGCGTTCGCCCGAGGACGCGCCCTCCGACGCGCGCCCGATGCACCTGCGCTTCTTCCACCTGCCGGTCGAGGAAGCCGCGGAATAAGCGCGTTCGCCGGGCAGCGCCGTGACGAGGTGTTCGCCGCATCACCCGCCCGGGGTGGCCCCCGCAGCACCGCCCGGCACGTCATAATCGCGAAAGGCCCAGCCCGGACCGGATGCGTCCAATCGACTGATATGTGGGCCGGACCCCCCTTTCGGGGACTCACCGGCCGCCCGTCCGTGCCACGATGTCCGCCATGGCAACGGCATCCGAGCCCCGATGGCGGCGACTCGAACCGGACGAACGCAAGGAACAGATCTTCGCCTGCGCCGCGCACCTGTTCGGCGAACGTCCCTACCCCGACGTGTCCACTTCGGACATCGCCGCGTCGGCAGGGGTGGCCCGGGGGCTGATCAACCACTACTTCGGTACCAAGCGCGAGCTCTACCTCGAAGTCATCCGGCGCGCCATCACCATGCCGATGCCCGAGGTCGGCGGGCTCGGCGACGGCCCGATGCCCGAGCGCGCCCACCGGCTGATCGACTGGTTCCTGGAAATGGTGGTCAACCAGGGCAAGGTGTGGCTGGTGGCCACCTCCGACGGGATGAGCAGCGACCGCGACGTCGAGCAGATCATCGTGGAGGCGGAACGCACCTCCGCGGACCGGATACTCGACGTGCTCGAAATTCCGGCGGAGCATCCGGCGCGGCCCACCTTGAACGCACTGGTGCGGTCCTATGCCGGAATGGTGAAGGCGGCCGGGCGGGAATGGCTGCTGCGCCAGGGCCTCGAACGTCCGCAGGTGCACACCCTGCTGTACCAGTCATTCCTCACTCTCATCGAGGAAGTCTTTCCGGCTGTAGTGGATGCGAAAATCGCCACTTGACGGCGAATGACCCGTCGAGGTGAGATCGTTTCTGCCGTCACCGGACCAGGAACGGCGGAATCCGATCATGGAACGACCGCGGGACACCACTTCGGCGCCACGGCGATTCGTGCTGCCGGTCCTGATCGTGCTCGGCTGGCTCGCGCTCGGTTTCCTCACCCTGCCCTACCTCGGCAAGCTCGGCGAGGTCACCACCAACGACGCGGGCTCCTTCCTGCCCTCCCGGGCGGAATCCACCGCCGTGCAGAAACTGACCGAACGCTTCGCGAAGGACCGGCTCCTGCCCACGGTGCTCGTCTTCGAGCACACCGGAGGGCTCACCGGCGACGATTCCGCCGCAATCGCCGCGAAAACGGCGGAACTGGCGCGCATGCCAGGGCTGGCCGGGCCACCCACCCCGCCGCTGGCCTCGCCGGACGGCCAGGCCGTGGAAGTGATCCTGCCGGTCTCCGGCCAAGATCCCTTCCAGGCGGGCAAGGACGTCGCACACCTTCGCACGCTGCTCCCGGTGGGCCTGCCGCCGGGACTGCGTGCGCTGGCCACCGGGCCGGGCGGCTACAACGCCGACTTCGCCGAGGTCTTCGGCGGGATCGACGGCATGCTGCTGCTGGTGACCGCGGGCGTGGTCGCCTTCATCCTGGTCGTGGTCTACCGCAGCCCGCTGCTGCCCGTGGTGGTGCTGATCTCCGCGGGGCTGGCGCTGGGCACGGCCTCGGCGCTGATCTACTGGCTGACCCGCCGCGGCGTGCTCACCCTCAACGGGCAGACCCAGGGCATCCTGCTCATCCTCGTTTTCGGCGCCGCCACCGACTACGCGCTGCTGGTCGTCGCCCGCTACCGCGAGGAACTCCTGCGAACCCGCGACACCGGCTCCGCGCTGCGGAGGGCACTGCGAACCTCCGTCGAACCGGTCGGCGCCTCCGGCGGCACCGTCATCCTCGCCATGCTGTGCCTGCTGTTCAGCGAACTCACCTCCAACCGCAGTCTCGGCCCGGTCGCTTCGATCGGCATCGCGGGCGCGCTCGCCGCCTCCCTGTCCTTTCTGCCCGCCGCGCTGGCGCTGCTGGGCCGCGCCGCTTTCTGGCCCGCACGCCCGGTTCCCGTCAAGCACCGCCGGTCCACCCACGGAATCTTCGACGGGATCGCCCGGCTGGTCCACAAGCGACCGCGCGCGAGCTGGCTCGTCACCTCCCTGGTGCTGGCGGCGGGGCTGGCCAACATCGGTTCACTCTCGGCGTCCGGCACTTCGCAGGAGGCCCTTTTCCTCCGCCCGGTGGACGCGGTCACCGGAGGGCACGTGCTCGCCGCGCACTTCCCCGGCGGGACCGGTTCTCCCGCCCTGATCACCGCGAAAGCCGGGGCCCTGCCCCGGATCCTGGACATGGTCAAGACCACCGGCGGCATCGTCGACGCGGTACCCGCCACCGAGGCGGGCGCGGTGAAAACCGTCGACGGCATGGTGGAAATCTCCGCGACGCTGCGCGATCCGGCCGATTCCGCCGCCGCACTGGAGACCGTCGGCCGCCTGCGGACCGCCGTGCACGCCGTGCCCGGCGCGGACGCCAGGGTCGGCGGGCAGACCGCGCAGCAGGCGGACCTGCTCGCCGCCGCGACCCATGACCGCGACACCATCATCCCGATCGTGCTGGTCGCGATCTTCGTGATCCTGGCCCTGCTGCTGCGTTCACTGGTGGCGCCGGTGCTGCTGATGGCGACCGTGGTGCTGTCCTTCGGTGCCACGCTGGGGGTGGGCGCGTTCGTGTTCGGCCGCGTGTTCCGGTTTCCCGGCGCCGATCCCTCGATTCCCTTGTATGCCTTCGTTTTCCTGGTCGCGCTCGGGATCGACTACAACATCTTCCTGATGACAAGGGCCCGAGAGGAGGCCGCGCGGGACGGCACCGTCCGCGGCACGCTCACCGCGCTGAAGGTCACCGGCGGGGTGATCACCTCCGCCGGGGTGGTGCTGGCCGCGACCTTCGCCGCGCTGTCGGTGATCCCGGTGCTGTTCCTGGCGCAGATCGCGTTCCTGGTGGCCTTCGGGGTCCTGCTGGACACCTTCGTGGTCCGCTCGCTGCTGGTGCCCGCGCTCGCCGTGGACGCCGGGCGGATCATCTGGTGGCCGGGGCGGCCGGAGCGGTCGCTGCCCTCGCCTCCGGCCGTCCCGCCGGTCGTGGCAGCCGCAGCGCGAGCACCGCGCCGAGCAGACTCACCGCGGCCGCGACCAGTAACGCGGCCCGCATCCCGTCGAGAAAAGTGAGCCGCGCGGCCGCGGCCGCCGCGGTTACGGAACCCGGCCCCTCGCCGAATCCCGGCGGCAGCACGCCCTGGGCGAGATACTCGGTGGCGGCCCGCAGCCGGGCACCGGTCGCCTCCGGCAGCGCAGCCTGCGCGATCCGTTCCGGCAGTACGGCCGGAATCCGCCACGAAACCACGGCACCGGCCATCACCACGCCCAGCACGCCCCCGGCCTGCGACGCGACCTGCTGCAGCCCGGAGAGGGTGCCACCGGCTTCGCCGGGCCCGGCGCCCATCATCGCCTCGGTGGCGCCGATCGCGCACAGCCCGGTCCCTGCGCCCACCAGCGCGCCCGGGACCAGCAGCTCCGGGAACGCGGCGGTGATGCCGAGCCGGGACAGACCGGCCAGCCCCAGTGCGGCCAGGACGAACCCGGCGCACACCGGCCACCGCGGGCCGAACCGCTGGGCCAGCACGCCGCCGGCCAGCGCGCCGGGCACCACCACGCAGGTGGGTGCGAGCATCCACACCCCGGCGGCGACGGGCCGCAACCCGTGCGCGTTCTGCAGGTAAAGGGTGAGCAGGAACAGCAGGCCGAACACGCCGAACGAGCTGACGGAAACCAGGGTCGCCCCCAGCGAAACCCCCCGCAGGGCGAGCAACCGCCTGAGCACGCGGGGCATCCGTGCGCGCGGCCCGGTCGATTCCGCCACCGCCCAGAAGGCCAGCGCGATCACGACCACCGCCAGCGGAACGTTCAGCGCGAAGACCGAGGGCCAGGACAGGCGCTGCACGAGGAGTCCGCCCAGCACCGGGCCGAGCCCGATCGCCAGCGCGTTGGCACCGCCCCAGATGCCGAGCGGCAGGCCAAGGCGGCCGGGGGCGAAGGCGTTGCGCACCAAGGCCAGTGCCGCGGGCTGCAGCAGCGCCCCGGCGATCCCCTGTGCGAGCCGGAAAACCACCAGCGTGGCGACACCGTGGGACAGCGCGATCCCCAGCGAAGCCAGGCCGAACAGGCCCACCCCGAGGACGAACACGCGCCGGCGCCCGACCCGGTCGGCCAGGCGCCCCGCGGGCAGCAGGCCCGCCGCGAGCGCGACGAGGTAGACGTTGGCGATCAACTCCAGTTCGCCGATCGAGGCGCCGACCGAGCGCGCGAGCGACGGCGCGGCGATCGTGGTCACCGTGCCGTCCAGGCCCACCATCGCACCGCCGAGCACCGCGGCCAGCAGCGTCGGCCATGGCCGTCCCGTCGTGGTGCCCACCCGGCCAAGCATCCCAGGGTTTATACAAGAACGGCGCGAAACCCGCCAGTCCACCTACCGACGAAAGGAGGTTCAAGGCAAATACTTGTCACCGCGTTGATCGTGATCGGGCGCGGGTACCGGCATTTCCGCTGAATCGCGGTGATCTCTTGTGGCAGGGATGAGACCACCTTGCGTTGCGCTTCCACCCTGGCTACCGTAAAGCCGCTCACCAGCCTCAGGGACCTTCGACAGCCGGGAAATCATCGTCGGATTGGCCGCCAGAACGCGCTTTCCAGCAGTAAAAACGCGCTCCGGCACCGCGGGCTCAACTACTCATTGCGTGGGTGAAAGACAGATGTCGTTGGCAGCAACCCGTTCTCCGGAAACGGTGGAAACGGGCGGATTCCGACCCCTGACCTCCTACCTGTTCGACGGCGCCAGAGCGAAGAGGACCGCCTTCACCTTTCTCGACTACGGAAGCGATCCCGAGGGCATCGCGCGCACGGTGACCTGGTCCGAACTGGCCGAGGGCGTCCGGAGCGTGGCGGCGGAACTCGGCCGGGTCACCGGGCGCGGCGGCCGGGTGGCCGTCCTCGCACCGCAGGATCTGTCCTATGTGACCGGTTTCCTCGGCGCGCTGCACGCCGGAACCGTCGCCGTTCCCCTGTTCGCGCCCGAGGTGAGCCAGCACGCGAACCGACTGGCAGGCGCGCTCGCCGACTGCGCACCGGAGGTGTGGCTGACCTCGCAGAGCGCGCTCGCGCAGGTCCGGGCCCTGGCCGAGGACCACGCGGTGCCGATGCCCAAGCAGATCATCGCGGTCGACGCGCTCGAACCGGACAGCACGTTCCCCGACGTAGCGCCGGTCGGCCCCGACGATCCCGCTTACCTGCAGTACACCTCGGGTTCCACCCGCGAACCCGCCGGCGCCGTCATCACCCACCATGCGCTGCTCAGCAACGCGCGGCAGGCCGAAACCGCCTTCGGCATCGACGAATCGTGGACCATGGCGGGCTGGATCCCGTTCTTCCACGACATGGGCCTGGTGCAGTTGCTGGCCGAACCCGTGTTCTCCGGCGCCCGCTCGGTGTTCATGACGCCGTTCGCCTTCGTCATGCGCCCGGTGCGCTGGCTTCGCGCGCTCTCCGGTGTCCACAACGTCCTTTCCGCGGCGCCGAACTTCGCCTTCGACTACGCGGTGCGCAAGGTGAAGGCCGCCGAGCGGGAAGGGCTCGACCTCTCCGGCGTCCGCGTGCTGGTCAACGGCAGCGAGCCGGTGCGTCCGGCCACCATCGCCGCGTTCGCGGAGACCTTCGGCCCCTACGGTTTCGACCCGCGCGCACACCGGCCGTCCTACGGCCTGGCGGAGGCGACCGTCTTCGTCACCAGCACCGGTACCGAGGGCCCCACGGTGACCTCGTTCGACCGCGCCGCGCTCGCCGAGGACCGCGGCGTCGTGGTCGCGGACGGCACTCCCGGCGCCCTCGCGCTGGCGGCCGCCGGACGGCCCGTCGGGCAGTCCGTCCGGATCGTCCACCCCGAACGGTCCACCGTGCTGGCGGAGGGCCGCGTCGGCGAAATCTGGGTCGACGGCCCGAACATCGCCACCGGGTACTGGCAGCAGCCGGGGCGCAGCGCCGAAACCTTCGGCGGGCGGCTCGACGGTGAGCCGGGTTCCTGGCTGCGCACCGGCGATCTCGGCCTGATCCACGAGGGCCTGCTCTACGTGACCGGCCGCCGCAAGGACCTGATCATCATCGACGGCAGGAACCACTACCCGCAGGACATCGAGGCGACCGTCGAGCGGGCCCACCCGGCGATCCGCCGCGGTCACGTCGCGGCCTTCGCCGTCACGGACGCCTCCGGGGCGGAGGGTGCCGCCGTGGTGGCCGAGCGCGGCCCGCACGCCGGGGAAGCGGACGAGGCCGGAATCGCGCGCGCGGTGCGGCGGGCCGTGTCCGCCACCCACGACGTCAAGCTCCACGGATTCCGGCTGGTCGCCCCCGGTGACGTGCCCCGCACCTCCAGCGGCAAGATCGCCAGATCCGCGGCCCGGCGGCGGCACTGGGACGCCTCATGACCAGCGCGGCCGAACTGCGCGCCTGGCTCGTCGAGCAGGTGGCCCGGCGGTGCTACCTGGACGAGGCGGAGATCGACCCGGGGGTCGCGCTCGACGAGTACGGGCTGTCCTCACGGGACGCGGTGGAACTGGCGGGCGATCTGGAAGAACTGCTCGGCCGCGGGCTGCCCACCACCCTGCTCTGGGACCACCCGGACATCGACCGGCTGACCGAGGCGCTCCTCGCCGAAGCGGCCCCGGAACCAGGCGCGGTCCCGCCGCCGCCCGAATCCCCCGGCGACGCGATCGCGGTGATCGGGCTGGGCTGCCGGCTGCCCGGTGGCGTGCACGGCCCGGACGAGCTGTGGCGGCTGCTGGCGGAGGGACGCGACGCGATCGGCGAAGTGCCCCAGGACCGGTGGCGGGATTACGGCACCGTGCCCGAAAAGATCACCCGACGAGGCGGTTTCCTCGACGACATCGCCGGGTTCGACGCCGAGTTCTTCGGTATCGCGCCCCGGGAAGCGGCCAGAATGGACCCGCAGCAGCGGCTCGTGCTCGAAGTCGCCTGGGAGGCGCTCGAACACGCCGGCATCGCGCCCTCGTCGCTGAGGGGCAGCCCGACCGGCGTGTTCGTGGGCATCAGCGGCACCGAGTACGGCGCCCGATCGCTGGCCGATGTGTCCACGGTGGACGCCTGGACGGGCACCGGGGCGGCGCTGGCCGTGGCCGCGAACCGCCTGTCCTACGTGCTGGACCTCCGTGGCCCGAGCCTGGCCGTGGACACCGCCTGCTCGTCGTCGCTGACCGCCGTGCACCTGGCCGTGCAGAGCCTGCGCTCGGGAGAAAGCGGGCTGGCCTTGGTCGGTGGCGCCAACCTGCTGCTGGGCCCGGGAATCACCGCCGGTTTCGACGAGATGGGGATCAGCTCGGCCGAGGGCCGCTGCAAGCCGTTCTCGGCCGGTGCGGACGGCATCGTCCGCGCGGAAGGCGCCGGGGTCGTGGTGCTCAAACCACTGGCGCGGGCCCGGGCCGACGGGGACCGGATCCTCGCGGTGATCCGCGGCTCGGCGACCAACTCCGACGGGCGCTCCAACGGGCTGACCGCACCCAACGCCGAGGCGCAGCAGGCACTTCTGCGCACGGCCTACCGAGGCGCGGGCATCGATCCGGCCACAGTGGACTACGTCGAGGCGCACGGCACCGGAACGCTGCTGGGCGACCCGATCGAAGCCAGGGCGCTCGGGGCGGTCCTCGGCCGCGGCCGCACCCGCCCGTTGCTGGTCGGCTCGGTGAAGGGCAATCTCGGGCACCTGGAGGCGGCGGCGGGCATCGCCGGTCTGATCAAGACCGTGCTCGCGCTCCGGCACGGACTCGTTCCGGCGACCGCGCACTACACGGAAGCCAACCCGCACATCCCCTTCGACGAGTTGAAACTCTCCGTTGTGGACAGCGCGCGGCCCTGGCCGGAGACCGGACGGCCCGTGGTCGCCGGCGTCTCCGGCTTCGGTTTCGGGGGCACCAACACGCATGTCGTGCTCGAACAGGCGCCGCCACCGGCCGAACCGGCCGAGGAGCCCGCGATCGAACGGTTCCTGCTGGGCGCTGCCTCGGACGAACGACTCCGCGAGGCGGCAGGCCTGCTGGCCCGGTGGCTTGCCCGGACACCGGGGATTCCGCTCGCGGACGTGGCCCGCACGCTCGCCCGGCGGCTCGACGGGCGGCGCCGCGCCGCCGTGGTCGCCCGCACCCGGGACGAACTCCTCGAAGGCCTCGCCGCGCTCGAACCGGTCGCCGGACCACCATCCGGCAAGGGACCGGTGTTCGTGTTCTCCGGGCACGGCGGGCAGTGGGCCGGGATGGGACGGCGGCTGCTGGCCGAGGAACCGGTGTTCGCCGCGGCGGTCGACCGGCTCGACCCGCTGCTCGCGGCCGAAACCGGGCGTTCACTCGCCGAGGACCTCCGTGCCGGTGCCGAGGCCACCACCATGGACCGCGTGCAGCCGATGCTGTTCGGCCTGCAGCTCGCCCTCGCCGAACTGTGGGCGCACTACGGGGTGCGGCCCGCCGCCGTGATCGGCCACTCGGTGGGCGAGGTCGCCGCCGCGGTCGTGGCGGGTGCTCTCACCGAAGCGGACGGCGCCCGGATCGTGGCCCTGCGGTCGAAACTGCTGGCGTCGCTGGCCGGGGACGGCGCGATGGCGTTGCTGGAGGCCGACGCGGCGGAGGCCGCCGAACTCCTCGACGGCGTGCCGGATGTGGACGTGGCGGCACTGTCCGCCCCGAGGCAGACGGTGATCGCGGGCCGGGCCGACGCGGTGCGGCGCATCGTGTCGCAACTGGACGCCCGCGGCAGGCTGGCCAGGCTGGTGAAACTGGACGTCGCCGCGCACTCCCCCGTCGTGGACCGGGTCACCGGCACCCTGGCCGGGGGACTCGCCGGGCTCGTCCCGGCGCTGCCCGCGCTGCCGTTCTACAGCACCACCCTGGACGATCCGCGCCAGGTGACCGCCTTCGGCGCCGCCTACTGGGCGGCCAACCTGCGCCGTCCCGTGCGTTTCTCGGCGGCGGTGGCGGCCGCGGCCGATGACGGCCACCACCTGTTCGTCGAACTGTCGCCTCATCCGGTCCTGCGGCACGCCCTGGCCGACAACCTGGACGGGCGGGGGGCGCTGGTGCTGTCCAGCCTCCGCGAAGGCCCGGACGAGACCGCGCACTTCCACCGGCAGCTGGCCGCACTGGAACTCGCCGGAGCCGCCCGCCCCGCCCGCTCCGGACGGCTCGCCGACCTGCCGGGCACGCGGTGGCACCACACGCGCCACTGGCTTCCCGCCACGCCACCGGCCACCACCGGCCATCCGCTGCTCGGTGTCCACGCGGAGCTTCCCGAGGGCGGAAAGCATCTGTGGCAGGCGGATCTCGGCACCGAGGCGCAGCCGTGGCTGGCCGATCTCCGTCTGGACGGCCGCCCGGTGCTGCCCCTCTCGACGTACCTGGAAATGGCGCTCACCGCCGCGCGGACGGCGTTCGACACGCCGCCGGAGCGCATCGTGCTCGACGCGGTCACTCCGCACCGGCCGCTGGTCCTGAGCGAGCACACCCCCGTCACCACCACGCTGACCCCACGGGCCGGTGGCGGCACGGTGGAGGTGCACGGCAAGGACGAAGGCGGCGCCTGGCACCGGACCGCGACCGTGGAGTTCTCCCTCACGGAACCGACCGCAACCGGCACCTTCTCCTCCACTGTGGACGAACGGGGCACAACCGCGGTGTCCGCGCTGCACCGCCGGTTCGCCGGTTTCGGCGTGGTGTACGGTCCCGCCTTCACCGGCCTGCGCGAGCCCAGGACGGCGGTGCAGCCCGGCCGCGTCGTCGCGACGGTGGCGCTGCCCGGGGCCGCACCGGGCGATCCGCGGTTCTTCCTGCATCCGTCGGTGGTCGAGTCGTGCCTGCAGGCGTTCGCCGCGGCACTGCCCGAGCCGGAGCCGGGACGCCTTCACCTGCCGGTGCGGTTCGGCACCGTCCGGGGCACGGGCCGGGTGTCCGGCGGCGAAACGGTGCACGTTTCGGTGGCCGAAGACGCCCGGGGTGGCTGGACCGGCGAACTGCACGTCGTGGACGCAACGGGAAGGGTGCTGCTGGAAATCGGGGAGGTTTCCCTGCGGGAGGCCGCCCGCGCCGAGATCGCCGCGCCGCTGGCCGAACGGCTCCTCGAAGCGGTCTGGCACCCCGCCCCGCTCGACAGCCCACGCTCCGCCGGGGAAAGCGGTGGTGACGTCGTGGTGCTCGGCGAGCAGCCCAGCCCGCTGGCCACCGCGCTTCGCGCCCGCCAAGCCGGTTTCGGTGCCGGATTCGACCCCCAGGCCGAGGCGGTGCTCGTCGTGGTACCGCCGCGCGGAAGCCTCGCCGACGCCGAACGGGCCGTGCTCGCGGTCGCGGACGCGACCCGCCGCCTCGCCGATCTGGCGCGGCCGCCCCGGCTGCTGCTGGTCACCACGGGGGCGTTCTCGGTCGAACCGGGCGAAGTGGCGGAACCGGCGTTCGCCTCCCTGCGTGGGCTGGTGCGGGTACTGGCCTGCGAGCATCCCGAACTGCGTCCCGCGATCACCGACCTCGATCCCGGGTGGACCCCGGAGGAGGCGGCCGCGGCGCTCGCGGACGAACTGGCCACGGGCGACGACGACGAGGTCGCCTGGCGAGCCGGAGTGCGCTACGCCCGCCGCCTGGACTGGCTTCCCCAAGCCGCCGCCGGCACCGCTCCGGTCGTGCGCCCCGGTGCCGCGTACGTGCTCAGCGGCGGACTCGGCGGCCTTGGCCGCCACCTCGCCGCCTGGCTCGCGGAGCAGGGCGCGGGCAAGGTGGTCCTCAATGGACGGTCCGCGCCGGGCCCGGCGGCGCGCGAAGCGCTCGCCGCCCTCCCCGCGGGCACCGAGGTCGAGGTGGTACTCGGCGACATCGCCGAACCCGGCGTCGCCGAACGGCTCGTCGCCGCGGCGGGGCCCGCGCTGCGCGGGGTGATCCACGCCGCCGCGGTCCTCGACGACCGCACCACCTCCCGGCTGGACGCCGAGACGCTGCACCGGTCGTGGCGGCCGAAAGCCTACGGCGCCTGGCGCCTGCACGAGGTGACCCGCGACCTCGACCTGGACTGGTGGGTCGGCTTCTCCTCGGCCGCCGCACTGCACGGCTCACCGGGGCAGCCCTCCTATGCCTCCGCGAACGCCTACCTGGACGCCTTGGTCGCGACGCGGCGGGCGCAGGGTCTCCCCGCCACCTCGATCTCCTGGGGCACCTGGGCCGAGATCGGTGCCGCCGCGGACCTGGACATCCCCTGGCTGCACCCGATCCGGCCGGAGGAGGGGACGGCGGTACTGGCCGCCGTGCTCGGCCGGGACCTGCCGCACGCCGGGGCGCTCCGGCTCGACGTGCCCCGGCTGGTCACCGCGTTCCCGCAGCTGACCGGGCTCCCGTTCTTCGCCTCCCTGCTGGGCGAGTTCGCACCGCAGGACGAGGAGGGTCCACAGTGGACGGGCATCGGCGGGCTGAACGGGCTCCCGCCGGACACCGCCCGCGCCACGGCCTCCGCGCAGTTGCGCGC